>NZ_JABXKM010000301.1:5907-37437 GCF_017115025.1 Nostoc sp. NOS(2021) | reverse complement strand
TATAGCAGTTGCCAGGTAGCGGTTGACATCAGCTAATCAGAAAACACTGACACCAAGAGACTTTCAAGCCTGTTAAGAGTTCCCTATTAAGAGTTCCCTGCTATATCATGTCCGGTAAATTAGTTGTGATATGTCATTGCGTTGGCGTAAGCCTTCGCGGTAGCGTCTCCAAGAGTTGCAATCCCAACACCCTTGCGATTGCAACTCTTATCTACACTCAATACCTTCGGTAAAAAAGAAGGATGAAGATAGAGGACTGATCTCAGTAAACTAACAATAACTTGCATTTGATTGAGTATCGCCACTTTTTGCTAAAATCATGATATTAAATTCCAGCTTAGGTAAATTTACTAACGTAAATTTACTCTAAAAATTTTTAAATAAAATTCAAATATTAGTGAATATACGAATTACGTTTCACTTTTATCTCAATAGGATGTAACCAAATATAGGAATCAGACTTGAGTAATGATCAGCATACTGAGACTAAAAACTTTGTCCAGCAAAACTTTTATCTTAAAAACTTTTCATTAATCAAACCAGAGTTCTATACAGCAGTTTGCAAGTAAGTGAGGTACGCAATGCCGGACGGAAAATCAGATACAAAGAGTTTCTACCTCCAGCATAGCTGCCTCCTGCGTCCTGCCTCAAAACCCATAGCTTTGTATTTAATGCAAAAGAAAACTGCTGTATATGCTAGTTAAATCTAGCCAAGAGCAATATTAATCAATCAAACCTGCAATTCAGAAATATTCGGGTCACAATTAGACTTTTTCGGAAAATTAGAACCCAGTCTGTTTAAGGGTTTTAGACAACATTTATATGTCTTCAAACAACGCAGTAATGATTGTATCATATAGTTGCTGATAGTTTAGAGGCAAAAGATAGTGTTGTTTAATTTTGAGGGTCTGCCCAATTTCGGATGTTATTTAATTCGCCCTAGCCTTTTGGAACATTAATTTGAGTCAACAGAGATAGCATTTTATTTCCTTGGTTTATGCAAGTGAATTTTCGGATGGGTCTATTAACTGTAATCACCTTTATCATCCATTTTGACGAAGATTATTGGCAAATAGACTCAACTTCTTGCCAGCCCCATACTCTAACAACTAGCAGAAGTTTAAAAAAGCTATCTCTGAATTTACACAAGCATTTCTGGGGTTGCTGGCTGCTACAACTAAGGCTTTAAACACAGTCTTAAATGTAGTTATCTATTTTACTATCCACATCAAAAGGAAGTTGAAAATGTCAATTCTGTTTGCTCTACAGCCAAAACAGTGGCTCGGACGGATAGTATCTGCGCGGCTAGTTAGCTTGCTCGCCCTGCTTACTACTGTGATGCCCTTCGAGGTTCTTTCCACCCCAGCGTTGGCCATCCCAGCAGCTGCGTCTGTTGACACCAAGCTGAAGGTGTCTAATACAATGAGCTATTGGCCCTTCAATATTAGCCGTTACTTGAAAGTGCCGCCCAACTTCTCCATCTCCGTTTATGCTCGCATTCCGAAAGCCCGCTTTATCGCAGTTGCTCCCAATGGCAATCTTCTCGTGTCGCAGCCCAGTACCGGTAAAGTGCTAATTGTCAGGGCAAATGGCAGCAAAGACCCAATTATTTCTGACTTCGTGACAGGTCTACGCAACCCGCAGGACATTGTGTTTCACACGATTAACAACACCACATACATTTATATCTCTGAGAGTAATCGAATTAACCGCTTCATCTACAAATTTGGAGATATAACTGCCCAGAATCGCCAAGTTGTCGTCGCTGGCTTACCAGACAGCAGCACCTCGGAACTCAAAGGTGCTTACGGTCACGAACTGAAAAATATCGCACTCGATACCAACCACAAACTATATGTGTCGATCGCCTCGACATGCAACGCCTGCGTAGCAGATACTGTCAGTAACCCACGGCGCGGTGCGATTTACCAGTACAACGCTGATGGAAGCAATCCGCGGCTTTTTGCCCAAGGTTTACGCAATGCAGAAGGACTGGCATTCGTCCCTGGCACAAATGACCTTTGGGTAGCCGTTAATAATCGAGACAACATCGCCTATCCCTTCAAGGATGCCACTAACAACTACGGTAAGGTTATCCCGTCCTATGTGGACAACCACCCGCCAGAGGAGTTCACGCGAGTCCGAGATGGCGGCAACTACGGTTGGCCATTCTGCAACCCCAATCCTGACACGTCAGATCGCTCCTACTATATGCCCTTTGACCGCGACTATCAGTTCAATGCTGATGGACATGTTAATTGCAATGCGATGGACAAGATTATCAGAGGTATCCAAGCGCATTCGGCTCCGTTGGGACTAACCTTCTTACAAAATACGAAGTTTCCCAGCCTGTACTCAACTGGGGTGGTGGTAGGGCTGCACGGCTCATGGAATCGGCAGCAGAAAACGGGCTATAAAATAGCTTACTTTCCTT
Source organism: Nostoc sp. NOS(2021) (assembly GCF_017115025.1). Taxonomy (GTDB): domain Bacteria; phylum Cyanobacteriota; class Cyanobacteriia; order Cyanobacteriales; family Nostocaceae; genus Nostoc. The sequence continues at coordinate 35,003 of NZ_JABXKM010000301.1, read as the reverse complement.
GGGAGAATACGACAAAGATCCCAGCGAACCAGATAGATTTAGTCAGCGGCTGGGTAATTCCAGCAACCCAAGAAGTCTGGGGGCGACCCGTGGATATGGCAGTGGATCAGCAGGGTAATTTATTAATCTCGGATGACTACAGCGGCACCATCTACAAGCTCTCCTACACGCCGTAACGCTGACTTGTCATGGGATGTGGAAAAGGGGGAATGGTTCGCAAATGATGTTAGCGAACCACTCCCTAGTTAACAATTCAAAATTCAAAATGACGCTCTCTACGAGACGCTAAAAGCGAACGCAGACTCGCTCCAAGCGAACGCGAGTGCGTCTCTAAGAGTTGCTATGCCGTGCGCTAAGGGACTGACAAGAAATAAATTATTCAAAGAAACGTAGACGCAAAGCGGCTTGCCGCAGGCTACCACTCCAGACGCAGAGAACACAGAGAGAAGAGAAATAGAGAGGATTTTTGCGTCAGTTTTGGGATATTTTTTTATTTGTCAGTCCCTAACAAAATTCTTGCATTAAAGACATTTTCAGACGGGGATTTAAACCGATTTTTTGCAATGATGATTTATAACGAATAATGTAGTCGTAATAATTACGCTGCAAAATTGCTATTTCAGAGGCATTACGGCTAAGTTGATGCGTCTAGTCTTAGCCGATTTGAATCCAGCAACAAATGATGATAGCGATCGCAGTCTACGATGTAATATAGGCTTTGGTAGCAACGCACAGATGTTCCCCCTGATCACAGATGGGGAAAGTGTCAAAGTCTATATAAAAGCAACAAACTCAAACTATGACTCAGCAACCAACTGATCTAGACAAGAAAGCTGTATTTGAGCAGTTGTGGGAAATTACCAAGGAACTCCACCAAAAACTAGAGGCTCGTTTTCAGTTACATCCAGACCCTTCTACACTAGATTTACAGCCATACCGCAGTCTCGATGGCAATATCAACGGCTCGCTGACCACTTTTTTCGGGTCAGAAATTGACTGGCTAGTTCATTCGTGGCTGGGAAACCCTGAAAGTTCAAACTTCAGCGTCATGCGTCTCACGACTTGGTTGAAGTCGCATATTCAGGTTCCTCATTTAGCATTTGAATTTGGCACATATCCAAATATTTTCTTTTATATAGATTACATCCCCCGGACTGAGCTTTTAACCGATTTGGCATATCTCGATCGCTACTATGAGCCAGTTAACCAAACATTCTTGAAGTTGCAGTCCGATTCGCGGCTCAAGTTATTTACCAGCAAAAATGTGTATATTCGCCTATTTCAATCCCCTGTTAGGTTGTGCTACACCGGCGCACCTACTCTTGATATCCTCGAACTAACTCGCACGCTTGCACATGAAACACTCGATCGCTGGTTAACTTGGGTAGATGCAGCTGAACCTGTGCCAGAAGATGCACGGGATGCTCTAGCGGCTCGTGATTTGTGGCTCCGCCGGAGCAGTGCAGAACGCGACGCAGATAACCAAATCGCTGTGCGACTATTTGGATCGGAATTGACAGATAGACTTGTGCGATCGCTCTGGGGTGGCGTAGGCGTAAGCCCAACCTAGGCATCGCATTCTCTGAATTGGTCATTTGTCCTTTGTCAGTTGTCCTTTGCTAATGACCAATGACCAATGACCAATGCCACAGTGTACTAATCCGATCACAGACTCTCGTAGGTGAGTTCCGCATTTGCCCAGTTGGTTTCTGCCAGAAATTCCCTAAATGTGGTTAGAAGTCCAGGAAACTCCTCTTCTCGTAAACGCTGGACATCGGCTTGATAACCTTGTTTGCGATACCACTGAATCAAATCAAACAGTTCTTTTTGCAGCAAGAGTAAAAAAATCCAGGCGGGTGTCTCTTTGTAGACAACTTTCATCCCCTGCGCTTGGGAGAACGCCTCTGCCATCTGAAGAGGAGTCAGCACATCGCCAGCTAGCTCAATTTCTTGACCAATATACTTAGTGGGATGTTTAATTACGTAGGCAGCAACGCGGCCCATGTCCTTGGTTGTAATTAGATGAAGCGGCTTATCTTGCTGAATAGAAAACGGGAAACTACCTTTGAGAATAGAAGGTCGCGTGTACTTCTTCCAAAACTCCTCCATAAACAAGCAAGCTCGCAACATAGTAGTCGGTAAGCCAGCTTCTTTGAGAATTTCCTCCACTTGGTACTTTTGCTGAATGCGGGGGATTCCTGAATTCCTATCCGCCCCACCTGCGGAATTGTAAACAAAATGCTTAATGTCAGCTTGCTTGCTAACTTGTGCAACTCGCCTTGCTCTCTCCACCTCTAGCGGGTCAATTTTAGTCGAGTCCGCAGAAGTAGCGTGGCAGTAAACAGCCGAAATCCCTGCAAAGGCTGCGATGAGCGAGGCTTCATCGTCGAGGTTGGCTTTTACCAGTTCAACTCCGGCATCATTGAGCTTTGCAAGAGTTGGACGATTAAGGTTAATTTCTCTAGTGATGACTCGCAGGTTGGTAACTCCCTGTTCGAGAAATCCCTTGACGACATTTCCACCTGTGCCGCCAGTAACTCCGATGAGTAAAACTTTATCGGTGTTTGACTCTGTGCGATCGGGGAAATTTGACATTCTCTCTCCTACCTGGAGTTCTTCATTTAAATTAAGTTTATACAAAGACAGGAGAAGCAATCAATAAACTTGTACGATCGCTTTGTCCTTTGCTAATGACCAATGACCAATGACTAATGACCAATGACGACTAATTTAGAATCCTACCGCGCTTTGGCACTGCAAGTTACTTGTCATGCAGTCAACCAAACAAGCAATCGCCACGAAGCGCGATCGCTCATGCAAAACTCCATCAACCGCCTAGCTCAACAAATTGCTGCCAGTATTGCTTTCATTGGCTTCGATTGTCGTTTAATTGTACTGCCAGAATATTTCCTAACTGGTTTCCCAATGGGAGATTCTCTCTTAGGGTGGGCAGAAAAAGCCTGTATAGAGATGGCTGGGGCTGAGTATGAAGCACTTGGTAAAATTGCCCAAAAGCATAAAATCTTTTTGGCTGGTAACGCCTACGAAGTTGACCCCAACTTTCCCGGCTTGTATTTCCAAACCTGCTTTATTATTGACCCCTCTGGCTCAATTGTTTTGCGGTATCGGCGGCTAAATTCCTTATTTGCTCCCACCCCCCATGATGTTTGGGATAAATATCTCGACTGCTATGGTTTAGAGGGAGTTTTCCCCGTTGCCAAAACGGAGATCGGTAATTTGGCAGCTTTAGCATCAGAAGAAATTTTGTATCCAGAAGTGGCGCGGTGTTTGGCGATGCGAGGAGCGGAGATTTTTGTGCATTCCACCTCGGAAGTATACAACAAAAACCTCACCCCCAAAGACGCGGCAAAAATCACTCGCGCCGTCGAAAATCTGGCATACGTAGTTTCAGCCAATACCGCAGGCGTCGCTAATATTGCCATCCCCATTGCTTCGGCTGATGGTGGCTCTAAAATCATCGACCATCGCGGAATCGTTTTAGCAGAGACAGGTGCAGGCGAGAGCATGGCAGCTTTCGCAGAGATTGACCTAGCCGCATTACGCCGCGATCGCCGCCGACCGGGGTTAAATAATTTACTTTCACGCCAACGGTTTGAGCTATACGCCGAAAGTTACCGCCAATCACACTTTTACCCTGCTAATACTATGCTGGAAGGAGAAGTAGACCGCAAACACTTCCTCCAAACGCAGCAAGCCACCATTGAGCGGTTAGCTAAACTGGGGATAATTTGAATCGGGGCATGGGGCAGAAAAATTTGAGATTTTGAATTTTGGATTTTGGATTGAAGAAAAAATCTAAAATCTAAAATCTAAAATCTAAAATCTAAAATCCAAAATTTAATAACTCCTAATGACAAAACCAATAGAAGTCCGCAATCCCCGAACTGGTAAATTTGACTACGTAATTATCCCAGCGCCTCCAAAGTTGCTGGTACAGCAATGTAAGCGCAGCCGCAGAGCGCAAGTTCGTTGGCAGCAGTTGGGTTTAGAGGGGAGAATTGAAGCTTTACAGCAGTGGAAGCAAGCTATATTATCTGGACGCGATCGCTTAACTGAAGCTTTGGTAAATGATACAGGAAGATTGTCAGTCTCAGTATTAGAAATAGATTCCTTCCTTTCTAGCATCGATCGCTGGTGTCGGTTAGCGCCGGAGTTGCTGCAAGAATCTGCAAAAAATACAGCCATTCCGTTTATCGCCTTGCAACAAACATCCGTTCCTTATCCCCTAGTTGGAATAATTAGCCCGTGGAATTTTCCGCTGTTGCTGTCTACCATTGATACCATTCCGGCATTATTGGCGGGTTGTGCTGTCATTGTCAAACCCAGTGAAATCGCTCCCCGTTTCGTAGCACCACTGATTACAGCACTCAACGCCGTCCCCAAACTGCGCGATATATTAACTTTTGTTGAAGGAGGAGGCGCAACCGGATCTATTTTGATTGAAAATGTAGATTTGGTGTGCTTTACAGGCAGTGTAGCGACGGGGCGAAAAGTAGCAGAAGCCGCTGCTAAACGCTTTATTCCAGCTTTTTTGGAATTAGGGGGAAAAGATCCGGCGATCGTTTTAGAATCAGCGAATTTAGAATTAGCAACCTCAGCTATATTGTGGGGTTCCGTCGTCAACAGCGGACAGTCATGCCTATCAATTGAGCGAATTTATGTTGCGGAATCGATATTTGAAAAATTTTACCATCAACTAGTAGCCAAAGCACATCGCCTTCAGCTAGCCTACCCTACAGTCGAAAGTGGAGAAATTGGCCCCATCATCGCCGAAAGACAAGCAGCAATTATTAGTGATCATCTCCTAGATGCAGTTGAAAAGGGAGCAGTAATTCACTGCGGCGGTGTAATTGAAGATTTAGGTGGAGGTTGGTGGTGTCGTCCGACAGTTCTCACCCAGGTTGACCATTCCATGAAAGTGATGACCGAAGAGACTTTTGGCCCGATTATGCCAGTGATGCCTTTTTCCACAGTAGAGGAAGCAGTCTCTTTAGCGAACGATTCAATTTATGGATTGAGTGCTGCTGTGTTTGCCGAGTCAGCAGCAGAAGCCTTAGAAGTTGCGTACCAGATAGATGCAGGTGGCATCAGTATCAATGATGCTGGACTCACCGCCATGATGCACGAGGGAGAGAAAAACGCCTTTAAATTCTCTGGTCTGGGAGGGTCACGCATGGGTGCAGCAGCGCTGAAACGGTTCATGCGAAAAAAAGCTATTTTGATCAAAACTAACGCTACTAATGACCCTTGGTGGTTTGAGAATGGGGAGTTATGATTTGGCAAAGAAGCCGGATGGTAAGTGGCAAACCAAGGTGGGGCGCGATATTTTGTTTATTGAGCGCAATTTGGACTTTTTGAAACCGGGGGGTAGAATGGCGATCGTGCTGCCCCAAGGACGGTTTAACAATTCATCGGATAAGAATATTCGAGATTTCATTGCCGAACGCTGCCGGATTTTGGCGGATATGGATCAGATTATAGTTCCTGTCCTAAATGAAAATTTTAAAAAATTTATCACTGATATCATAAATTACTCAAAGCTGCTTCTAGCTCAAGCAGATTTAACTTATCAACAAGCTGAAGATTTGCTGTTGTCGGAGCTTGGCTTGAAGGACTAGCAACCTACGGAACAAACATTTGCCGTCAAGAGTTTTTCTGAGTCGTTCCTGTCCTCCGGTCGCTTCGACGCTGAGTATTACCAGCCAAAGTATAATGAGCTTGAAAATCAGATTAAATCATACTTTGGAGGCTGGTCAAATATTAGAGATGTCTTGGATCAAGATATTAAAAATGGAACAACACCGGAGGGAGTGATTCAAGAATTTACACCAAAAAAACCGAAGTTTGTTAGAGCAGAAGCTTTTAAAAAGCGCGATCATCGAATTAATTCGTGACAATCGAAAAGAAGTCTCTGAATTTCTGGCAGAAATTATTGAAGATGTGGCAATGGAGCAAGCGATCGCTGAAGGTGAAACAACTGAACTGGTTAGCCGTGAGTCCATCTTTCAACTTCTGGAGCCGAAAGTGTGAAAGTCGAGTTTAGGAAAAGCCTTAGACATTAACCTAACCACTACTACTTAACATCTTGGAATAGCAATGAAAGCAGTTAAAGTCATGGCAACGATTAATGAGCAAGGACAATTAACCTTAGATCATCCTCTCATAACAGATAAAAATAGCCGCGTAGAAGTTATTATTCTAATTCCAGAAGAGGAAGTTCTAGATGATCAATCTCAAGCAGAAGTCTTAGCAGATTTCCGGCAAGCTTGGCACGAAGCCATGACTGGGCAAACTATCCCAGTGGCTCAACTTTGGGAAGGGCTTGAAAATGACTGATCAGCCTTTCATTCAAGTTGAAGCTTCGCCAACGTTCAACCGAAATCTACGCGCTCTTGCCAAGAAGTATCGCAGTATTCGGAATGATATACAACCCGTCATCGAACAACTTGAACAGGGAGAGTTGCCAGGAGATCAAATACCTGGTGTTGGTTATGCGGTCTTCAAGTTAAGAGTCCGAAATAGTGACACTCAAAAAGGTAAAAGCGGCGGTTATCGTCTGATTTACTATGCCAAGACAGCAACGGGAATTATTTTGCTGACTATTTATGCAAAATCTGAACAAGTCGATATTGCCGCAGATGACATTCAGAGCATCATTACAGAATCCGATTAAAATGTGAGGAGAATATTGTGTTTATCTCAACTCATACCTATGCAAATTACCCTTAACCTTGATGAATCTCTCCTTAACGAAGCCTTACAACTTACCAACCTCACTACCCAAGAAGAACTAGTGAATTTTGCTCTGCAAGAACTTGTACGTTCACGAAGTAGCTCCTCTGAAGCATCGCGCCGCAAGAGAAACCTTTTCGACCTCGCTGGACAAATTCAGTTAGTCCCAGACTTTGACCACAAAGCTCTGCGCGAGACTCGTCATGCTGCTGATTGATACATCAGTTTGGATAGTCGTCTTCCGCGACCGCAACGGTCAAGTTCGCCAGCAGATTGAAACCCTGATTGCTAATCGGGAAGTTCTACTCACCCGATTCACTCAGCTTGAATTGCTTCAAGGTAGCCTGAACGAGCAAGAATGGACTCTCCTCTCCACCTACCTCGAAACACAAAATTATATTGAACCCTCAATTCATTCTTGGCAAGCGGCTGCCCGTATTTACTATGACTTGCGCCGCCAAGGGCTTACCGTTCGCAGCCCAATCGATTGCTGCATTGCTCAAACGGCTCTGGAAAATAATTTGCTTCTGATTCACAACGATCGCGATTTTGAAACCATTGCCCAAGTAAGATCGCTCCAACACCTTCGCTTTCAACCTTGAGTTTCTCCTGAAAAACTGACGGGCAAGTGCTACAAACGGAATTCGTTATGCTTCACGTCAAGTTATAATTTCTGCTCTCACGACTGAAGTCTCAGCAGTGGGATGAATACAGAAGCCCAATTTTTCGCAGACTCTTTGCATTGCAGAATTTTCAGTCAGGATGAATTTGCTCAACTGGGCAGACCATAAGGCGATCGCTAGCCGCGCCAGCCCTCTCAATTTTTGGCGGCCACAGCGATATCATGGCAGCGCGTGGTACTGGTTTTGCCAGTTTATCTTCTAAAGAATTTACGCCAGCGATGATTAAAGCCGTCTTTGATATCTTCCCCACTCATAATATGCGAACATAATTAAGTTGTAGCTGACTACCTGCACAGAGGTTTAAAATGGATACCATTGCAATCCCTGTTCTGAATCGCCCAGTAGATGCCACGGTAGAGATTCCTGTTTCTAAAAGTATTACCAATCGGGCATTACTTGTTGCTGCCTTAGCGCCAGGTGACTCGATTTTAGAAAATGCCTTATTTAGTGAAGACTGGCATTTGCTGTCACTGGCTTAAAGGTTCCAGGCATTGTAATAAAAGACTCTGGTCGTACAGCGAAAACTTTTCCCGATTACTTTACTCAATTTTTCCAGATGTTAGAACAATAAAAGGTGAATTGCAATGTCAAATATTCGAGAAGCAATGCCCGTACTTGCCCGTCATGAAGGAGATTGGGTAGGAACTTATACATTAATTGATACAGCAGGAAAGATTCTCGACAAGTATGAATCTCACTTAACTTGTCAGTTTCCTGAAAATAGTCCTCATCCCTACTATCAAATAAATCGCTACAACTGGTCTGATGGTAAACGAGAAGAGTATGAATTTCCAGGAAGCTATAAAGATAATAAGCTCTGGTTTGACACCGATCGCATACAAGGAAAAGCTTGGGAAGCAGATGATTCAGTTGTTATTTTGTGGTTTGCTTATAAGACAAACCCAGAAATGACCATATATGAAATGATCTACATTAGTCCTGACAATAACAATCGTGCCCGCACTTGGCATTGGTTTAAGAATAATCAAATCTTTCAACGCACTCTAATTCAAGAAGAACGGCTAAAATAGTAATTTCTCCCCTCAGCAAAGATTTCTACTCCCTCTCCTTACTAAGGAGAGGGTTGGGGTGAGGTTTAAAGAGCTTTCTACGAAAGTGAGATGCTTCCGGCGGATTCCGTATGCTCTCAAATCTCAACTTAGTAAGGTACACGCATGGCAAAAGGTGACAAAATAAACTTTTCTACTCCTAGCGGTTTCCCAGAGTTTCTTCCTAGTGAAAAGCGTCTCGAATTATATTTGCTAGATATCATCCGTAGAGTTTTTGAAAGCTATGGATTTACGCCCATCGAAACACCTGCTGTAGAACGTTTAGAAGTTCTGCAAGCTAAAGGGAATCAAGGCGACAATATCATCTATGGCATTGATCCCATCCTGCCACCAAATCGACAAGCCGAGAGAGATAAATCGGGGAGAGATAAATCGGACGAAACTGCTTCGGAAGCAAGAGCTTTAAAGTTTGATCAAACAGTTCCTTTGGCGGCTTATATTGCCCGTCACCTGAATGAGTTAACTTTTCCCTTTGCCCGCTATCAAATGGATGTAGTTTTTCGGGGAGAACGCGCTAAAGATGGGCGTTTTCGTCAGTTTCGTCAGTGTGATATTGACGTAGTTGCTCGTCGTGAACTCAGCTTGCTCTATGATGCTCAGATGCCTGCAATTATCACTGAGATATTTGAAGCAATTAATATTGGTGATTTTCTGATTCGCATCAATAATCGCAAAGTTCTGACTGGTTTCTTTAAGTCAGTGGGAATTGCTGAAAACCAAATTAAATCCTGTATTGGCATCGTTGATACTTTAGAAAAAATTGGTGAAACTAAAGTAAAGCAAGATTTAGAAAAAGAGGGTATTTTAGCAGAACAGGCTCAAAATATTATTGATTTTATTAAAATTGATGGTTCGGTTGATGAAATCTTAGATAAGCTTAAGCACCTCGCAGAAAATCTGTCAGAAACTGAGCAATTGATCCTGGGAGTTACTGAATTAGAAACGGTAATTGCAGGCGTGCGTAATCTCGGAGTTGCCGAAAATCGTTTTTGTATTGATTTATCCATTGCCCGTGGTCTTGATTACTATACCGGCACTGTTTACGAAACAACCTTATTAGGACATGAAGCATTAGGTAGTATTTGTTCTGGCGGTAGATATGAAGAATTAGTCGGAGTATTTTTGGGTGAAAAAATGCCTGGTGTAGGCATTTCTATTGGCTTAACTCGCTTAATTAGTCGTTTACTAAAAGCTGGTGTTCTTAATACCTTAGCTGCTACACCAGCCCAGGTGATGGTAGTGAATATGCAAGATGATTTAATGCCAACTTATTTAAAAGTTTCTCAACATCTGCGTCAGGCGGGAATTAATGTGATAACTAACTTTGATAAGCGCCCCTTGGGTAAACAATTTCAGCTAGCTGACAAACAAGGAATTCAATTTTGTGTAATTATTGGTTCTGAGGAAGCAGCAACGCAAAAGTCTTCGCTCAAAGATTTGAAAACAGGTGAGCAAGTAGAAGTGCAACTGGTAGATTTGGCTGAGGAAGTTAAAAGAAGGCTTGCCTAATAAACTACGAAAGTTCTATATTTTACAGCAGTTTTGATTTATTTCAACCACACCTTTCGTAGGGGCACAGTCAACTTAAGCTTCAGCGAATGGAATTTGCGGCTACACATAACAAACTTCTTTTCACGGTTCGGGCGCTCAGTGCGACGCATTGACCGTAGACTCAAACAAGGCAACTTAGGAAATCTTAAAAAAGGGATCAAATTTAACATCATGGAAAATCCAATCAATGATCTTACAAGCGTAAATGCTCAGGACGGCCAGATTCTGTCGGTGGTAGGTGATACCTATCGCCTAGTTATTACCGGTGAACAAACCAACGGGGCTTACGCTGTCATTGATATGCTGGTGCCGCCGCAAGGCGGGCCTGGCCCCCACGCGCACGCCCGCTTTCAAGAAGCTTTTTATGTACTGGAAGGGGAAGTTGAGGTTAAAACTAAATCTCAAACTTATACAGCCCGGAAGGGTTCATTTATCAACATACCCTTGGGTGGGGTGGTGCATTGTTTTAAGAATAAGACGGATACAATAGCACACCTGTTGTGCGTGGTAGTTCCTGCCGGACTAGAGGACTTCTTTAAGGAAATAGGCACGCCCGTGCCAGCCGGCACCTTTCTGCCTCCCCCGGTTATGAGTCCGGAAGATCAGCAACGGTTGCAGGGCATCGCCGAAAAGTACGGTCAGAAAGTATTCCCCCCCGACTATCTCGACTAGCAAACATTGACTTTGACAAAGAGTTTGAGCCTTAACCCAAGCGTATTGCCTTATAAAAGACAGTTTACAGATTTTACTGTAGGTAAATATTTGATTAAGGAACGTAGATTAAATAAAATGGAAAACTTCATCCTGTCTCTAGCTTCCCTCTCCAATATATCGGAGAGGGATTGAGGGTGAGGTAAGCCAGGGACATAAATTGTATATTATTTAATTCTTATTCCTAACTGACAAATCTTTTTCGTTGCAGCCTAACGAAGTTGGTCAGTCAACCTGGGGTTAAGATAGGTTTTATATAAAGAATTTGGATTGGGTTTCACCTTAATCAAGCAAAAATATATATATGACAATTCTCAACGCTCGTAATTTATCCTTAGAAGAAGTTCAGCGTCTATTTGACTTTCAAGAACAATACAGGGACTCATTTTCTAACTACTTATCTCTGGAACCTCTCACGGAAGCAGAACAGCAAGAACTTCTGCAAATTAGTAATGACTTTCGACGCTACCTTACAGCAGGAAAAGTTTCTGAAGGTCAGGTAAAGTTTCTTGCAGTTGCCCCTTTATTAAGATTAGCTGGTTTTTATCGCTATCCTATCGAGATTCTTTTGGAGGAGAATATTGCTGAGATTGAAGTTGAAGATGAAGATATCAAAATTAAAGGAAGATTTGATATTTTAGCTGTTAGTAAAGCTAAACATACAAAACCTCAAACATACTTTTGGGTACTGTTAATTGAATCTAAAAATAGTCAGATTGATATATCAACAGGTTTACCTCAGCTACTCACATACGCTTATAAAAATTTAGATAATCAAAAATCAGTTTGGGGATTAACTACTAATGGGAGAAGTTATCAGTTTGTCTATATCGAACAAGGAAATCCCCCTATTTATTATCTGTTGCCAGAATTAAATTTAATGGAAAGAGAGCGTTCAACTCAGTTGCTACAAGCTCTCAAAGCAATTTGTCAGCTTTAAAAGGGAATTTAACTAGAGCGATCGCTTTTGTATCGCTTCTAAATCTGCGTGAAAACCATAGCTGTTAGAAGATATTTGTTAAGTCTCAATTCATACTAGCCCTGGCGACTAGAAGTCGCGCGCCAGGTGCTTCAAGTCGGCGGAGCCGCCCAACGCACTGGCTTGGCTACACAGACAAAACCTGCCTCCGCAGGTTAAAAACCAATACAGTTCAGTTAAGCATTTCTTTCTTATCTTCCTTTGCGTCCTTTGCGTCCTTCTCTACGAGACGCTACGCGAATGCGGTTCGTTAAATTGACTTTGACAAAAGAGTTTTAGCCTTAACCCAAGCGTATTGGGTTAAAAACCCTTGATTTTTTCTTAGTCCAGGTCGGTGGACTTCGTTTGTGTAGTAGCGAATTCTATTCGCCCAATACTTTTAAAACTTCACCAAAACTATGATCAGGATGAATCTCAATCACTAGAGCAACCACTGTTACATTTTTTACCAACGGCTTGATGAATAATTCCGGGTGAAGCGATCGCCAAAAATAATTGACAAATTGCTCTATCTCTGCATTGTTCATCCCAGATTTACCCGCAGCAATCATCTGCTGTTCCGCCTGTTTGCGCCACTCCAAAGAACAACGGTAATCGGTGGGATATAGCAAAATTAAGCTGTCTAATCGCTCCCACAATGGTAAATAATCGTGAAGGCGATGATTAATATCACGAGCAAATGCTCTATCCTCATTTGTGAGAATTGGCGGCGGTGCAGTATCAAATACATCTGGGTCGATTGGCCGCACACCCACAAACCAACCTTCAAATAGTACAATATCTACACCTGTAACCATTTCTGGAGTCGTGCGATCGCCAGCGCCTTCATAGGCAGATTTATCAAAGCGGGGAACCATAACAGGACTTTGCATCTGACGGATTTGATCTAGTACATTTAAGCCTAAATCTACATCGTGGGTTCCTGGTGGGCCGCGCCAAATCAAGCGGGGATCTTGCTGTGTTAAAACCAAGCGATCGCTATAAGTTTTATATAAGTCATCCAAAGATAAACTCAGAGTCCGGTATCCCAACTGAGCGAGAATCAAGCTGAGAACCTTAGACATTGTGGTTTTACCGGTGCCTTGTCCTCCCAATATTCCCTGAATTAGCGGGCGTTCCAACTGTTGGCGCCCCGATGCTAGTTTGATCGCCAAAGGAAGCCACAAGTCCCACAACACCTGTAACATTTCCTGGGGTTGTACTTGGAGAGTAGTTTGGCAGAATTGGTTAAAAGCTGGGAGGACAGATTTTAGTAAATGCGATCGCCTTTCTATCACTTCATCGACATTTTCCGGCGTAATCCCAAAAGCTTTAGCCCTTAACCGATCTGCCAGCGCTGCTTCTCTGGCTTGGTGCTGCCAAGTTTCCCCTACCACATCCGTTGCCAAAATTTCACCCAGCCACAAATTCATCAATTCCCCATCTCCCTACGATCCCAGCTTAAAGGCTTCGAGAAACAGGCTATAGATGAAACCAACTTTGAGCAGATTTAGTGATTCTACCAAGAGCGATCGCTTGGCAAAAAAGCTCTGACTGTAAAATATCCTGCTGGTAATTTCCGTCAACAGTACTAAAAAACCAGCTGCCACAATATCTAATTCTGCCCGTTGACCAGCTGTAGTGGAAACTGCGTTTCCCAGAAAAAAACCGAACAAAAAACTAATTATTAGCAACGATAGTCGCCGCCAAGGATTTAAAAACCATTGCCTCAAGCGTGTAGCAATGGCATCCAACAAGTTATTCAGACGAGTGTTTTGCATCAGATAGACTTCTGGGGAAAAGTCAAGATATCTTAAAATATGTTAAACAGGATAATGGTTTTAGCCTAAGCTTGTTTGTTAATATTATAGATAGATAGGACTAGTATTTGATTTTTGAAATATACGTAGGAGAGGCAGTGCGTTGCGGAGGTTCCCGACGCTCGATTACTCGCTCTAAGCGAAGCTATGCCGTTGGCGAAGCCTCTCGAAGAGAAGGCTTTACGCTCCGCTATCCGTTGTAGCAACTGGCGTTGTGTTAGCGCCGAGAGTACGGCACCGCAAGCTTGGAATGGTGCCGTACTTTCAGCTAACACACCCTACAAGACTACTGAGGTTTTTTCAAAAACAATTTAGGATTGCTATAGCAATCCGATTTGACTTTGGAAAAAATTTAAATACACGTAGGGTGTGTTATCGCCGAGAGTACGGCATCAAAAGATTCGGAAGGTGCGTTACACTTTGCTAACGCACTCTACGTGTATTTCAAAAATCAAATATTTTTTATCCAAATGAATTGGCTGGCTGGGTATATAATTTTCTTGTTTTTATCCAAGCCTACGGTCAAGATCCGAAGCAATGGGTGTCTGTACCCCTTGTTTATTAAACATCAAGGAAATAATTTCCTCCACATGTTTTCTACTCAAAATGATACTTATAATACATTCGTGCCCCTAATTTAAGGAAAGTCTATATTAAGCTACTTTCTATGATTGCCTTTTAGGATAATAGGCTACTATTTGGTCAAGCCTAGACAAAATATTTATTTCTAATAACTATCAATATGAAATCTTCAGTGTATCGTAACGTCGGTGTTACAGCTTGTTGCTTGGGACTGCTTGTTGCTCTGCTGGGGTGCTTTGGAGTGAGCGTATCCTTTGAGTCCACAAACCCAGATACATCTTCACAACTGCCAACTGAAACTACCCAGTTGGAAAAAACTTCATCTACACCTGTTTCACCTGAAAAAGGTATTTCCGCTAGTCTATCTACTCCAGCAACTACCCCAACCAATCAAGTAGAACATAGCAGTAAAGACAATACTCATCCTGTCTTGGCAGATCGTGATAAATCAGCTAGCAAAGTCAAGGATCAAGGGACTTTGCGGGTGAGCAATCAAACAAATCAGCCTGTGCGGCTGGCTTTACTGGCGCGACAGTCGGTAGCAAAAGGCTCTGGTACTAAACAAACTAACTATGATGTACCGGCACATTGGGATTTTGCTCCCCAAGAGGGTAGTGATAAGGGACTGATTCTATCCCTACCTCAGAATAATTTAAAGCTGGAGAAGGGAGATATTTTAGTTGCTTTTGCAGAAGATGGTTCTCGTCGTTACTGGGGCCCCTATGTTGTCGGCGAAACTCAATTACCTAAGTGGAATTCCCAAAACAGAGAATGGCAACTAGTGCTGAGTCAATAAGTAGTAGTCTGTCAATAAATAATTGATGGATAAATTAAGAGTAGAGACGGCGATTTATCGCGTCTCTCTAACCGTCAAAATGAATTTGACAGACCAGTAGTGCTAAGGGACTGACAACAAATAAATTACTACTACTTCTGGGGTGGGCAACATGAGCGCCTTTGGCTACGGGCCCTTGTGTCGCCCACCCCACAAGAAGTAGTTGAGTATTTTTTTATTTGTCAGTCCCTGAGTGCTGAGTACGGAAGCAATTTTTGTAGGGTGGACATTATTTACCGTTTGCTCAAATTTTTATTTTTACCGGAAAAATGGGTTTAAAGCCTCGCCCTTCTAGGGCGACTTTGTGATATATTACGCTAGATGCAAAGGCGTAATTATGCTGGTATTTGAAGCAAAACTTAAGGGTAGTATTGAACAGTACGAAAAGCTTGATGAAGCCATTCGCACTGCTCGTTTTATTCGTAATTCTTGCCTCCGATACTGGATGGATAACAAAGGGGTTGGAAAGTATGAACTGAGTGCTTATTGCGCTGTTCTGAAGAAAGAATTTCCCTTCGCTAACAATCTCAACTCGATGGCACGACAAGCATCTGCCGAACGGGCTTGGTCGGCTATTGCTCGGTTTTTTGATAACTGTAAAAAGAATATAGCCAAAAAAGCGGAAAACGCGGTCTTGGGGTTTCCCCAAGTGGAGCGATTTTCCAAGACAGGTTTCCCACGCTTTAAGAAGCATCAAACGCACGCTTCTGTGGAATACAAAACCACAGGCTATAAGCTGTCGGAGGATAGACGGACTATTACATTTACCGATGGTTTTAAGTCGGGAAGTTTTAATCTGTGGGCAACCCGCGACTTGCATTTTTATCAGTTGAATCAGATTAAACGAGTTCGGGTTGTTCGTCGCGCTGACGGTTATTACGCTCAGTTTTGTCTTGACGTTGACCGAAAAGAATTGCGAGAGCCAACGGGTCAAACCATCGGGTTGGACGTTGGTTTGACTCACTTCTACACCGATTCTGACGGAAAGACAGTTGAGAATCCCCGACATCTCAGAAAGTCTGAAAAGTCCCTCAAGCGTCTTGGGCGTAAACTCTTCCATTCTCAAAAGGGTTCTAAAAATAGAATCAAGCATCGTAACCGCTTGAGTAGAAAGCACCTCAAAGTAAGTAGGCAGCGTAAAGATTTTGCCGTGAAGTTGGCAAGATGCGTTATCCAGTCTAGCGACTTGGTTGCCTATGAGGATTTGATGGTACGGAACATGGTCAAGAATAGAAAACTGTCTAAGTCTATTTCTGACGCTGCATGGTCGGTTTTTAGAGATTGGTTGGAATATTTCGGCGAGGTGTTTGGTGTAGCGACGGTTGCCGTTCCACCTCACTACACCAGTGCCAATTGTTCTAACTGTGGGGAAGTCGTCAAAAAGTCTTTGAGTACAAGAGTTCACGAATGTCATCATTGCGGGTTTGTGCTGGACAGAGATTGGAATGCTGCTCGGAACATACTTGAGCTTGGACTTCGTACCGTGGGGCACACGGGAACACTTAACGCCTCTGGAGACATCGACCTCTGCATTGGTGGGGAAACTCCCCAATGTAAGCCGAGTCGCGGAAAGAGGAAACCCAAAGAGTGATCTTTGGAATCACCGTGGCTTCAGCCCGGTGAGGATGTCAAATCCCTACCCTACAGTTGATAAGGTGTAGAGTACTGAGTAGAGGAAAATTGTTGAATTTAAAACTCTGAAGAACAAAAGATAGATAACCAACGACTATTGATTAGTGATTGTTGACTATTGACTAAATGACAATGAAATTGAGTGTTAAGCGCACTGTTGATCAGTGGTTCAACAAAATAGAAAAGAATCCAGCCCTTGGTGTAACTGTGTCGATTTTGTGGTTAATGGTGATTGGCTGGATAGCTTTTGGGTGGAATTTGGGCAACACTGGCTTGGTTGATGAGACAGAGCCACTGTTTGCCGAAGCTTCTCGCCAAATGTTAGTCACAGGTGATTGGATAACCCCATTTTTCGATGGTGAGACTCGTTTCGATAAACCTGCTTTAATTTACTGGTGTCAGGCGATCGCTTATGCAATTATTGGGGTGAATGAGTGGGCAGTACGCCTTCCTTCAGCGATCGCAGCCTTAGGCTTAATTTGTTTAGCTTTTTACACCATACATTGGTATTTGGCTAAACAAGATGAATTAGAGCAAGTTTCACGTCCTACTCGCCGCTACTTAATATCTTTTATAGCAGCAGCGCTCATGGCACTCAATGCCGAAACTATTATTTGGGCGAGAACCGGTGTCTCTGATATGCTGCTCACCGGATGTATGGCATCAGCTTTGTTATGTTTCTTTCTAGGGTACGCAGGGAAGGAAGGGAGCAGCGGAGCAGAATTAATAACCAATGACGCCAGTCGCCTCAAGTCGGGAAACCCGCCCACGGCGCTGGCTCCCCAATCCCCAATGCCCCATGCCCTATTCCCCAATAAGTGGTATTTAGCTTTTTATGTGCTGATTGCGGGCGCAATTTTGACTAAAGGGCCAGTGGGAATTGTCTTGCCAGGGCTAATTGTTGCCGCCTTTTTGCTTTACGTGGGGAAAGCGCGGGAGGTGTTCCGGGAAATGCGCCTACTCGTAGGTATACTGATAATTATCGGTTTGTCAGTGCCCTGGTATGCTTTAGTAATTTGGCGCAATGGCTGGAATTACATTAACACCTTTTTTGGTTATCACAACCTGGAACGCTTTACAGAAGTAGTTAATGGCCACTCAGCACCTTGGTATTTTTACTTTTTAGTGGTGCTAGTGGGTTTTGCGCCATACTCAGTGTATTTACCAGCCTCTATCATCAGACTAAAGTTTTGGCAGCGATCGCACTGGCGATCCCTTGAACGTTTTCAGCAGTTTGGTTTATTCGCCTGGTTCTGGTTTGCTATCATCTTTGGCTTTTTCACCATTGCTGTTACCAAACTCCCTAGTTACGTCTTGCCTTTAATGCCAGCAGCGGCGATCCTGGTAGCCCTGTTGTGGAGCGACCTTTTACCAAACACAGAGACAGGGGAACGCAAGGACACCGAAAATCAAGAGGACATGGAGACATGGGGACAGGGCAACACTAGTTCACCGCGTCTTCCCCTTCCTGCGTCTTCTTCCATCCCACCCCCAGTCCTCTGGAGTGGTTGGGTGAATGTAGTGTTTTTATCATTTTTGGCAACAGCACTGTTTAACATAACCCACATATTAGGTACTGATCCAGCTATAAGTAACTTCCACGAACTAATTCAAAAATCTGGTATACCAGTAAAAGCGGGTTTAATTTGGCTGGTTTGTGCTGTTTTGGTTGCGGGTTTCTTACTGAGTCGCCGCTGGAACTACATTATCAGTATTAACTTAGTAGGGTTTGTGGCGTTTTTAATTTTTGTTTTAACGCCTGCTTCGTTTTTTATTGATCGAGAACGTCAATTACCCTTAAGGGAGTTGTCTGCGGTCATCCTAGAAGCAAAACAACCAGATGAAGAATTGATCATGCTTGGCTTCAAAAAGCCTAGTGTGGTATTTTACAGCCACATTCACGTAAATTATTTAGGATTTCCCCAAGAGGCTGTAGAGCATATTAAAAACCAGGCTGCCAAAGGAATAAAACCTCCTTCAGTGCTGCTGTTGGCTGAACAGAAAAAGTTTTTACAAATGGACTTACAGCCAGATGAGTACAAGAATTTATCGACCAAGGGTGCTTATAACTTGGTTCGAGTTCCTTTTAAGAAAAAGAAAAATGAAAAAATAGATATATCATAAATTGTCATTAGTCATTAGTGATTTGTCCTTTGAGAATAACTAATGACCAATGACTAATGACCCTATTAACATTTGTCATTGTAACCGTTGACAGCTAAAGCTTGATTGATCTGGTTTAACAGGTCTTCCATTGATATCGATCGCGGTAATATTTGAGTAGCGATCGCATCAACAACAGTTTCTATCGATTCCAAACCATTCTTTTTTTGCTTGTCAATTTCCTTGTAAGCTACCCCAGGCTGGAAACTGGTTTCTGAACGATTTAATCGCTGATTCAGTACCAAAATTGGTGGTAATTTTTCAGGCGAATCTCCCAATGTTTTCAGTGCTTTTAACAGGTCTTTGTGGATAGCAGATTCTCCTAAACAAATTAGCAGTAAGTCAACGCTTTGGTGGCGAATTTGTTGTAACACTTCTGCCCAACAGGGACTCATCGCCGCTTTGAAGCCTGCTGTTTGTAGATACTGAATTAAAGCTTGGAACCACTCAGACCCCCGTTCAGCAGTTTCACTAGTAATTGAGCAATTTTTTTCAGTCTGATAACCTTTAGCTTGTTTGCGTCTTACTTGGGGAAAATCACGCAGCATTGTCAAATCCACTACCAAGATGTTGGCAGGGCAGCAAATACCAGAAGCAATTTGCAGTACTGATAGTAAGGCATCTGTTTTCTCGGTGCGACTGCTGTTGTCTTTAGCAAATGGTGTTAAGTAAGGAAATACAGATAACTCTGCTATTTTAGAAGCTATTAGGGTAGTTGCAACATCGCAAGTAACCAGTGGTATAGCCGCCAAACGTGGGTGCCCAATTAGTTGTTGCAGATAAATTTGGGCAGTGGTACTTTCGACATCTAGCAAAATGACATCAAACTGCCATACCCGCGCCAAAAGTTCTGCCTGATCTAGGTCATCTACTTCAATTACCCGGTGTTCTCGAAGTGAGGGGTGGGGATTAACCGATTCCAACTGGGGATTCACCAACCTGAGAATTCGCAGTGGGGTTTTAGTTGGGATAATTGTGCTGTTGTCTAACCCTAGCGGCAAAACTGCTTGTGCAGTACATAATTTTTCTAGAACTGGTGCTAAGACCTGATGCTCTACTGGCAAACTTAAGAAACCATCGGCTCGGTTAGCAAATGCTTGCTCCTTTTCGGCTCCCGTCGCGGTCACAATTACAGATATATGACGGGTTGCGGTGTCAGATTTCAGTAAAGTCAGCACATCCCAACCTGATAGTAGGGGTAGCAACGGATTCAAAAATATCGCTATTGGTTGCAAGCGCCGAGCTTTTTCGACTGCTTCTGTCCCCGATCGCGCAATCACTACCCGATATCCTAAACTTTTGAGTTGTTCGGTCAAGTCTTCAATATATCTGGCTACTGCCTCGACTACCAAGACCAACCGCTGCGAACTAGCGGGATAATGCTGTGTGGGGCTAATAACATGCTGACGAGCGACTGTGGGGTTTTGCCGTGTCTGTTGGTGTCGTGTTTCTTCCTCTTCTCTGATTCCCATATCTGGTTCAGAAAAGCCTGTATTCGGGGGACTGGGCGGCAGAAGTAGTGTAAACTGGCTACCTTTTCCTTCACGAGATAAAAAGCTGACATCTCCTCCGTGGAGACGAGCCAAGGCGCGAGTTAATACCAGCCCCAAACCAGTGCCTTCAAATTGGCGGGTAAGGGGATTTTCTAGTTGTTGGAATTTTTGAAAGATTAAGTGTTGCTGGTGTTCAGGAATGCCAATGCCTGTATCCCAAATCGTAAAGGCAATCCACCCTTCCCAACGATTCACCCGCAGCCCAATTTCGCCAGATATTTCGGTGAATTTAAAGGCGTTGGAAAGTAGGTGTACTAGCATCTGGCGTAAGCGCAACTCATCTGCCACCATCTGATCTAAACCTAGTTCAATAGAAAGGCAGAATTCGGGAGCAGATGAACGGGCATTTTGAGTTGGCGAGGCAGGTGTAGCTTTGGTAGTTTGAGTGTGGATAGCTTTAGCCTCCGATAGGGCGCGATCGCACACAGCCCGAATTTTCACCGGAGTCAGCGTCAAATCCATTTGTCCCGTCTCCATGCGGGTCAAATCCAAAATGTCATTAACCACACTCATCAGGTGACGTCCACTTTGATGAATCAGTCCCGCATAACGGGCTTGACGCTCGTTGAGTTCTCCTAACTGCTGATCCACGAGCAAGCGTGATAATCCCAGAACGGCAGTTAGGGGAGTTTTGAGTTCATGACTAATACAAGCTAAAAATTCATCTTTCAACCGATTTAGTTGAATTAAATCGGCATTTTTTGCAGCCAATTCTTTGCAAAGCTGTTGCTGCTCAGTTACATCAGTAGCTAAAACTAACCACAAATCATTGCTGAGTACAACCTCCTCTTCAGCACTCATGACTTTAAACTCAGGACTATCTAAGGGAATTTTGGCAAACTGCCAGATTTGCTCCTGACCATTTTGCACTTCGACAACGCAGGTACAAGTACCCACCTGACTATCTAAATAGCACCGACTGTATACAGCCTCTTCAGATGCTTTTTGCTGAGTCGGTTCTTGTTCACCACCATGCTCATTCTCGCTACCATTGGGATGAACCTTGATTGCTCGTTGGGTGACATATTCTGGTTTTTCGGAGGGTTTAGGGACAAGTATTGCCTCCACCTGTTCCCTAACTCCTTCTGGATCTTTCAAGCCTCCTAATTGCTGCCACCAGGCGGGATTTCGTGCTACCACCTCGCCATTACCCGTTTGCAACATCAAAGGCCAAGGCAGTCTTTCCAGCAAGTGTACCAATGGCTGGTGTCCCAATGACTTGGGTTCATTTGGCCCAGCATCATACTCATGGCGATGCTCACCTGAACTTTGTAACCCAGCCATGCGTTCCTTAGCCAGCGATCGCAACAGACGTGAACTATCCAGCAGTCCCAAATATTGACCATCAGAATCAATCAGCGCCCAATCTAAGGAGGAGTGTTTTTCGCCTTGGGGATAACACAAGTGCAAGCTTAATTGCTCTACACGCTCAGAAGCTGATATTGTCTGTATTGGCTCAATTAGACCTTGACCCCAGGTAGAGAGTGATTCGTGTAAATTTAGATTTTTATCGTCACTATGTGCTAATAATTTTGGGATTAAACGGGCAGAATACAGCAATCCTATAGGGCATTGCTGTTGATTCACTACTACCAAGCGATCGCACTGCTCCTGCTCAAAAATCTCCAACACCACTGCCAGAGAACTTGTTTGAGGGCAGCTAGGTACGGTTGCCTGAAAGTTATAAAGCGGGTAATCTAGCATTAACATAGGGCTTTGGGGGTCATTCTTCCTGTGGAAACCTCCGGCATTTCCATCTGCCAGTTGATGGTTTTTTCGCCTGAAGCCATATCCTCTAAGAAGACTCATATAAGCAACTCTGGTTATTTCAACGCCATTAAAACAACGGGATTTCCCATCACGGACACTTGCTTGCGTCCGAGTGCATTTTTCCAAGAGGCGACGTTTCTCATTTCTACCAACTAGCCTCCCCAGTGTCTTACTGGTATTTAAACTCCTCATCGATAGCGACAGCTAAAACAATTATGGCCCCAAAGATTCGCTTTAGAACCTTGAGGAATTATAATGATTTAGAATGCGACAATCCTTTAAGTTCGTTTAAGTATCTTATCAATGAGTAAAATAAAAAAATCTATCTATTTATATACATACATAGAAGATATGCAAATAATAAATTAGCTACTGTGTCTTGCTATGCCGGCAGATACCTGATCATCAAATACCTACTAAGTTCTACCACTCAGTTGCTGCACTGGGTTATTGAGTGGCTAGCACTATCTGTTAACACAGAGCGTTATTTTGGGGTGGAATCACCAATTTACTGCAAACCCAATATTACCCTAGAAGCGTTAGCCAAACTTATCAGCCCACGTTTCTTGGTTAGGGCGATCAAGGAGATAGATTCAAGAATAGATGTTATTACCGATATTGATTCTGCAACCTGATGTTAACAAATGTTTAGATAATCCAGTTGACTTAGCCAACCAAAAAGGTTTGAGCAGGTGGGTGTGGAAATTCATTGACGCGATTATTGCCCAATTTTGCTACCTAAGAGTTGCTGCAACTACCTCTGGAAAAATCAACTATTTACCAAATTGGCTGCAACCAAATCCAAGTAAGGCATACACTGGCAAATACGTCTATGTATTTGCCAGTCAGACGCAAAAAAGCCAACAGCATTTCCAGGAGATGACTCCAGCAGAAAGGCAAGGATTATTAAGACAGCTTAAATCAGATTACTGCCTGATTCTTATAAATTATTTTACCACAGACAAAACACTCAAAGATAAAATTGATAAATTTATCAATGCTATATTTTATGCTAATATTCCTGTGCCCCAAATCATCGAAATTCACATGGAGATAATTGAAGAATTTTCTCACCAGCTAAAATTAGAAGGAAGAAGCAATGAAACCTTACTTGATTACCGCCTAACTTTGATAGATATCTTGGCTCATCTGTGCGAAGTCTATAGGAGTTCGATTTCTAAATAAATTAAATTTATCGATGTTCAACTTGGAACAAGCTACCGCTGTAAGTGGCTGCCAATGCGCGAACAAATATTGTATTTCTCTGATCATGACTAGCTATTAAGTATATGATTAAAGCCAGAAAAAACTACGTTCTCAAGCTTTACGTAGCAGGGAACACCCCTAATTCAGTCCGGGCATTAAAAACACTCAAAGATATTTTAGAACAGGAGTTTGAAGGTGTTTATGCTTTAAAAGTGATCGATGTACTGAAAAGCCCACAACTGGCGGAAGAAGATAAAATATTGGCGACGCCGACATTATCTAAAATTTTGCCTCCACCCGTTCGCAAAATTATCGGGGATCTTTCAGATAGAGAAAGAGTATTGATTGGATTAGATTTGCTCTATGAAGAACTGAGTGAAGAAGATTTTGAAGAGTAAAATTTTAATCATAAAAAAAATTGAGTACAAACTTTAGTAATAAAAATACCTGGTTTAATAATATCCCTTTTGTTATCAAGCAATGAGTGAAAACGAGCAAGGAAAACCAAAGCAACCACCGATAATTAGGGGTGTAGAAAAAATTCGGACGATGATCGAAGGATTTGACGATATTAGTCATGGTGGTTTCCCAATTGGTAGAACTACCTTGATTAGCGGCACATCCGGCACAGGCAAAACTTTATTCTCTCTTCAGTTTCTCTATAACGGTATCACCTACTTTGATGAAGCAGGAGTATTTGTTACCTTTGAAGAATCACCCAGTGATATTATTAAAAATGCCCATATTTTTGGTTGGAACTTGCCACGCCTAATCGAAGAAGGCAAGTTGTTTATTCTTGATGCATCTCCCGATCCCGAAGGTCAAGATATCATTGGGAACTTTGACCTTTCTGCACTCATTGAGCGCTTGCAATATGCCATCCGCAAATACAAAGCTAAACGAGTTTCAATCGACTCAATAACAGCAGTATTTCAGCAGTATGAAGCGATGGGAGTAGTGCGACGCGAGATTTTTCGCCTGGTAGCACGTCTCAAACTACTAAGTGTCACCACAGTCATTACCACTGAACGTAATGAAGAATATGGGCCCGTTGCCTCTTTCGGAGTGGAAGAATTTGTTTCCGATAATGTCGTAATTGTTCGTAACGTTTTAGAAGGAGAACGCCGCCGCCGCACAATTGAAATTCTGAAGTTGCGCGGCACAACTCATATGAAAGGCGAGTATCCCTTCACGATTACTAATGAAGGAGTTAACATCTTCCCACTGGGAGCAATGCGCTTAACTCAACGGTCTTCTAATGTCAGAGTATCTTCTGGTGTGAAAACCTTAGATGAAATGTGCGGTGGTGGTTTCTTTAAAGATTCAATTATTTTGGCAACAGGAGCCACAGGTACTGGCAAAACCTTGTTAGTCAGTAAGTTTATTCAAGAAGCCTGTCTGAATGGAGAACAGGCAATATTATTTGCTTATGAAGAATCACGCGCCCAACTATCTCGTAATGCTTCCTCTTGGGGAATTGATTTTGAAGAATTAGAACATCAAGGTTTACTCAAAATAATCTGTACCTATCCTGAATCAACTGGTTTAGAAGACCACTTACAAATTATTAAATCAGAAATTGCTGTCTTCAAACCAGCTCGCATCGCCATTGATTCCCTATCAGCACTAGCTAGAGGAGTTAGCAATAATGCATTTCGGCAGTTTGTAATTGGTGTGACGGGTTATGCTAAACAAGAAGAAATTACTGGTTTCTTTACCAACACAACTGAGCAATTTCTGGGAGCGCATTCGATTACTGACTCCCATATTTCCACGATTACCGATACAATTCTGATGTTACAATACGTAGAAATTCGTGGAGAAATGTCGCGAGCAATTAACGTATTCAAAATGAGAGGCTCTTGGCATGATAAGGGCATTCGTGAGTATAATATCACTGCTGACGGTCCCGATATTAAAGATTCTTTCCGAAACTACGAACGGATTATCAGCGGTGCTCCTACTCGCGTTAGTATCGATGAAAAGGCGGAACTTTCTCGCATTGTTAGACGTTTTGAAGACAAACAGAGTTCCGAACCCTGAATTTAGTATCGTAGTATATTCTTTCCTAAATTTAGTATCGTGCTATATTCTGTGGTGAAGAAAGGTTTTCTGCCGCTAGATTGATTTTCGTGTGAGGGGATGCGGTGAAAGGACAGCAATTATTTTATGGCTTCTTACCTGGTTTGACAGCAGCGGTCTTAACAACTCAGCCTGCTTGGGCTGGTACTGTGAAAGTAACAGGGGTACAACTGGCGTCTTCTCCTAGTGTTTTGACTTCTAATTCTGGTCAAGACTTGGTTGTAGACATCAGCAATACGCAACTGCCCGGAGCAGATGTTAGTGTTCCAACCCTAGTACCTGCTTTTGGTTTTACTAAACTTAGTGTGAAGGCTTTAAGTAATAACAGTATTCCAGTGTTCACGGCTGAAAATACTGTTGTGCCAATAAAACAAGTACTTAAGAAAGATGAAGGTAGATTTTTCAGTTTCACACCTACCTCTAATCCTTCCCAACAGCTTGATGTCAGTCTTTCTGCTCAAAGCGACCAAAAAAACAGTAATTCCGACTCGAATGGTCAGAAATTAAAGAGCGTGGTAGTTCCTAACTACACTTCAAAACCTCCTTCTGTCCAAAAAGAAATTTTGTCCCTGTCTTCTTTACAGCAGCCAGTGGTTCAACAGATAAATACTGTTAATCAGTTGCAGACATTTTTACAAGCTTCAGCCACAGGGGCAGGAGCAGCAAAACTGTTGTCAGCGCAGAGGTGTCCACAGGAGTTGGAGAAAAGCAAAACTGATTCCTCGGCTGATTTGCTACTGGCCTCAAGCACCTGCTTACAACAAAATGCGCCTGGGGAACGTGTAGCTCAGAGTAATACTCAGACTCCGGCAGGTTCGGTGCAACCTCAGATTGTGCCGGGAACCGTGACTCCTGCACCAACAGGTTCGGTGCAACCTCAGATTGTGCCAGGAAGCGTAATTCCTGCGCCGTCAGATTCGTTACAAATTCCCGGTAACCTGACTCCTAGCTCAAATCCCCTGCTATTTCCCACCAAACCGGAGGAAGTGAGACTTCAGGGAAATCAGCCGATTACTTTGGCACAGGCTCTGGAGCTAGCACGGCGTAACAATCACGATCTACAGGTGTCGATATTGCAGCTAGAACGCAGTCGCGCTGCTGTACGCCAGGCACAAGCTGCTTTGCTTCCCACTCTTGGTGTTAGTGCTGATATTACTCGCAGTCAGTCTGCTGCTGCCCAACTTCAGGACGAATTATACAGACAGCAAGGTTTAGTCTCTAACACAGGCGCACCTAGTACAGGTTTCAACGGATCTGCACAACTGACATATAACCTTTATACTTCTGGGAATCGGCAAGCTACTATCAGACAGGCTGAGGAACAGGAGCGCTCCGATGAGCTGGCTGTAGAAACTCAGTTTGAGACAATCCGTCTGAATGTTGCCACTGACTACTACAATCTGCAACAAGCAGATGAACAAGTACGTATTGCTCAGTCGGCTGTGCAGAACTCCGAAGCTAGTTTGCGTGATGCCGAAGCTTTAGAGCGGGCTGGGGTTGGTACGCGGTTTGATGTGTTGCGATCGCAGGTGAATTTAGCAAATGCCCAACAAGATTTGACTAATGCTAGATCCCAACAGGCAATTGCCCGTCGTCAATTAGCAACTCGGATCAGTTTGGCGCAGACGATAAATATCAGTGCAGCCGATCCTGTACAATTAGCTGGTCTTTGGAACCCAACATTAGAACAAACTATTTTGTTGGCTTTTCAAAACCGTTCGGAATTGCAACAGCAATTGGCGCAACGTAACATTAGCGAACAACAGCGACGGCAAGCACTTTCAGCTTTAGGCCCTCAAGTTAGTTTGGTAGCCAGCTACAGCCTACTAGATCAGTTCAATGATAGTGTCAGCGTGACTGATGGTTATGCAGTCGGAGTTAGGGCAAGCCTGAATTTGTATGATGGGGGAGCAGCAAGAGCACAGGCAGCTCAAGCAACAGCTAATATTGCGATCGCAGAAACTCAATTTGCTGAACAGCGCAACCAAATTCGCTTTCAGGTAGAACAAGCCTATTCTACCCAGCAATCTAATTTGACCAATGTTCAAACCGCTAATACTGCTTTAGAACAAGCTAGGGAAGCTCTACGTTTAGCGCGTTTGCGATTCCAAGCTGGTGTAGGCACTCAAACTGATGTCATTAACTCTGAAAACGACCTCACAATAGCTGAAGGTAATCGGGTAACAGCAATTTTGAATTACAACCGTGCTTTAGCTCAGTTACAACGGTCTGTTACCCTCAGGGCACTACGCTAGTTAGCCGAAACTCAACCGTCAATACTTTTGACTGCTGTTGTGTTTTTTAATACACTTTGCACCTATCATCAGGGCATCACACAGTCCAGTAGTATTTTTTATGAAAAACTCCAAGAAGCCTCATTATTCAGTGTAATTACTGATAAATGAGGCTTTGTTGGTAATAAAAGCTATATTGAAACAAGTCTTGGCGCTAATTGTATAAATTGAAAACAGTTCCGTGGGCTAACAAGTAGAGACGTAGCATTGCAACGTCTCTTATTAGGTCATTGGTGGTGCAAATGATCTTATCTAAACGGTATTGAGATAAAAGCAGCTTATCTTCAGGTAAAGTCTCGCCCCCGGAAACTGTCTGAGTCAACACAGCGCTTCTACCGTGTGTAGTTCTAAGGGATATTATTATATGTCAATTTCCGATGTGCTTCGTACAGCCTCGTTCTTCCGCGATTCCAGAGGCAAACAGTTAAAAGTCGGCGGTTATCGACCAGATCCTATTGATCGAAGAGATAAAAAATACAGTGCTGGACGTTATCAACCACAACAGTTACCGCCAATGGTCGATTTACGTCCCCACATGACAAAAGTGGAACAGCAGGGAGAATTGAACAGTTGTACAGCGAACGCGATGGCGGGAGCTTACGAGTATCTGGCAATGCGTCAATTTGGCTCGGCAGAGTGTGTGAGTCGCTTGTTTATTTATTACAATGCCAGATTGTCTGATGGAACCGTTGAGCAGGACGAAGGAACTTATTTACGCACCTGTATTAAGGTACTGCGAAGATACGGTGCTTGTATAGAGAAAACTTGGCCTTATAGTCAAAATAAGGTGTTTGAAAAACCCCACGAACAAGCTTATGAGGAAGCAGAAAGCTTCTTGATCGATGAGGCTGAACGAATTGACTTGGATTTGTACGCAATGCGCCACTGTTTAGCGGAAGGTTATCCCTTTGCCTTTGGTTTGCAGCTTTTCAGTTCCTTTGAGCAATCTAAAGATACTGGACGAGTACCAATACCAAATTCAAGCACCGAGAAACTTTGTGGCGGACACGCAATGCTGTGTGTGGGATATTCTGATCAAGACCGCATGTTTTTGGTTCGTAACTCTTGGGGGCCAAATTGGGGAGACAAAGGCTACTGTTATATTCCCTACGATTACATTACCAATTCTGAGTTAAACGGTGATTGCTGGACTATTAAAAGTGTAACTGACCTTGACTTAAGTCAGGATGTATGGTGCGATGAAGGCTCCTTCTTTGATATGGTTGTCTCTCGGGCTGTTAGTCAACTACGGTTTGCACAGGACGAGGATGAAGATGCATCCGAGGACGAGGATGAAGATGAATCTGAGGACGAGGATGAAGATGAATCTGAGGACGGGGATGAAGATGAATCTGAGGACGGGGATGAAGATGAATCTGAGGACGAGGATGAAGATGAATCTGAGGACGAGGATGAAGATGAATCTGAGGACG
>NZ_JABXKM010000301.1:0-5897 GCF_017115025.1 Nostoc sp. NOS(2021) | reverse complement strand
GGATGAAGATGAATCTGAGGACGGGGATGAAGATGAATCTGAGGACGGGGATGAAGATGAATCTGAGGACGGGGATGAAGATGAGTAGGAGGCAATACGCTTGGGTTAAGGCTAAAACTCTTTCTCAAAGTCAATTTTTTTAATTTACACTCCTATGTCTAAGCAAGAAAACTGAAGGCGGCTAAAGCCACTACCGACTTATCCATTCGTCTAAATCCATTGGCTCTGCGTCTAGTTTTTGGGTCAAAATTGGACTAACATAACTGAGTGTTCGCTCGCCTTGTCAAACACTCATGACTAAAGTAACATCTCAAGAGATTGCACAGTTTCGCTCTCAATTGGCAGATGATCCCAGCGATATGGAAGCGCTGGATTTGATTGAAGACTGTGATGGAGATTTAGAAGATGCGGCGATGACGCTAGCTATCCGAGCAGGACAACAACCAGAAAGAGCAAATTCCGAGTGGTTAGATGCCTTGGCTAGAAAATGGCGTGTGGTCATTTGCGAACAAGAATATCGGGAAGATTTGCTTAATACTTCACTTCAAAAGATGATGGAACATCTCAAAGCAACGCCGACGTTTCCGAAGATTTTGGCAACGCCAGTTTTGATCTATGTCCTCAAGCAAGGCGTGAACAATTTTTGTGAGCCGCTAGATTCGCTAAAGTGATCAGCCCATGTAGATTTAACTTGTGCGAGCGCGGTTTGCAATTGATTCGACCAGGACTGATACGCTGTTAGTTAAGGCAAAACTTCTATTAGACAAATTGTAAAATCAATGAATTACCTTGTTGCCGTATTACCAGACCGCATTCAAGCCGAAGCTGCTTACTTAGCTTTAGAAAAAGATGGCATAAACAGTACTATTTTGGGGAGGGGGTATAAAACGGCTGACGAGTTTGGCTTAATTGACCCCAAAGACCAAGCTAAAAAGCAAGCAAAACTGATGGCAACCTGGCTGATACCATTTGGCTTTTTTGCAGGTTTTACCTTCAGCCTCATCACTGGTTTAGATACTTTTGCCTGGGCGGGTGAAGTTGGCAATCACATCGTTGGCGGACTGCTGGGTGCTGCTAGTGGTGCGATGGGTGGTGTAGTTGTCGGTGGTGGAGTCGGTTTACTCGTAGGTGGTGGTGATGCTTTACCTTATCGGAACCGCTTGGATGCGGGTAAATACTTAGTTGCCGTTCAAGGTTCTGAAACTCTAACTCGGCAAGCAACCCGAATTTTACGTCAGTTTGATCCAGAAAATATCCAAGGTTATGCTGACACAAATACTGTGTATTGAATGAATCATAGTTTACACATCGCGACACAGCGACTTGAGTTTCAGCAGGGATTTGCTTTTGAGGCAGCAGAGAGAACTCTGAGCGGCGAAAGCCGCCCATCAGAAGTTCAGTAACCCAGAACAGAACTCAAGAGAATTATCTCTCATTCTCCAGACAATCATGCTGCCTCGATAACGCTTCACTAACACGACAACCAAACAGGCAAATCCCAAACAGAGTGCGATCGCGTCGGCTAAGTAATGTCTCCGTCAGTAATCGCGTTAGAAAGTTAGAATCAAGATAGTTATAGCAGATTAATTCTCAATTCATAACTCATAATTTTTAAGAATGTTGCCACGAGAAGAACTTTTAAAAGGTGTTGAAAATCGAGATAGTGTAGCTCGTGTAATTGACCAAGCCGAACAAGCCATCAAAACTTGGGAAGTGGTTTTGACTGATTTTCTATCTCCCCCAGAATTGGCGGAAATTCAACGGGTGTTTAACCGATTAACAGAAGTGCAATTGGCGGCGTGGGGTGGATATCCGCAAGCTGAACGCCAAAGAATAGCGATCGCTCGTTCGGAACTTCCCTTAGATCAATCTCAAGTCAGCCTTGTCGCCGTGGAAATTGCTGGTAATTTCCTGTTTGATACCGCCTCTCACCGCGACTTTTTAGGCGCAATGTTGGGAACGGGAATTGTTCGTGAAAAGACGGGAGATATTATTGTCTTGGGAGAACGAGGGGCGCA
Source organism: Nostoc sp. NOS(2021) (assembly GCF_017115025.1). Taxonomy (GTDB): domain Bacteria; phylum Cyanobacteriota; class Cyanobacteriia; order Cyanobacteriales; family Nostocaceae; genus Nostoc. Next base: position 3,879 of record NZ_JABXKM010000301.1, on the reverse strand, counting down.
GGCGATTGTCGCACCAGAGTTGGTGGAATTTTTGTCAATGAGTCTTCAACAGGTGCGATCGGTTTCTGTGAAAACTCAGCAGATTGAGGTAACTGAATTAAAGGTTCGGGAACCCAAGAAAAAAGAATTAACTACTGTGGAGGCTTCTTTGCGATTAGATGCGATCGCATCTGCTGGTTTTGGCATGTCCCGCAGCAAAATGGTTGATTTCATTGATGCTGGTGATGTTCGCGTCAATTGGAAGGAAGTTACCCAAGCTAGTTCTCAACTGAAATCAGGCGACTTAATCGCCATTCGCTCTAAAGGACGTTTAGAAGTTGGGGAAATCGCCGTTACTAAAAAAGACCGTTACCGAGTTCAATTAACAAGATATATATAGAAATCCGATTTGATTCCTGAATCACTCGTAGAGAGAGGGAACAGGGAACGGGGAACAGGGAAGAAGGAATAAAGATGTACTGAGTTTTGTTCAAAAATCAAGTAGAAGTCCTATATAATAAGCGAGGAGTGAGAAGTGAGAAGTTAATAGTGAAAAGTTAGGAGTTTTAAATTCACCACTTTCTTTAACTCCTAACTCTTAACTCCAAACCCCTAACTCCTAACTCCTAACTTCTAACTATATACTTAGCCTTGAAAGCGTTTTGCTAACATATTCAGCAGAAGTTTGCGCGGTACGAGCCGAGATAATCTGCTTCTAATTTGAGTGTTAGTATCAGAAGTAATAACAGTTGGATACCCTTTTTCCAAAGCCTCTAAAGATTCCCAAACCACTTTTTCGCAAGAATACACTTTATCTGTACTGCTTGCCAGCGCTGGAGGAAAATTAGCTTCTGCAAAAAAGTTTGTTTCTATTGGGCCTGGACAAGTAACTAAAATACGGACACCATATTGACGATTTTCTGCCCACAATGCTTCACTAAAGCTGAGAATAAAAGCTTTACTGGCAGCATAAACAGAAAGGTATGGTATCGGTTGAAATGCGGTAATAGAAGATACGTTAATAATACTTCCAGAACGACGTTGCCGCATCAAGGGTAGAAATTTATGGGTTAAGTCTACCAATGCTAAAATGTTTAATTGTACAATTTTAATTTGTCTTTCTCCATCCCCTTCAGCAAAGTCGCCATAGTAACCAAAACCAGCATTGTTGATTAATAAGTCAATGCTTAATCCCTTTTCTTTAGTGGCATCAAATACAGCAGATGCTGCATTAGGTTCTGTGAGGTCTTTTACTATAACGTCTACTTGAATTTTGTGTTGTTCTTGTAGTTGTTTAGCTAATTGGCTTAGTTTCTCTTCGGAACGAGCAACGAGTACAAGATTTGTCTTGCGTCCAGCTAGTTCCTGGGCAAAAGCTTTACCAATACCACTAGAGGCACCAGTAATTAAAGCAGTTGGCATTCTACATATTAAGATAGTTTCTAACCACCATTAAAATCTTAGCTATGCTGGCTATAAGTTTTAACTACCCAAAGTGATATATCCAAAAGGGTAAAAGCAGCATTTAGCACTGAAATCTGAGTGGAGGCTTCCTCCACTCAAAACTTCTCCTTCCCTAAGACTTAACTTTCGGAAGCTATGTGAATTCTCCAACTACACCAATATGAGAGATTCTTAAATCTTCTTCATCTGTATATTCAATAGACGAGTCGATTTTTTCTGGTAATTCTGCGTCCTTGCACGACCACTCAAATACAAATTTAGAGTCTAAATGCTTAAGGTTAGAAAATATCTGCTTCCATTGGCTTCGTCGAATTCGATTTCCCCACCTTGATTGTAATTCTCTAGAGTAGGCTTCCTGTGGATAAACAAAGAAATCAAATGGTCTTTCATTTAAATTTTTGTGATCCAGTAAATGAATGAGATGGAACATAAAGCCATCTTCAGAAAGGCTACTTACAAGATTTTCTAAAAGTGGCACAACATCATCAACTGGCACATGCTCTAACACAGATTTGGAGAATATGAAATCTATTCTCTCTTTACTAGGTAGTTTTTGAGACAAATCAATTGGAGCAATGTATTCTATGCCCAAGTCTCGTAAGACTTCTACGGATAAATTTCTTAATGAAAGCAGTTTCTTTAAACGTAAGTGGATAATCTCGCGATCTTCAAATGTAGATAGACTATCTAAGATACTCCAATCTACAGACTTACACACGGCTTTTAAAATATTTTCGGGTTGTAATAACGGGTAAACATCCGTTGCATAAACCTTCTTTGCTCCAAGAAGGTAAAATACTAACGAATGAGTCAGTAACCATCCACTTCCAATTTCAAGACAAATTTTATCACGCAATACATATTTCTCTTTACCAGCCTGAAGCAGATAGATAGCAATTTCATTGGCACAAATATCAAGCCTTTTACCTGCAACAGCTAGCTTACTTGAATGCATTCTATTGTATAAAGCTTGATATAGTTCAGATGATCTAATAGTCGATTTTGTCCGTTCATCAAGGAGACTCTTTACTATATTTTTCATTTTGCACACCTCTCTTGCTTAACTTATCGTGAATTGAACACAACACTATTAACTGTACCAGTGAGATGGGTTCCTGTATAACAAAAGCATCTCACTTTGTTGCTTATTATACAGTTACGGTCAAGAGCATATTTGCTGAGGGGTGACAAAAACCTTTGAATTAGAGACTAATGATTTTTATTATGGCGATTCAAAATGAATTTGAATTGTTAATTACCATTTTTCAGACCAATAGATAATTTCTGAGGCTGAACTATTAATTGCGACCCCGTAGCTATCTCCATGATTCCATTTGAAGCCAGGTCTACCTTTGTCCTCTGCATTTAATACCAATATTTCATAAGTAGCTGGAAAAGATTCCGTATGAGAGTCACTGGTGTAGAAGAAAGTTGTCGGCACGCCGTTAGGCTGGTTTATGTGGTCGTTTGTGTTACCACCCCTATATTCGTGCTTTGCACTATTTCTGTATTGTGACAGTAATTTTTCTATTTTTTTTTGTGGCTGTTTCAGCCTAATTTGAAAAAAACTACCTCCTGGCAAAAATTCGGGAGAGTAAGCAATGTGAACGTCTTTGGCATCAGGAGGAATCTCATTAGGAAAATGTTTTACTTGCTCATTATCAGACCATAGTTGATTACGAATTTCTTTGTACCGTGATGTATCAGTTATTATTTTAGGTTCGCTAGTACTGCTAAAATTTGTTCTCAAAAAAAAGCTTCCCCCGACAATGCTAAGACTAGCAAGGGCTAATAGAAATTGCGATCGCTTCATCGAGTTGAGTGCGTCTAACTTTTATAGTCATACACCCAACTAATAAACTAAAATAGTACTATTGCGGATATCATATCAGAGATATTAACAGAAACTTTATGTATTTAGGGTAAATTCGGGGTTATTGTAAAATTATTGTGAAGTTTGTCAATGATTACCTAGTCAAAAACCGCAGGTTATCCTCGTTGAGACTAGTACTACTTTTGTAGCTAATGAAATCAATTCCACTGCCATCCATCTTTTTTTCAATTCTTCCTGATGCAGCAATAATTAAGGCGGATATATAAATAGTAGATGCACCTTAATTAAATCACAGTCCTCAGCTTTTAGTTGGGGGCTTTTTTTATTGCTGGTATTTTTTAATTTTTGAATAAAATAATTTTGCTCGGAAGTTTAGTTTTCCCGGATATGGCAATCAATCAAGCGGATTAATAAATGGTAGATGCACCTTAATTAAATCAGAGCCTTCAACTAAAAGCTGATGGCTTTTTTATTGCTGATATTTTTTAATTTGAGAATAAAATAAATATGCTTAGAAGTTTAATTTTCCCGGATATGGGAATCAACAAAGCGGATTAATAAATGGTAGATGCACCTTAATTAAATCAGAGCCTTCAACTAAA
>NZ_JABXKM010000116.1 GCF_017115025.1 Nostoc sp. NOS(2021) | reverse complement strand
CGGCATAGCAACTCTTAGAGACGCACTCGCGTTCGCTTAGAGCGAGTCCGCGTACTCTGTAAGAGTTGCAAGCTACGCTTTTAGCGTCTGGTAGAGAGCGTCTTTTGGATTAAATTTCAATTCTTTAATCCAAAATCTAAAATCTAAAATTCTTACTCCCCATTCCCCTATTTAACAGAGTTGCTCTTATTGCTTTCTGGACTAGGTAAGACAGTCGAGTTCGTAACTTTTTTTAGTCCGATAAAAATGTCGTAGATGTTACTGCGATTGTCGCTGACAGCAGATGTCATCCCAATTGAGCGCGTTGCATCTAGCAAAGTTTGTTGATTGGGAATTAGAGTTGGTAAAGGGAAATTTTTCACAGTTCGTTCCACATCCATGAAAAATTGACCATTTGTCGGATTTGGTTCTGTAGGAACTGTTTGTTGGAAGGGGATCGTGCTAGCTAGTGTGTTGTTGGGTTTGGGAACAATTTTATCAGTGATGGGAGCGCCCACGACTAGAAAAGCGACATCTTCATCTAACCAGCCGTGGGTGGCAGTTAATGTACCATAAGGTGAAACCCAGTTAACAACAGGTTGACCTGCGACTTTTGTCGGTTGGACTTGGAACTGGTATTGATTTCTCATCACGTCATCGAGCTGTTTTAAGGATGTTTCAGCTGATTGGCGATCGCTTGCCTGTACCATAAACACCAAACCCGCACGAAAATCATCTGGTGAACCTGCTTTTGGAGTGCTAGGAATCAATGATAAGGAAAATTCGCCTTTCATCCAACTGAGCAAATCCTTATCTAAATCGAGATTGATCAGAGATTTTACACCACCTCGCACTTGTTCTGGTGCGATCGGTGACAAGGGATTTCCCTGAGATGTTAAAACATAGTCTCCCCAAGACCTCTGTAAGTTACCGCCAGATAGCATCATCAAGGTATCCGCAGGTAGACGGTTTTGCATTTCCCCAGCTTTGTTTTCCACCGCCAGCACACGTTGACTATTAGGGTTTAGCCAAGAAACGCCCTTGAAGCGAATTCCTTCTGGCTCTAAGGTCATTGTCCCCGCTAAACCTTGGTTATTTTGCAGTTGAGCTAAAACTTGAGCAGGTAAAGGGCGGTTTGGAGAAGCTGCGGCTATTTTGGCTGCTGTTGGCACATTGACGTAAAACTGAGCAAAGGGTTGGTAATTGGCAATTTTCAGAAAATTCTCAGCAAAGCCCCCTGTTGCGGCTAGGGATGTTTTATTTTTGTAGGCGTCGATCGCTCGTTCTGTGGCTTTGGGACTATCAGTTATGACTAAAAAACGTCCATCTAGTAATGCTGCTGAGAAGTTTTCCCCTGCTTGTCCCTGATTTTGTTTGATGGCGATCCCTTGATAAGTCCGGTCAATCCATTTACCTTGTTTAAGGGTTTTGGGTTGTGCCAAAATGCTTTTGGCGATTTCTGGGTTTTTCACTGGCAATACCATTACCATCGACTGCTGATCATTGGCAGCATCTTCATTGGTGGTAACTGGTTTGGGTGCAGGTTTACTCGCTGTGTCTGGGGCAAGAAATGCGATTGTAACGTCATTGCCTACCCAAGGGGCGATATCTTTCTGGAAGTCGTAACCATTATTAGTTAGAAAGCGATCGCGCAATTCTACTAAATTTTTGTCCAGTTCTGCTTGGGTTTCTCTTGTGCCAAACTGCCGCAATTGCTGCCACTGCTGGGGATCTGTTGTCAGAGAAACCGCAAACAGGGCATCACCAGGAATAATATTTGCACCTACTAGCAAATCGCTAGAAGATAGTTGTCTCTGGCTTAACAACCAGTATGCTATACTCCCCGCACCAATTAAGAACCCAGCAGCCGAGAGCGTCAACACCAGAGACGGTTTCTTATTTTTCTTCATCCGAACAGACACAACAGGCGGTGCCATTGAAACCTATACCTCATACTTGCAAACTCATTACTTGTTTGATTGGTTAAGTTAACCAAAAAGTTTCTCGTTATCTAGGGCAGTTAACTGCATGAATGTCTCCATCCTAGACATTGATGATATTTCTGTAATCAACCTTCCCTACTGTTTCAAAAGCGGTGTTTTAGTAGTTAGTTATCTTTTTTAACACGCTTTGTTCAATTTCGCCGGATACTTCCTTTGGACGGTTGCCTCTGCGGAAATTCTTCAAGAGTTAAATCCGTCATTTCAAGCACTTTGAGGATATAACTAACTTGGACATTGCTGCAAGTCATCAGCAACTCACACTACCTTGTATTTACATAACTTCCATCTGTTGTATTGACTTTATCTAACCAAGATCAATTCAGTGTCCGGGATTCCGCATGAATTACCAATCTTATAAATCAGATATGTTGCTGAATTAGGATTTTTCGGAATTTGTATCATTTTGATGCCAAACAGTTGTTATTTTTGCTGAGGAGGAACTGCTAATTTTTGATTAAAAAAAAATAATTGAATTTTGAATTGGAGCCTACTTTTTCAAACAAGCACGCTATGTGCAGCGTCTCGTAGATAAGCGGTACTTGGCTGCTGCTGGATAAAAACACTTTTGAATTTTTCAATGCTATTATCCCTCAGCATTAACAGCACTCAGCTGCATAGGCCCCAAATATTTGGTTAAATAAGGCGAAAAAACTTCATAAATTAAAGTCAGTGGCTCTCCATGATGCCAAAACAAGTAGTGGCGGCCCCAAAAAGGCCCAGTTACATCAAAACCCGACTCTAGCGCCGATGAATCACCGTAGTAAATTCCTCGAACATCCCGATACAATTCTGTGCGAAGACGAGCTAAACTCGCCCAAATTGGTAATGAACGATTTTGCAAATACTCATCTACATGACTGGCTTCCCACCATGAAGTAGCATAGGCTAATCGTTGACCAGAAGCGGTACGCAGCCACACTTGTCGGCGTAGTCGCGGCCCTGGAACAGATTGGATTAACTCAGGAGCATCATCCAAGTCCATGCCAATTAATGACATATCAATCACATCTACTTCTACAGGCTCACCTGTAAGCAATTCTAAGTGACGTGTTGGAGAGCCGTCACCCAAAAACATTAGCTGCCAAGCAGGTGCCAGCTGAGTGTGAGGTAAACTTTGTTGAATTATTTCCTCTCCTCCTTGCCAAATCGGAGTGAGGCGATGCCAAGCTGCTGGCAGTGTTGAGTTGTTTGTCGGTGTAAAAGTAATACTCAATGCTTTTTACAAAACTTCACCTATCTCTATAAAAGCATAAAAAACTAGTACTTTGGCAAGGCAACAATCCTTGGTGGGGAGTGGGGAAAGGTTTTTTCGTTTTGTCAAATTTTCTAGGTATGTAGTAGGCACTTCAGTGCTTCAGACAAGGACTAAAGTCCTTACTACAAACTTATTTACCAAGCATTGTTGCCTTGAGGGAGTACTAGAGCTAGGTTCAGTTTTAAGGGTCAATAGTCGAAGGTTTTTTGACCCTTGACTATTGACCCTATGACTAAACAAGCAAAAATGCGGATGGCGAGACTCGAACTCGCAAGGCAAAGCCACACGCACCTCAAGCGTGCGCGTATACCAATTCCGCCACATCCGCATGGTTTCTCTAAAGATAGACTATAGCATAAGAAAATAATTATAGTAAGGTGATATCTAAATTCAGTTGCTCAAAAATATAAATTTTCTCAAGGCGGTATCAGACTGACAGAAATCTAGCAGCTGCACAAGTGATATTAAAAAGGGTAGAGCTACTGTATTCGGCAGGGTGCGATCGCAAAATCCCAGTTTGGTAAGCTAGCCAAGACTTACAGCAGCAATGTTGTTAGTGTAGTAAGACTGTAGAGGCAGCAACCTGCAATCTGAAGTTTGCTTAGAATCAGGGTGGCGAATCTCCTGTGATAATTTGAAATAGTGCGAAAGCGTCGTTTCAAGTTGGATCAGAGAAAATGTCAATCTACTGGTAATGATATCGAAACTAAAAAATGAAGTTTGACAAAATATTAATTGCCAATCGGGGAGAAATCGCCCTTCGCATTCTCCGCGCCTGTGAAGAAATGGGGATTGCGACGGTTGCGGTTCACTCCACCGTTGACCGTAATGCTCTCCACGTCCAACTTGCTGATGAAGCGGTTTGCATTGGCGAACCTGCTAGCAGTAAAAGTTATTTGAATATTCCCAATATTATTGCTGCCGCACTGACGCGCAATGCGACTGCCATTCATCCAGGCTATGGCTTTTTAGCAGAAAATGCCCGGTTTGCGGAAATTTGTGCAGACCATCATATTGCTTTTATCGGCCCAACTCCAGAAGCTATGAGGCGAATGGGGGATAAATCCACTGCCAAAGAAACCATGCAAAAAGCTGGAGTCCCGACGGTACCAGGTAGTGAGGGGTTGGTAGAATCCGAGGAAGAAGGATTAAGATTTGCTAAGGATATCGGCTATCCAGTGATGATCAAAGCCACAGCTGGCGGCGGTGGACGGGGTATGCGCCTAGTTCGTTCTGAAGATGAATTTGTGAAACTTTTCCTGGCGGCGCAAGGCGAAGCAGGAGCAGCTTTTGGGAATTCTGGCGTGTACATAGAAAAATTTATTGAACGTCCTCGCCACATCGAATTTCAAATTTTGGCGGATAACTACGGTAATGTTATCCACTTGGGCGAACGGGATTGCTCAATTCAGCGCCGGAATCAAAAGCTACTGGAAGAAGCACCAAGTCCGGCTCTCGACCAAGACTTGCGTGAGAAAATGGGACAAGCTGCTGTCAAAGCTGCCCAATTCATTAACTACACTGGGGCGGGTACTATCGAGTTTCTCTTGGATAGATCCGGTAAATTCTACTTTATGGAAATGAACACCCGGATTCAAGTAGAACATCCGGTAACAGAGATGATTACTGGGATAGACTTGGTTGCCGAACAAATTCTGATTGCCCAAGGGGAAAGACTTAAACTTACCCAAGAGCAAGTAGTATTACGGGGTCATGCGATCGAATGTCGGATCAACGCTGAAGACCCCGATCATGACTTTCGCCCTTCTCCTGGACGGATTAGCGGCTATCTTCCCCCTGGAGGGCCTGGTGTTCGCATTGATTCCCACGTTTACACAGATTACCAAATCCCGCCTTACTACGATTCCTTGATCGGCAAGTTAATTGTTTGGGCGCCAGACCGACCCACTGCTATTAACCGCATGAAACGCGCACTCCGAGAATGTGCCATCACTGGACTACCCACCACCATCGGGTTTCATCAAAAAATTATGGAAAATCCACAGTTTTTGCAGGGTAATGTCTATACAAATTTTGTGCAGGAAATGAACGGTTAAGGGAGTGGGGAGTGGGGAGTAAGAATTTTAGATTTTAGATTTTGGATTAAAGAATTGAAATTTAATCCAAAAGACGCTCTCTACGAGACCAAGGCGTAGCTTGCTTCTGGGCAGGAGTACGCGGACTCGCTCTAAGCGAAGCTATGCCGAAGGCTTTACGCTCCGCTATCGTCAATCCAAAATCCAAAATTGAATTGCCCCATGCCCCATCCCTAATTCACACGAGATAGCATAGTCAGCAATCCTTGCTGACCTAGCAGGATTTCTCGCAGCAGGCTGAAGATACCAACCCAAATAATAGGTGTAATGTCCACCCCGCCTATAGGTTGCACCAGCTTTCGCAAGGGCACTAAAAATGGTTCAGTGGGCCAAGCTATTAAATTAAAGGGCAAACGATTCAGATCCACTTGCGGATACCAAGTGAGAATGATCCGAAATATAAATAAAAATGTCATCAGCCCTAACACAGGGCCGAGAATCCAAGCAGTCAGATCAACACCAGTCATCGGTTTCAGCTACTATCTATCTGTAAAGAAAGAAAAAACTTAGGCAACGGCAAGCGGTGCTTTGCGACGCCGAATAGCCCGTCGTAGACATCGCCAAGAAATTTTAAGCTTTGTAAAGCACTCTCATGATCATTTTAACCAAATGCTGTCACCCCCTTCTGAAATACAAAAGCAAACACGCTCACGCGGTTAACTCAACAACCGGTGAAAGCAGTTACCAGTTTGGCAGTTCAGACTTAGAGGCTTCTCAAGAAAGTAATACACTATTAAAATTAGGATGAAGTGTGTAAAAAAAGGTTGAGAAGTATGACGCCTTCTTTAGCAAATTTTCTTTGGAGTTTGGCTTGGGGTAGTGCAATTGTTGTGATACCCGTTACAGTTGGTCTTATTTTCATTAGCCAGAAAGATAAAATTCAGCGTTCATAATGCTTATGAGAGTCAATTCGACTCTCACAACCGATTGTCTGTTAGGTATTTATAATTGCACCAAAAGCAGCAGTATTTGCCGCTAGAAGCAGTTTTAGCTGACAGACATAGGTTTTTTTACTTTTTGGTGAACAGCTTCAGAGCTTCTTTGCCAGAGGCTTTGAAGCTTCAATATATCCTGACTAATTAGAGTAGTGATTTTAATTGTGACTCGCTAACATAGATTTGATATTGGGAAAACAGCAATGATAAATTTTGGGCTGAACTCAGCCAGTTTTCTGGCTCAGGTTAATTTTGGGGCAAACTCAGCCAGTATTCTAGGAATTTTCCTGGCTGTGGCTGGGGCAGCACTGTATTTTCTCCGCACTGTGCGTCCAGAATTGTCACGGGATCAAGATATCTTTTTTGCGGCAGTCGGCTTGCTCTGCGGCTTCATTCTCGTTTTTCAAGGATGGCGGCTAGACCCGATTTTACAATTCGGTCAACTGCTTTTAGTCGGCACAACTGTATTTTTTGCAGTTGAAAGTATTCGTCTGCGGAGTATAGCTACCCAGCAAGCAAAGCGCAACACTCCGATTGTGGACGAAGACGAAGACCGAGAGGTAAGCAAAAATTACTCAATGAACCGTAATCGCAAGAGGTATGGAGCTCAGATGGAGGCAGACTTAGATCCACTGCCTTATGAAGACGAGGAAGAACGCCCCTCGCGTCCCCGGATTCAGGGTAGCAGGGATGAGGTTTCAACTCGTGATGACTACTACAGGGAGCAACCCCCCCGTCGTTCAGAACGCCGCAACGGCAGCAGTAGTGAAAGACAGGCTCCAGGGGATAGAACGCGTCAGCGTACTTCTGGGCGTCCGGTGAATCGCCCTTCTGAAAGCTCTGAAGAAGAAAATTGGGGTTCTTCATCTAGGGAAGTTGATGATTGGGAAAGTTCGGGTGGGGAAGTCAGAAAACCTTCTCGTCGCAGTAATAACAGACCCCAGCAACCCGAAAGTCGTGAAGATGATGTTGCTCCCAGACCGAGAAGGCGTCGTCCGCCCACTGACTCGGCTCCTCGAAGACCGCGCGAAGATGATGAGGCGATCCCAACTGATTATGTGCCATACAACCCGATTGAAAAGCCAAATGAGCGGCCCGATAATTCGACCGATTTTGATGACGATGTTTAAAACAGTTGGCGTGGAAGTAGGTTTAGAGGCGACGGAAAACAGTTGAGGTGGAAAAATTTACGCCTACATTTTGGCTCCAAAGACCAATTCATTGGAGCCTGGTTTTTGGTTTAACAAGTTTGCTTGTATCTTGTGGTTCTAATGATATTCTCATAGGGCCTACTTCCCTCAACAGTCGCTACACCGAGGAGCAACCTGCTTTGAGTGGAAATGGGCGCTTTTTAGCGTTTGTATCTAATCGGAATGGTAATCAGCAGCTACTAGTGTACGATTTGGAGAGGCAACTGTTTATTAGTACACCGGGGATAAACCGACAGGAAACAATTGCCGAAAGTCCTAGTTTGAGCTACACCGGGCGTTACATTTCTTATCTTACTAGTGACCAAGGTAGACCTGTGGTGGCGCTTTACGATCGCGCTACGCAACAATCACAAATCGTCACACCAATCTATCGCGGCTGGGTCAGAAAACCAAATATCAGCCCAGATGGACGCTATATTGTCTTTGAAACCGCCACCCGTGGTCAGTGGGATATTGAAGTTCTAGACCGGGGGCCAAATATTGAATTAGATATTCCTAATGGTGCAACTGTGGGTTCACCTCCGTAGAGGAGACAGTTAGGAGTTAGGAGTTAGGAGTTAAGAGTTGTGAGACTATTGACTAATGACTAATGACTAATATATGAAACGTGTTTTTTTTATACCTGTATTTTTCTGCTTAAGTTTACTGACTGGATGTTTTGGCTACCCTCGGATTTTGAGTTATCCCTTTGATCCGGGGGGTCGGAGTCTCAATAGTTTAGCGTCGGAATTAGACCCCCAAATTTCTGGGAGATACATTGTTTTTATTACTGACCGACGGGGTAGCCAAGATGTTTATATGTTTGATACGGTAACTCGTGATTTAGTCGATTTGCCAGGTTTAAACTCCTTTGACGCGATCGCAACTCATCCTAGCGTTTCACAAGATGGGCGTTATATTGTGTTTGCGGCTAGCCGTCAGGGGCGATCGGCTATTTTTCTCTACGACCGGGAAACACGCCAATCACGGAATTTGACTAATAATCTACAAGCGGAAGTCCGCAACCCGACAATTAGCGCTGATGGTAGTAGGATTGCTTTTGAATCTAGTAACAACGGGCAGTGGGATATTTTAGTATATGACCGGAATGGACAGCCGTTGAATATACCTCAAGAGCCGCGTTGAAAAAATGGGGACTGGGGACTGGGGACTGGGAAAGAATTCTTTTAATCCCAATCCCTAATACCCAATCCCTAATACCTAGTCCCCAGTTCCTTTTCTTGTTGCACAGATTCAATGAGCGATCGCACTTGTTCTGTCCCTTCAGAAGCTTCAAATGACAGGGGAAACTTACCTCGGAGGAGCATCCGCAAACCGAGGGGTGCAATACTGAGTAATCCTTTTAAATCCCGAAAATAGTTACCGACAACTTGTAAACCAAATTGACGTTCATCAATCCAACCACCTTCTTTAACTAAATCCACCAATACTTTTCGGTGACGAATTGAGCGACTATCGCTGGCTTGTTTCTGGGTGAGAATTTCTTGTTTAATTTTGGTGATTTGTTCTAATGGTGCAACTTCCATTGGACAAACTGAATCGCAGTACAAACAACGGGTGCAACCCCATACGCCTTTAGTACCTTCGTTGTAGCTTTCTAAGCGATTTTCGGTATCGCGATCGCGGGAGTCTGCTACCATCCGGTAAGCTTTGGCAAGGGCATGGGGGCCTACAAAGTCTGGATTAACTTCACGGGCGTTGCATTCAGAGTAACAAGCACCGCACATAATACAGTTGCCAGTTTGATCGAGGCGCGATCGCTCTTCTGGTGTTTGCAAAAACTCTCTTTCTGGTACTTGTCGTGCTGCCGTACTCACATAAGGAGCAACTGCCTCTAGATTATTCCAGAAACTGCTCATATCTACAACCAAATCTTTAATCACGGGCATATTGCCCAGAGGGGCGATCGTGATTTCGCCAATGGCATTTACTTTACTTGGGGATGATGGTATTTGTTGTAATCTGGCAAGTTCACTGCCAACATTTTCCTTACAAGCTAAAGCCGAACGCCCATTAATTCGCATAGCACAGCTACCACAAATGGTATTGCGGCAATTTTTGCGAAATGCCAAAGTTCCATCTTGCTCCCACTTAATATGATTCAGGCAATCCAGGATTGTATTACCTGGTTCTGCCTCTACAAGGTAGGTTTGCACAACAGGGGAGGAATTTTGTTGCTGTCGAATGACCTTAAAAATAACTTCCATGACCACTAACCAAAATTTTAAAATTGCTTCACCAGCCTCAACAATCATCAGTCAAGGCAGGTAGTTGTGAAAAGTGAGCTATACTTTTTTTGCCCTTAATTCAAACCCTGGTGTTAACAGGCTGACGAGGAAAGAGCGACTGATTCTAACTTAAGGATAACCATTAAAATTTTACTTGTAGCAGCGCTGTCAGCAATATTTGTGTCAAATTCTGAGTTAAAACGCCAAAAATGTAATCGCAGCTTTGCATTGAATTTAGCTGTTTGGGAATATAAAGGAAACGGGGTTTGCTCAGAAAGGCACTTAGGTTTATCTTTAACCTAGCGATCATATCCAAATTAAATGCATATCAGGTTAGCGACACGTCTTGATGTCAACTTGAGTCAAGCAGTCCTGGCTGGAAAATTCCGTCAAGCGGTAGCTTCATCTGAATTTTTTGATTATATAGAAGTGTAAAAGCACATGTTCAATATATAGTAGTGGCAATCAAGCGGTAGGCAGATGTTAAGATATTTATTCTTCCCATAGACAGACGTACAAAATCCTCTGACCGCTTTTAAGCTTACAGTAATAAACCGAGGAAAAATCCTCACCACTTCAAATAAAAGTTCTTGCACCGGGAATCCTTGATACGCGAGACTTTTAGATTTTTGCCTCCTCTCAATCAAGAACATCTTGGATTTAACTCATTGGTCAAAACGACCAGTCTATATTAGATAAATTTTTATAAAAGCCATAGGGCAATACTCACGCTTGCAATCAAGGGTTAGGAAAATCCTCACTGCTTTTTCCAAGCTTTAAGTCTAGAAATTTAAATAAAAATTTACCAGCAACTTTAATTCAAAATTAAACAACTATTTTGCTATTATTAGTCCATGCTAGTATTTAATATAAAATTACGAAGTGACAAAACCAGAATCAATAGCCGTATAAGCGCGGCTACTACTGCTTTGTTGATTCGTAATGTAGAGACACGAAAATTCGCGTCTCTACTGGCAGGACAAAAGGGCATATGCCCGTAGGACTCTATTGAAATACTATGCTGTCCTAAGCTTGAGAGTAGGAGTAGAGAAAACTCTACTTGCTCATTGGCCAGAAGGGCAAGCACTCAAAGTGGAAAACCTGCAATTTTTTGGTTCTACGACTTATTTGTAGTAGAACCAACCCAATTTGTTAAGGTGGCTGAAAGTTACACCGCTACAGTAGCGCCAAAAGAGAAAACAATTTCATTTCTAATGGCGAATAATGGTTAAAAGTGCCGCAAAATCAGCAAAATTAATGTCTGTGGCAACTATGACCTCTAATTTGTTGTGGACAACCATATATAGAAGTGCTTTTGGCTCCTATCAGCAGGAATTCACCCGTTACACTAGAGTCCTAAGTAGCTCTATGCAAATGCTAAAAAGTCAAATGCTGGCATGAGAGTACATCGTTTATCAGTTTGGAGAGAGTAAGGAAAATTTGAGCATAATGACTGAAACTGCAACCGCGCCATTAACCGGAAAAGCACTACTTGCTAAAGTAAAAGAACTTTCCACTTTACCGCGCCGAGAAAGAGCTAAACAGTGCGGCTATTACACTGTTACCAAGAATAACCAGGTTCGTGTCAATCTCACCGATTTTTATGACGCTTTGCTATCGGCTAGAGGAATTCCTCTAAGTCCAGAAGCACCTAAAGATGGTCGTGGTCGTGAACCGACATATCGGGTTAGTGTCCATCAAAATGGTCAGATTGTGATTGGTGCTACATATACCAAAGCAATGGGCTTAAAATCTGGAGATGAGTTTGAAATTAGATTGGGATACAAGCATATTCACCTGATTCAACTCGGTGAAAGCGATAAAAAACTAACCTCACAAGATGTAGACTCCGACGACTCGGACGAAGATTTGGAAGAGGAAGAGTAAATTTGCTGATGGTAGGGATAAGTTTCAGGTGATGATAACTTGTCCTTACTCCGACAGCAAATTAGTAGCTCTATTTAGAAAATTTTGTCCCAGGTAAAAAATACGATTAGACCCCTTGCAGGAGTCACCAATTTTAGTAGAGTCTTGATTAATCAGCAAGAAATCTATAGTGCAAGAAGTCTATCGTGTTTTTTTTGTTTATTTTGATAACTTTCTTTGAGCCTTCGGTCAACGTCCTACTGGCGTTTATGGAAAATGCACCAGCACTAGTTGTAGTGATGGCATTTTTTATTTTCTGGATAGTTTGCTGGTTGCCGATCGCAACAGTATCAGCAATATTGCTCAATTGGCAACCTCCCAAGCCTTTGCAGCCAGAGCAAAAGATGCCGTTATTGTTGTCACTCTACCTATTGGCTCCCCTGATTCTGTGGGGAGTTAATTGGCTGACCAATAAATCTTTTTCGGATTACGGCTTTGTTGGGAATCTTTCAACTCTTGGTTCTTTAGCACTAGGTTTCAGTTTGGGAGTGGTGAGCCTAGCTATTGTATTTAGTGGGCAATTTGGGTTAGGTTGGTGTTGTTTTGAAAAGACGAATTTCAAGTTAGTACTACCCATCTTGCTACCGATTTTCTTGATAGCGTTATTAGTGGGTGGGATAGAAGAGTTAGTTTTTCGCGGTTTCCTGTTCACTGAATTAGCGCAGGATTATCCAATTTGGGTAGCAGCCGCAATTTCTAGCTTGATTTTTGCCTTACTACACTTGGTTTGGGAGCAGCGCGAAACGGCACCCCAACTCCCTGGATTGTGGCTGATGGGAATGGTGCTGGTGTTGGCACGCTTTGCTGCAAGCGGCAATTTGGGTTTAGCCTGGGGATTGCACGCGGGATGGATATGGGCGATCGCTACCATAGATACAGCCGAACTAATTATTTACACTGGTAAAGTCTCTGACTGGTTTACAGGTAAGAATAAAAAACCTCTAGCTGGTTTGGCGGGGATTATTTGTGTATTGGGAACTGGAGTGAT
This sequence comes from Nostoc sp. NOS(2021), assembly GCF_017115025.1. Taxonomy (GTDB): domain Bacteria; phylum Cyanobacteriota; class Cyanobacteriia; order Cyanobacteriales; family Nostocaceae; genus Nostoc. The sequence goes on along the minus strand of NZ_JABXKM010000116.1, from coordinate 25,186 downwards.
TATTTGGCTTTTCTCTAGGTATTTTTAATTTCGCGTTCAGACGGAATATTTGAGAGGCGAGCCTGCTAACGAAGCAATATCTTGCAAAGACGGGGAAGCCATGCACAATTAAGATAGAACTGGAGCAGAAGTCTATGGCATACAGTGATTTTAGTCTCGCTAAAGTAAGAAATGCGTTTGGCTTAACTCTGGAAGAGACACGTAATCTGTTTCTGACTGTAGAGGGTGTCCAGCCATCTGACTTACTGAAGCGGTTGCTAGATGAGAACCTAACTTTAGCAACTGCCATTAATAGCGAAAAAGCTCGTTCTGAGTTCTTAATCGCTCCGATTCTGTCTGAGGTAAGGCGACAGTTAGATTATCAGATCAGCTTATTTTCAGGTACAGAATTCAATGTTGATCCTACTCAAGGACTTTCAGGTTTTTGTGACTTCATCCTCAGTGCATCTGGTGAACAGTATTTTATCAGCGCTCCAGTAGTCACTGTTGTAGAGGCCAAAAATGAGAATATCATCGCCGGATTGGGGCAATGTGCAGCCACAATGATTGCTGCTCACATATTTAATCAAAGAGCAGGTAATGAGATTCCAGTCATCTATGGAGCAGTCACAAGTGGAACCGCTTGGAAATTCTTAACTTTAGAACAGAATACTGTTTGCATTGACTCAATTGAATATTATGTTAATTCTGTCGATAAGATTCTGGGAATTATGTTGCACACCTTTAAGAGTTCCTTGTCTAAAACCCTAGTTTAGAGAAATGGTAAGTAGATAGGCAAATTAACAATTCAAAATTCAAAATTCAAAATTCAAAAATAAAGTCAACTTAAGGTTAAAGGGGCGGTTATTAACCACGCCTACACGAGGCTTAACCCACCTTTCCTTGCGGAACGCTACGCGAACGTGGGTTAAGAATCCTTGATTTTGTATTAGTCCACGGAGGTGGACTTTGTTTGTGTAGCCGCGAATTCTATTCGCCCTGGCTCTAAGTTGACACCAATGGCAGGATGCCCACCCCACAAGAGATGATTAATTTTTGTGGGGTCGGTGTCTCGCCCGCTAGAGATTCGTTACCTAATCTCTAATACTTAACCCCCAAAACCAGGGATTAAACGCTTAAGGGCGCGACTGGCAACGTCGCCATAGCGCAGTTCTCCGCACAGAATCTTACCCATGATTTGGGCACCAGAGGGGCGCTTAACACCAACTTTGTAGCCAATGCCTGGAAAGCGATAGAATGCTCCAGCTAATTTTTGCGCCCAAGCCATCTCAGTACCCCATTCTTCATTAATGGCTTCAGTATATTTTTCTAAAGCATTGGTATCACCGGAAAGTGCCTGATTAATGGCTCCTGCTGCAATCAAACCGCTAAAAATTGCCGGACGAATGCCTTCTGCTGTCATGGGATCGACTACACAAGCAGCTTCCCCAGCCAAAACTGCATTTTGAGTATGCAACTTTTGGTTGCCATCCCACAAGCAAAGGGGATAACCATACTGCTTACTAGTTTTGATATCTACATTAAACGATCGCGCATACTCATCTAAAATCTTCTTAAAATCTTGAGGTTCGCCGCCGATAAACGTACCGACACCAATGGAATAACCATCAGCTTTTGGGAAATTCCAAATGTAGCCATTTTTCACCAAGCCAAACTCGAAATGAATTGTCGATTTGTCCTTGACAGTTGCGAGAACTTCTGCTTCCAAAGCTGCTGCTAAACGGCGTTTACGTTCTTTGAATCCTAACCATTTTGCCATTGGGCCTTTAGCCCCATCAGCCGCGATTAAGTAACGACCTGTAACTGAGCCATTGGCTGTGTTAACTTGCCAATAGTCGCTTTGAAACTCAATACCCGTAGCTTCAGTATGATCTCGTAGTTCAGCCCCTTGCTTCTGTGCTTGCTGCACTAGGAAATGGTCAAAAATATCTCGTCGCACCATCCAGATTGGTTCTTTTGTGGCGATTTTTGCTTCCACCGGGTCGCCCAATTTCCAGGTAAAGCGAACGGATTCGGCTTTCCCCGAAACCCCTGGGAAAAAATCAAAGTAAAACCATTGAGCGATCGCTGGAGATACCCCACCGCCACAAGGTTTATATCTTGGCAGGGATTCTTTTTCTAACACTAATACTGAGCGACCTTGCTTGGCTAAATGATATGCAGCTGTTCCACCAGCTGGCCCAGCGCCGACGATGATGCAGTCATACATATGGCTGAATTTTTGCTCCTGAATTAGTTTATTTTCTATTGAGTAGGGGCAATTCATGTAGCTTTAGCTTCCCGCAGGGTATTGCCCCTACTTGATCAATTTTTGTTAGATGCCTAATAAATGATAAAGGCTGAAGAATTTATCCATCATCCTTCAGCCTTTATACTTCAGACTTTAGACTTTAAACAGTCGTGATGTCTTTTTCTTTTTCTGCCAGCAATTCGTCTATTCTGGCGGTGTATTTGTTTGTCAGTTTTTGCAGTTTGTCTTGCTGATCCCGTGCTTCATCTTCAGGAATTTCAGCATTTTTTTCCTGTTTGCGAATGGCGTCTATGGCATCGCGGCGGATGTTGCGAATAGCAACACGACCCTCTTCAGCATACTTAGATGCCATTTTGACGAATTCTTTACGGCGATCGCTTGTTAGGGGCGGAATATTCAGCCGAATTACGGAACCGTCATTGCTGGGGGTTAAACCGACATCAGATAAAGAAATCGCTTTTTCGACTATATTTAAACTGCTGCGATCGTAGGGTTGAATTAAGATTGTCGTGGCATCCGGCGTACTAATGTTTGCCAGTGATTTTAGGGAAGTGGGCGAACCGTAATAGTCCACCAATACCTTATCTAATAGACTCGCATTGGCGCGACCAGTGCGAATCGTGTTAAAAGCTCGTTGAGTTGACTCAACGGTTTTTTGCATCGTACTCTCAGCTTCAGCTAATTTCACAAGAACCTCCCACAACGGTGCCGATGGATTCTCCCATGACTGCTCGGTGGATGTTACCTCGCACCGTTAGGTCAAATACCAGAATTGGGATATTATTTTCTTTACACAAGGCGATCGCAGTACTATCCATCACCCGCAAATCTTTGGCTAAAACGTGTGCGTAGGTGAGGCTATTGTAACGCTTGGCGTCAGGATAAATATGAGGATCAGCATCATAAACTCCGTCTACTTTGGTGGCTTTAAAAATCACCTCGGCATCAATTTCTGCGGCTCTTAATGCCGCAGTGGTGTCTGTAGTGAAGAAGGGATTTCCAGAACCAGCACCAAAAATTACCACCCGTCCTTTTTCAAGATGACGGATGGCACGACGACGGATATACGGTTCCGCTAATTCTTGCATAGCGATCGCAGTTTGCACCCGCGTCTGTACCCCTATACGTTCTAGCGAATCTTGCAGCGTCATGGCGTTCATTACCGTGGCAATCATCCCTATGTAGTCAGCGGTTGCCCTGTCCATCCCCGCCGACGCCGCTTTGACGCCACGAAAAATATTGCCGCCGCCAACAACGATGGCCATTTGAACGCCAGTGGCGATCACCTCTGCTACCTCTTGTGCTATTCCTTTGACCACTTCGGGATCAATGCCATAGCCCATGTTGCCCATTAAGGCTTCACCGCTCAGTTTGAGTAAAACCCGTCGGTAATTCGTTCCCATGAAGTTACGCTTTATCAAAAAAGTTGCAATTGCCTCCAATTTAAGATAGCAGTTACAGGGACTATCTATGTCTAGTTACGCCAAATCAATGTAGTACCTATTGCTTCTGTTTGTGGTATATCTATTTCTTGACCTTGAAGCAGAGAAGCGATCGCAGTTCTCAAATAATCCTCTCCCACCAATGATGGGTTTTGGGGATGATCGTCAATTTTACCTTTGTAGCGTACTATACCATTAGTATCTATGAGAAAGGCCGTTGGTGTTTTTGTCGCCCCAAAACTGCGGGTAACATCTTGTGTCGAGTCCCACAGGTAAGGGAAATTCAAGTCGTGACTCCGGGCAAAAGCTTTCATATTTTCAAAGCTTGACCTAGTGTTGCGATCGCCATTACTAACATTCACGCCAATTAGTGTAAAGCCTTCTGGGGCAAATTCGGCTTGAATGTTTTTTAACCTGCCTAGATACGAGTCTACATAAGGACAGTGGTTACACATGGAAATGACACCGACTGCTCGGAATTTCTCAAGATAACGCCTCAGATGGTGTACTTGAGCATCAATTCCTGGCAGTTCAAAATCTGGTGCGTAACTCCCAACAGGAGTATCAATTGTTTCTACTAGATTCATGTTTTCTGGCTCGCAGAACTAAGAACAAGAAAAATATTGTTAAATTCAGCGTCAGTTTCCAGTTGCAAACCACCCCTTAGCCGATGCCTCATATTCGACAATCTTATAGACTTTCATTGGCTGTCGTAAATTGTGAAACTACTGAATCTAGAACTGATGCTAATTCCCTCACATCTAAAAATAGCAAAAATATTACTCACATTACAAAAGTTATGGTTTCTAATACTGACACAATCTAAGTTATGAGTAAATTCCCTCTCTCAACAAGATGAAAACTCTCTATACTGGATAAAACTATTAGCTTGATGCTAGCGTTATCAGGCTAGAAGCTTTCATGGTGTATGTCTAAGCTATCACTAGAGCAAAGGATTTACTTTGAAAATCTGATAAATTTTATTCCAATTCAAAACAATTTTACTTGCGGCTTCCTGCCAGGGCTATTTCATTCTCATCTAGTCCGCCTCATAATGAATTCACCAGTCTAATAGCACTCATTCGTCTTTAGACGACTAAGAAAAGGTTATAGTCCGTTTTAACGGACTTTAGCTATGAGCCGCTGAACTTCAGTTCTGGGCGGTTTCTGTCTAGAACGAAATAGCCCTGGCTTCCTGCTGACAGGTTTTTACCCTTGTTTTCATCAAATTTCCCATGACAACCTCAAATTCAAAAACAGCACTTAACTCTACAAAAACCTGGATTTGGCAAGATTTCCCGATCTGCTATCAAACCCAAGGAACCACTGGGCCTGCTGTTGTTCTGGTGCATGGATTTGGCGCTTCTTGGTGGCATTGGCAGAAAAATATTCCCGTATTAGCGGAAAATTGCCGTGTTTATGCGATCGATTTGATTGGTTTTGGCGCTTCCGCAAAACCTCAACCTGGTGAAAAAATTACCTATACACTAGAAACCTGGGGACAGCAAGTAGCAGATTTTTGCCGCGAAGTTGTCGGTGAGCCAGCTTTTTTAGTCGGAAATTCTATTGGCTGTATTGTAGCCATGCAAGCAGCAGTAAGCAACCCAGATATTGCCTTGGGAGTTGCTTTGCTTAACTGTTCTTTACGGCTGTTGCACGATCGCAAACGGGTAACTTTACCTTGGAGTCGTCGTTTCGGAGCGCCTCTACTGCAACGCCTGTTGTCTATTAAACCAGTTGGTGATTTCTTTTTCAATCAACTGGCCAAACCGAAAACGGTGCGGAAAATTCTGTTACAAGCTTATGCGAATCCTGAGATGGTGACAGATGAGTTGGTAGATATTCTGACTTCACCAGCAAGTGATCCGGGGGCTGGGGCTGTGTTTCTGGCTTTTACTTCTTATTCTACAGGGCCACTACCAGAAGACCTTTTGCCACAGTTAGCCTGTCCGGCGATTATCTTGTGGGGAACGGCTGATCCGTGGGAACCAATTAAATTAGGGAGAGAATTAGCTAACTTTCCGCAGGTAGAAAAGTTTATTCCTTTAGAGGGAGTGGGGCATTGTCCGCAGGATGAAGCGCCGGAGTTAGTCAATCCGATTTTACTCGATTGGATTTTGGAGCGATCGCGGTAATAGACTCGAAGCAAGCTCTTAAGACACAAGGTATATATTCTCCTCCGTCTGAACCATCTGCTTCTCTTTTGGCAGAAGTAAACCCTGTAACTTATTCACAGTATTTATTAGAAAGGAATGTCCTCCCCATTAACCTTGTCCGGGGAGGAAGCAGGATAAATTACATCAGTAAAACCGGGGATAAACTTTCCGTCCGGTCGAATAACATCCCAGAACTCACAGGGTTCTTCTCCAGAACCGCTCAACTTGGCATCTCGAAGATTAACTCTGATGAAACGAGTACAAGTCAACTCGCATATTCTGGTATTAATTCCTCCCAAATCACAGTCCAAAAACCAGGCACACTCGAAAAAACAAGACTCGATGTTGGCATTCCTCAAGTTACAGTAACAAAATTCAGCGCCAATCAAATTACAACTTCTCAACTTGATGCTGCTCAAGTTGACGTAGCGAAATCGAGCCTCCCTCAAGTCGATATATTGCAGTTCAACCCCACTCAGGTTAATGTACTCCAAAATGATGCCCTGAAAATCCTTCTCCCCAGCAGCATATCTTCTCAAGAACTCCTCAGCATCCATATTATTAACCAACGATGAATTTTTGGCACTATCTCTTGTTTGCTCAATTAGGAATAGTGCTGTAACTGTGTCCAAAAACTTTTAACTACTTCTCCCTATCTTCATCTAGTGCTTTTTGGATAGCTTGGCGACAAAACTCAGGAGGATCGTCTTTAGCCTTTACCTCTTCCTTCATTTCCTTGGTGACACGGAAGTTTAATTGTTCGGTTAATTCTTTGCTTGGTTGGTTTCCAAAATTTTCAGGTTTACCCTTAGCTTTAGCCATTTATGTAGAAACGTAAATATAGCTTTAAGTCGACGTTAACAACGAGTTACACTTTTTAATCGGTGAGTACTTGCCTGGAAAACTTGTAACTCACCGATACCACTTTTACAAATGGGTAACTCTATTTTATGTTCACAAGGTCAGAACTCGAAATCAAAACCACTGCTGAGTTGAGAGATTTATGTAGGCGTTACGGATTGAAGCCTACTGGGAATGGAGGGTATAAGACTAGTTGGATTGTTACCTTGATGGCATTCCCACAGATAGCGATCGCGCAACTAAGGCAAGGAAGAGGGTTGAAGTCACCAGGTTTTAGCGTTATTCAATTCCTTGAAGGGGTGATAGATGAGATGAACTCACCCACTGATGAGCAAGCAGCGCTGATTAAGCTAACAATGGAGGGCAAGGCTATGAGCTACCCTGACCGATACGACCAAGAGAGCCTGCTGAACTTGCATAGAGCTAAGATACACCTTGAAATGGCGATCGGGCTGCTAAACCAGTAAATCAGTTTACGACCCTAACGCACCTAGTCCTCAGCATCCTAAGCCTGGGGATTTTTTTATGTTTATTTCTCTACGTCAAAGTTGTGGGACAACTTTAGAGATAGCCTCGTAACGTTTGATGATTTCTTCGCGTAAAGCATTCAGTCTAATAATTTCAAGGTAGTCAAAATCATCCATGCCTTACCTTCCACATCCATCCAATTATTTTTGAATTTTGAATTGTTTAACTATTGACTTCTTCATCGTGTTCAACCACCTCAGATTTATCTGTCAACGGCTTGACTACCCGCGCGATCGCTTCTTGAATAAAAGCCTTGATAAATTCATCTCTGCGATTAATTTGAAACTGTCGCTGCACAACTTCCGTCATCCCACCATCACCCCAATCTTGGTCATGACGAAAATATTCAATGAAACTCTTACCAGCAATTCGCGTTAAATAAGCTGCTGTCACGCCTTGAATTGCTCTACCAATAATAAATGTAGCCACATTGAGCTGTAAAGCTGTAGATAATAATTGAATCGCTCCCTTGACAATGCCTAAACTGGCGATCGTTTTTGCTAAAGAAAGGGCTAACTCTCGTCCCCGTTCCATATTCAATTCACAGCCGTACACTCTGCCAATTTCCACAACCATTTGAGCATTAACAGCAGCTGTCGCCAATAAATCTACAACTGGAATAGGCGTGACTGATACTACACCAGCACCAATCCATTGAAACCGTTCTACGATTTTGTCAGCTTGACGGCGACGCTGGCCATCGATGAGTTTTCGCGCCTCGTCTCCCAATCGCAGAGATTGCAAAAGAATGTTATCCGCTACCAAATCTTCGCCCTCAGCCCGTAAAACAGCAGCTGTGCGCCGCAACAAAGGAACAATATCCGGTTCCGGCTGGAAAGTTTCGCCAGTTTCTAGTTGTGCAGATTGGGGATTAGCAGCGATCGCCACCACATCACTAGTAGCAATAAATCCCCGTACCCGTTGACGCAATCTAGCGAGGATGGCTTCTTTATCTTCATCTGTATATAAATCAGTTTTGTTAAGCACCAAAAGCGATCGCTTACCAATTTCTGCCAACCCCCGCAGTGGCTCATATTCTGAGCGTCGTAAATCATTATCCACCACAAACAACAGTAAATCTGCTTCTGTTGCCAGTTCTCGCGCCATTTGTTCCCGTTCCGTTCCCGCCACCCCTGCTTCTAAAATCCCCGGCGTATCCGTAATTAAAATCTTGCGTTCTAATCCCTTCAATCGTAGACAATAGGTTTCTCCAACCTGGGTTGTACCCATCGGTGCATCCACCTGACCGACCATGCGTCCCATAATCGCATTAACTAGGGAAGTTTTGCCAGCACTTCCCGTACCAAATACCACTACTTGAATTTCACCCCGCGCTAGGTTTGCTTCAATCTCTCGCGATCGACTTAATAAAGCTTGGCGTGCTACTTCATCTTGAATTTGCCCTACCTGTTGCCGCACAGCCTGTAGAGTTGTAGAAGCAGCGTCAGATTTGCCAGCCGGAATTTGCGCCGCAGTCACTCGCTTCGGGTTGCGGCGCGATCGCTTTTCCGCAGATTGAATTACCAATACATAATACACAAAAGCGGCAACCAAGGCTCCGATCAGGACAATCAGCAGCAACAACAGCAAATTGCCTAGCAACGGCGAATAGGACAATTGCCAATAGAGGCGCGATAGGGAATCAATTAGCCATAGGGCTAGCCCCAAAATGACGATCAGACCAACAATCAGCGTTACTATGCGTGACAGAGGCATGGTTGGGAAAGATTAGTGGGTTATTTAGTAGGCAGATGCTTTTAATCTTAATAGTTTCAGTATTTTTTATCAGAGTGGTAGGAAGGAGCTTTTGAGCTTCTGAGGGTCAACATTAAGCCTTTGAGTCCATCATAATTAGAAAACTAGGAGCGATCGCGCCCAGTAATAACCGGAAAAGCGATCGCCTTGTAATACCATTGACAAAAATCTTTGCAATACATGAGTTGGCTGTAGTCAACTTAGAGCCAGAGCGAATTCCATTCGCCTAGCGATGCCTGCGGCGGGCTACGCCTACGCATATCAGATTGTGGTAGAAAAACGTCAGGGTAAAATTACTTGTCAATCTGAGTTAAATTGAGGTACAGAGTTTGCGTTGGCTCTGCCCACCGTAGGTATCGCTTTACCGATTTCTCACCCTTGAGCTAGTAGCTTTTAAAATTTTATTTGTTCATTATGAAGCTCGCGTGTTCTAATCTTTGAGTAGACTTACGAAAGTCCACCTACAGAAAAGAGTTCAAGCCAGTTTTGGTAAGCTTTTTGAGAACAAAGGGAAAAACAAACTTATGGGACTTTTCGAGCAAATTCTTGGTGCCGTCACTAATCCTAATCAACAGGGCAGCTTAGGTCAACTAGGAAGTATTGTTAACACTGTACAGCAGTTGAGCGATCGCACTGGCACAGACCCGTCTACCATCCAATCAGTTTTGTCAATTGTGGGTGGTCAAGTGCGTTCTGCTTTACAAGACAAGCAAGCCACAGATGGTAATGAAGCCGCACAAACTCTAGTGAATCAATATGCTGGGACTTCACCTAACCCCGAAGCCGTCGATTCGCTGTTTTCTCCTGAGATACAACAGCAGGTAGCTGAAGTTGCTGCCCAGCGCACTGGGTTGGATGCTGGTATAGTTCAACAATTGCTGCCTTTAGCAGTACCTTTGGTACTGAATTTTTTGCAATCAGGTGCAAATGCTCAGAATCCTCAAGCTGGCGGGAATCCTGTACTGAATTCTTTCTTGGATGCTGACGGCGATGGTGATATCGATATCGCTGATGCCATCCAAATGGCTAGTCGGTATCTGAGACAGTAATACTTTTCCCCATTCCCCACTCCCTGAAGATGACCCGCTTGTTGTCAGACATCGGCAATTAGGACTTGCTAGATATTTAGCTAAGACATAGGCTGAGAACATAGGAAATTTGCAAATATAAATCAGACAGTCTATGTCTAAATTTTTTAACTGTATTACTGACGAACTGCAAGACTTTATTGCTGCCCAACACCTTTTCTTTGTTGGCTCTGCACCCTTAAGTTCTACGGGTCATATTAACCTGTCTCCAAAAGGTCTGGACTGTTTTCGCATCCTCTCTCCCAACCGAGTAGGTTACGTAGACCTTACAGGCAGTGGTAACGAAACATCAGCCCATTTGCAAGAGAATGGGCGGATAACCTTTATGTTTTGTGCCTTTGAAGAACCCGCGTGTATCCTGCGTCTTTACGGTCAAGGAAAGACGATTTTACCGAGTTCTCCAGACTGGAACTCCCTGTACTCTCTGTTTTTGCCGATACCTGGAACTCGTCAAATTATCGTCGCTGACATTGAAAAAGTACAGACTTCCTGTGGTTTTGGCGTTCCACTCTATGAATATCGAGGTCAGCGCCAGACTCTAGTAAACTGGGCTAGTAAAAAAGGTGAAGAGGGAGTTCGAGAATATCAACAGCAGAAAAATCTGGTTAGCATTGACGGTTTAGCGACACCACTGAGTAAATTACCCTAAATTTGACTCATGGATTATTCTATTCGTCCACTCATACAGGAAGATGAGCCTTTTCTTTGGCAAATGCTTTACGACTATTCTGGAAAGTAGTAATCAGCTAGTAGGAGCCGCATGGCTGCGTCTATTGACAGGTGAAAATAAAGGATATGGCTATGTTGATGATCGCACTCCTGAACTAGCAATAGCAATTCTTCCTCAACATAGAAATAAAGGCATAGGAACGCAGTTACTCACACATTTGTTAGCATCTGCCAAAACATCTTATCCATCAATATCACTTAGTACCAGAGCGACAAATCCAGCCGTGGGTTTATATAAACGCTTTGGCTGGGAAGTTGTTGCTGACAGTGAAATAATCAATCGAGTTGGTGGCATCTCTTTCAAGATGAAAATTGATTTTTAAGCTCAAAGTTCGTTGCTTGTAGGGTGCATTATGACGTTAAGTCTAACGCACCGCCTAAGACCTTTTAGGGTTGGTGTCATACCGTTTCACTTTAATAATGATACAAGTACGTTGGTAGGGGCACAGCAATGCTCATTGGTGTAAACTTAAGCCAAAACCCTCTTAAAACCTCGTTTCCAGCCTCTGGCTGGAAATGCACCTCATCGCGGCTCTGCCGCAAGTCTTGAGGCGGCAGCCCGCCCCGTTAGGCATTCCCAGTCGGAGACTGGGAACGAGACAATCTTAAAAGCTTGTTCTAGACTGGCTTTTATCTTAAGTTGATACTAATGAGCAATGTTGTGCCCCTACGAGAAATTTATATGTATCAGGGTTTGTGTGAAATGGTGTCACCACCAATAATTGCTTGGAACAAGTTTCCTAGTAAAGAGAAAAACGCCGAAACTAACACTACCAGCATTAAACTAGCAAGGGCAGCAAAGGGAGAGATGATGAATAAGAGTAAGAGTGCAAGCATCAAAATCGTTAGTAATGTCTTATTCATCTTTTTTCACCTTTAATAGTTGCTCTTTTCAAGCTAATCAATTAGTCATCAACTTGACTAGAGTCAATAGAAGGAATTAGTCTTATTTCTCTGGTTATATCTTGCAACCAAATTGAGTGCCAAAGTTTAATTTCTAAATCAACAATCTGTCAGACAATTTTAGATTTTGGATTTTAGATTTTAGATTGACCCCAGCAATCAAGTCAGAGGCTTGTCATTTTATTTTAGACTTCGGCGTGAGCGCTCAGTCGAACGCTTTTGGATTTTAGATTTGTTTCACGTAGCTTGCTTCTCGCGGAGCGAGTATAAATTCGCTTGCTCGCAACCCTTTTTAAATTTTAGGTTTTAGCGTGAGCGCTACTTATCTACGAGAGGCTGCGCCAACGACAACGTTCAGTACAAGTCAGCGGAACGGTTTTGAATCTTCAATCCAAAATTTAAAATCTAAAATCTAAAGTCTAAAATCTAAAATTCAGTCACCTGCCCTCTGTTAGACTTAACCTGTCCGCGCTTATTTTTGTAGTCAAGGCGCTTTTTTTGAGAACTGCGAGTCGGTTTGGTGGGTTTGCGTTTTCTCGTCACTACAACTGCGCTTTGAATGAGTTCTTGAAGTCGTCTCAACGCTGACTCCCGATTGTTCTCTTGGCTTCGGTGTTCTTGGGCTTTGATTACCACAACTCCTTCTTGGGTGATGCGTCGATCATTCAGCTTTAAAAGCTGTTGTTTATAATAATCTGGTAATGATGAAGCCACAATATCAAAGCGCAAGTGAATCGCGGTGGAAACCTTATTCACATTTTGGCCTCCCGCTCCTTGCGAACGAATCGCGCTAATTTCAAGATCACTCTGTGGGATAATAACTTTGTTGGAAATTTGCAGCATTACTCACAAGGCAAAAGAATAACTTTTCAATTTGGGATAAAAATCCTTTACTCGGTTGGTTCGGGAAAATCTATTACTACGTCTTGGTCTTCATTGTTGTTCAAATTCACCTCTAAAGTCTGTCCTTGTATTGTCACTTTATCACCCGGTACTAGTCGCCGTCCTCGTCGAGTTTCCAGCATACCGTTTACTTGGACATCGCCACCTTGAATCATCAGCTTGGCTTGCCCTCCAGTTGGCACTATACCCATCAACTTTAAAAATTGATTTAACTTAATTGTGTTGTCTCTGATTTTCTTCATAGTAAACAAAACTATATCACCTTAATTGTATCGTAGCGACACATTACTTTTGATTTTGCCACTCTTGGGAAGGAGGTCGTCTTTTTTTCAAAAATAAAATAGGATTCCTATATTATAAGATAACCGCTTAAATGCTCACTCGATGTAGAGTTGAAAATTGGTTCTTATTTTGATTTTCTTAGTTGATAAAAAGTTTAAGTCACGTTATCTAGGACTCTGCGTTTAATAAATAGTTAGCTTACCAGATGTTTGGGGAATCCTAAAGAACAGCGAATGCTGTATTCGGCATCGTGAACTCTGGGTAAAGGTACTATGTTCTCCAAACTGAATTTGCAAATAAAACTTTTTGCTTCTTTTGGGGTGATTACTGCAATCATTCTGATAGTGAGTATAGGTTCGTATAGCAGTATTTCAAAGCTATCAAGCTATATCAACGAGCTGGCTAACAACGATTTACCCAGTATGGATGGCTTGTGGAAAATCAGCGAAGGACAGGTTCAAATTGAGTCGTCGGAACGGCTATTGCTTAACCAGACCTTGACAAAGCAACAGCGGCAGTTGACTTTGGTGCGTATTAACAAAGCCTGGAAACAAATTGATCAGGGATGGGAGCAAGCGTTGAATACGCAGCAAGCGTTGAATACACCGCTCAACAACGCCGCAGAGCAACAGTTATCAGAACAGTTAATTGAAAATTGGAAAGTCTGGAAGCAAGCCCACCAGAAATTTATGAGTTTGGAGCGAAAGTTCTATGAGTTGAATATTTCTCAACCGGAGTTAATGCAAGGAAAACTGGGGCATCAGGGGCAACAGAATTTGCCTCAAGTAAAGCGCGTTGAGTCTGCTTTAGCTATCTACACTCAATTGCAGTCCAATAGACCAACTAGAGAATTACTCTATCAAAAAGCTAATACTTCATTACAAAGTCTGCTTAAAAACAATCAAGATTTTGCGGTTCAAATTCAGGAATCTGGCAATAAGGCAGTAAAGCAAAACCAATTTGTGGCTATGAGCAGCATTCTAGTGGGATTGGGCGCATCACTGACACTGGCATGGCTGCTGAGTCGGGCGATCGCTCAACCGATCCAGGAAGCTCATGATATGCTGGAACATCGAGTTGAAGAACGAACTCAAGAATTGCAACAGGTGCTAGAGACTCTCTTAAAAACTCAATCCCAATTGGTACAGACAGAAAAGATGTCTAGCTTAGGACAGTTGGTGGCGGGAGTTGCTCACGAAATTAATAATCCAGTCAATTTCATTCATGCGAATGTGACTTATCTAGATGAGTATGTAAGTGGTTTACTGGCTTTGATCAAGATATATCAACAGGAGTATCCTCAAACAAGTCAGGGAATTCAGGAAGTGATTGAGGAGATTGACTTGGCATTTTTAGCAGAAGATTTGCCTAAAACGCTTGCTTCTATGAAAGTGGGAACAAAGCGAATTAGGGATATTGTTCAATCGCTCCGCACATTTTCTCGTATGGATGAAGCAGAACTAAAGTCTGTTAACATTCATGATGGGATTGATAGTACGCTGATGATTCTGCAACATCGTCTCAATGACAGACCAGAACACTCAGAAATTCATCTTGTTAAACACTATGGTGATCTGCCGTTAGTGGAATGTTATGCAGGTCAACTCAATCAGGTGTTTATGAATATTCTAGCAAATGCAATTGACGCGCTAGAGGAATACAATTGCGATCGCAGCAAAATCTCAATTTCAACCGATATCAACACTCAAAATCAGGTCAAAATTGTGATTGCAGACAATGGTTCAGGAATGTCTGAATCTGTAAGACAACGTGTCTTTGATCCTTTCTATACGACAAAACCTGTCGGTAAAGGGACGGGACTTGGATTGTCTATCAGCTACCAAATCATCACGGTCAAACACGGCGGAACATTGGAGTGCTATTCAACTTTGGAACAGGGAACACAGTTTGTAATTCAAATTCCAGTCAAGGTAACTTGAGTTTCATCTGTTCAGTAGCAATACCTCCGGTGGGCTACGCCAACGCAAGTAGGGGCACAGCAATGCTGTGCCCCTACGACAAATGTACGTTTGGGCTGATTTTACATTGGCTGTGGTGGAGCGTCACCGATAGCGTAGCGTAAAGCCTTCTCTTCGAGAGGCTTCGCCAACGGCATAGCTTCGCTTAGAGCGACGCAGGAGCGTCACAGCCCATCGTAGACATCGCTATGACAAAAACTGTAATACCAGTTTATTATCTATAATGTTGATCTACAAAATTGCCAGATATGGATTAACAAACTAGTCTGGAAGGTTCTTTTAGTGTGTTCAGGTGACTGGATCTATGATTAAGCTTGGTTTATTGGTACAGTCCCAGAATAACTATTTGGGTATCGGAAAAGTTACAGAAATATCTGATACCGATGCAAACGTTGAGTATTTCTGCTCAATCGGGCAACGTCTCCAAAAAACTTTACCTTTAAATTCGCTCTCTCAAGTCAGGCTTGAACCCCAAGCTCGATGCTATATCAAGTCCCAAACCCAGGATAAATGGATAGTTGGCAGAATTTTTATCTGGGATGAAGATACAGAAATGTATCAAATTGATTTGCCAGATAAGAAAACTGCGATCGCATCTGAAGAAGACATTTACGTTCGTTGCAATTTACCCAACACAGACCCTATCCAAACTCTAGCAATGAAGGGTCACGAAACGCCCTACTTCCACGACAAAAGATTGGCTTTCGTGAAATCCTTGATTCAGCAACGCGCTGTCAGTCGCGGGATGTCGGGACTGATTTCGGCAAATATTAATCTTTATCCTCACCAAGTTGAAGTAGTCAGGCGGGTACTGGAAGACCCAATTCAACGCTACTTGCTAGCAGACGAGGTGGGACTCGGAAAAACCATCGAAGCGGGTGCGATTCTCCGTCAATTCCTCCTTGATGAACCGAAAAAAGGTGCGGTGGTCATAGTGCCGCAATATTTGCTCAAACAATGGCGGACTGAGTTAGAAAACAAGTTTTACATCTCCCATTTTCCCAAACGGGTAGCGGTGCTGGCGGTTGAAGATATCCATAAAATCAACCTGAAAGCGAAGATAGGCTGCTTAATTTTAGATGAAGCCCATCACATCGCAGCAATGGCAACCTCTAAAGATGCAGCAGTGCTACAGCGTTTTGAGACTTGCAAAAATATTGCCCATAAGAGCGATCGCTTACTTTTATTATCTGCCACTCCTGTTCTCAATCATGAGCAGGATTTTCTGGCCATGTTGCATTTGCTCGACCCAACAACCTATAAACTTGATGATTTAGCAGGTTTTCGTGCCAAAGTTGAAAGCCGTCAGCAAATTGGTAAACTTCTGCTTTCTTTTAATGAAGGTGCCAACCCTCTTGTTCTCAAAAGCAACTTGCAGCAACTACGAAACCTCTTTGCTGAGGATAAGTATTTACTGAAGTTGGCAGATGATTTAGAAAATTTACAAACAAATTCTACTGAGCAAGAGCAAATCGTTCAAGCGATTCGCATCCACGTCAGCGATACCTATCGACTACATCGGCGAATGCTTCGCAACCGTCGCGCTGCGGTGGAAGATGTGATATTTGACCGCAATTTTACGCCGAAAGAAGAGTATGATTTAGACGAGCGATCGCTTGATATTCACGAACTGATCAATCAATGGCGTAGTGTCGCTCCTCATGAAAAGCAATATCAGCGGATTTTTCTCTTGTTATTTCTAGCTTCTGGTACTTGGTTAGGTATTTTAGAGCAGGTAATTGCGGCGCGTTTAACTGGTAAATCTGATACTAAACTCATCCAGGAGTTTAAAGAAGATGATGTTCGCATCTTAACTACAACCCCCAAATTCTCAGGGGAAGAAGAGATTCTGCAATCCTTACTAAAAGTTATTCGTCAACCTCAAGAGGATGGAGAACGGACGGAAAATTTGAAAACTGTGCTGCTGAATCAGCTAGGTATCTACTTCAAAATTCCCGCAAACATTCGGAAGAATCAAAACGAATTCATCACGAGAATACAACAGAGAATTCGGAGACCAATTACTGGCGATATTCTCCCCAAATTTATTGTATTTACCAGTTTTGTGCAAACTTGTGCCGAAATTGTCCGGTATTTGTCTAATACCTTTGGTGCAGAGACAGTAGCCAGCCATCAATTTGGAGAATCACCAGACAAGGTTGAGGAAGGCATAAATAGGTTCAAGAATAACCCAAACTGCTTTATTCTAGTATGCGATCGCTCTGGAGAAGAAGGACGTAACCTCCAGTTTGCCGACTGGTTAATTCATTTTGACCTTCCTTGGTCGCCTAATCAATTAGAACAGAGAATTGGCAGACTTGACCGCATTGGCAGCAAAATTGGCATCCAATCTAGTGCCTTGATTGGCCCTTATTTAGAAGATAGCCCTCACAATGCTTGGTATAAAGTATTAAAAGATGGATTTGGTATTTTTCAACAATCAATTGCCAGTCTACAGTTTTATGTCGATGAGAAACTTGCAGAATTAGAAACAGTTTTGTTTCAATCAAGTGCTGCGGGATTGTTAGAGATGGTTGAGCCAATTCAAGAGCAAATTGAAGCGGAAATAGTGAAGATTAGCGAACAAAATACTCTAGATGAAATTGACGCTAACGATGAAATTGCAACCCAGTATTTTCAAGATTTAGATAATTACGATGCTTGCCATCTAGAAATTAAGCGAGCAATTGAAGGCTGGATTTGTGACGCGCTGGGATTCAGGGGACAAAATAACCCAGATTCATCAGAGATGCGACGTTATCAACCGACAACGCGGACATTGGTTCCCATAAATGAGTTAAAAAACCGTTTTGCTGATAGTTATCTAGACCAATTTGGTACTTATAATCGTAGGGTAGCAAACCAAAATGCTGGTGTTAAACTCTTTCGGGTTGGGGAAGGATTTGTAGAAGCACTCTTGAACTATATAAACTGGGATGACCGAGGTGAAGCCTTTGCGATGTGGCGCACTGATACATCTTGGGACGCGAAAGAAGGGAAGGAGTGGTTTGGTTTCCAATGCAATTATGTAGTCGAAGCAAATTTAACAATTGCCAAACAAGTTTTACTAGATAACAAACTAGATAATTCTCAATTCAAAAACTTGCAGCGACGTGTAGATGCTCTATTTCCGCCAATTATAGAAACTATCTATGTTGATGGTCGCAACGAGCCAATACGTGTTGTTGAAGATAGAGCAATCTTAAGTATCCTGCAACGTCCATATAAAGATAAAAACAATAATCAAGGACGAGATTACAATCTGGCAAAAGAGCGCTTAGGAATTATTGACGATTTTGTTGACCCTAGTAAATGGCAAAATTTTTGCTATCAAGTGCGTAACACTTCTTCGGAATTACTCTCCAATCGTCCTGATTTTATTGACTTATGCCAAAGTTCTGCTAAAGTTGCCGAAAATAAATTAGACAATCGAGTAGAACAATTACGCCTACGCCTGAACCAGCAAAGTTGGGATAATGCATTAGCGGAAGAATTGAAGATAGAAACTGCTTTAAATGCAGCCATTCTAGAGGGAATTCGCCAGCCGCTTTTGAGGCTTGATTCTGTCGGTTTCATTATTGTATCTGGGCGATCGCTTGGGCAATTTGAGTGATATTATCTGCGGTTAAATAGCCATAATATTCCCGTTAAACCCGCCTGCAAAGAGGGGTTAGGTAGGTTTTTTATTCTCGTTGTCGTTTCCATGTTCAGCATGGAAACGACAACGAGTTTAACCTTTTCTGTTACCGAGAATGATAATTTCCTCTGCCCTTCGCAATGTGTCAGCGATCGCCAGGGTTTACAATAGATTTGTACTAGTGTGAAGCAGTCGCTTCAGGATGCTTATGCTAATCCAGTTTCGGTTTCATCCTGAGAAAGCCGTTGAAGCCGCAGCGGTACTCTTAAAGCTGCACGGTAAGCCGATGAAGTATTTAGGCTTACTTAAGATGCTTTACATCGCTGACCGTGTTGCATTAAAACGCATGGAACAACCGATTACTGGTGATCATTATGTGTCGATGGATTACGGCCCTGTCCTGAGCGGCGTTTATGACCTAATCAAGGGGAAGCCCGTTGATGATGCCTTACCTCTCTGGTCTAAATTCATTTCTCCTCGTGATGAAAATCATGTTTCCTTGTTGCATGATCCTGGAGACGAAGACCTTTGTGAAGAGGAAGAGGAAATCATTGAGCAGGTTTATCAAGCTTTTGGGCATCTTGACCCTTTTGATGTTGCTAAATGGACTCATGATCTTCCAGAGTGGAAAAACCCTCATGGCTCTGCCATTCCGATTTCGGTAGAGGATATTCTCAAAAATGTGGGCAAGAGTAACGAGGAAATCGAGGAAATTCAGCAAGTAGCTATTCGAGAAGCATATCTAGATGGGGTTTTGAATGGCTAGCATCACCATTAATTTGGGAGATGCATTTTTGCTGGATACGCCTCCCAACAATGAACACCTCTACATCGCAATTGCACAAACTTCTGGAAGCAACTATTTGTTTGTCAATGTCACTACCCGCAGACCTAATTCGGAAACTTCCTGTGTACTCCTACCGGGTTCAGGTACACCAAGCTTTATAGTCCATGAGTCGGTAATAGCTTATCAGTTTGCTCGTGAGATGGATGCTACTCAACTAGCTCTTTTGATTACCAGTGGTAGCCCTATTCCGAAAGGGACTTGTTCGATGACTGTTATTAGACAGATTCAGCAAGGTGGTTTAGTCTCCAAGCGGTTGAAGAAGAGGTATAAAACTGCTCTAAAAGCTTTCTTGGGAATATTACCGTAAGATGTCATAGATCGCAGTCATATATAGAGCAATACAGTTGAGTTAAGCATTTCTTCCTTCTCTTCCTTCTCTTCCTTTGCGTCCTTTGCGTCCTTTGCGGTTCGTTAAAAAATTGACTTTGATAAAGAGTTAAGCCTTAACCCAAGCGTATTGATATATAGAGAGTGCGTAGTGCTGGTAAACGGAAATAAAATTAATTATATTTTTGACTTTACCTGAAAAATAAGTAAGTATTAACACTAGTGATACTGAAACGAAGTGATTATAGTAAAAGTCAAAAATGAAACGTTCAAATCGCCTTGCATGGATAGGAGCGATCGCACTCGCTGCGATCGTTTTACTTAGTTTGTTTGCGGCTCCCAATAATACTAAAATTAACACTGGCTCTACCTATAACCGCGCCTCTGATGGTTATGGTGCTTGGTATGCTTTTATGCAACAACAGGGAATTTCTATCAAGCGCTGGCAAAAGCCTTTTAGTGATATTCAGCCAGAGAACAGCCCAGTTACCGTTCTACAGGTAAGCGGTTATCCAAGGGAGACGATACTGGATAGTCAAGAGCGTGAATGGATAGAAAAAGGGAATACTTTGGTAATTTTGGGTGCGGGGGCGCGGGTTACAGAAGCGGAGTTTAGCACTATGCAGAAATCTCCCCAAGGTGATATCAAAATTGAGACACGTAGACGATATCAGAAAGCTAACTCCAAGCAAATTGATTTAGGCGATCGCTTTGGTGCTGTTGTCTGGAAAGAAAATTACAAAAAGGGAAAGGTGATTTTTTCTACCACTGCTTATTTAGCCGCCAACGCCTACCAAGATTATTTAAGTAATTTCAAGTATTTAGCCAATTTAGTAACTGAAAAAAGTAACACAGTATTTGTCGATGAATACATCCACGGCTATAAGGATGCCGATGTCAGGAAGAAAGAAAGCGAAGGAAATTTATCTAGTTTTTTTGCTAAAACTCCCTTATTTCCAATATTAGTGCAAGTAGCTATCCTGCTATTAGTGCTAATTTGGGCGCAGAATCGCCGCTTTGGCAAGCCAGTAGCTTTATATACATCAGTTGTAGATAACAGCGAGGCATACATCCAAGCTTTAGCGGGAGTGTTGCAGAAAGCTGAAACCGCCGACTTTGTGGTACAGATGGTGGGTAAACAAGAACAACTACAACTCCAAAAAGTCTTGGGATTAGGGCAAGTACTTTTAGAACGTCAAGCCTTGATCAATTTCTGGATAGAAAAAACAGGCGCAAGTGCAGCAGAACTAGATGCAGTTTTAAAGCTACAATCTCGCAAACAACCCATCAGTGAACAAGACCTGTTAAGCTGGTTGGGGAAATGGCGAACAATTAGGGAAATTCATAATTCATAATTCATAATTCATAATTCATTAGGACTAGCCCTTTCAAGGTGAGCAGATGTACTATCACGGTTTTTGCGGCATTTTAGCCATCGGCTGGAATTGAATAAAAAATCTATCCTTTAAACCCCAGATTTTTGGACTGTAAATTAAGCGTAAGCGATCGCCAAAATCCCAGAATCGGCTGAAAAACATGATTTTCTCATAGTACAAAGGTTCACCTTGAAAGGGCTGGTCCTATTCATAATTAATTTTTTGGAATTATGCATAATATTTCTGCGTTGGTTATTTAGGGACTTCTAAATAAAAAAATATCCCAAAGCTGACGCAAAGAATCCTCTCTATTTCTCCTCTCTCTGTGTTCTCTGCGTCTCTGTGGTTCGTTTATTTGGAAATCCCTTATCAATAAAAAAATATGAGTGAAACCCATCCTATCTTAATTCGCCTTGGTCAAGGTCTTAATCAAGTAGTTGTCGGACAATCTAGCCTAATACAACAACTTTTAGTAGCGCTGCTAGCGGGTGGACACGTAATTTTGGAAGGAGTACCGGGAACTGGTAAAACCCTTTTAGTAAAAGTGTTGGCGCAGTTAATTCAAGGGGAGTTTCGCCGGATTCAACTAACACCAGATGTCTTACCTTCAGATATTACTGGTACAAATATTTTTGACTTGAATAGCCGCAATTTCACTTTGAAAAAAGGGCCAATATTTACCGAAGTGCTGCTAGCAGACGAAATCAACCGTACTCCTCCCAAGACACAAGCGGCGCTACTGGAAGCGATGGAAGAGATGCAGGTAACGCTGGATGGTGAAAGTTTACCCTTACCAGATTTATTTTGGGTGATTGCAACCCAAAATCCCCTGGAATTTGAGGGGACTTATCCCTTACCAGAGGCGCAGTTGGACAGATTTTTATTTAAGCTGGTGGTAGATTACCCCGATCAAGCTGCTGAAAAGCAAATGTTGCTTAATCGTCAGGCTGGGTTTGCAGCACGGCGTTCGGATATTAGCCGTTTGAAACCAATAGCAACAGTAGCCGACATTTTGCAAGCACGACAAGCAGTCAAAGAGGTTAAAGTATCAGAAGCGATCGTTGATTATTTGTTAGCGTTGGTGAGAACATCGCGTCAATATCCTGATTTAACTTTGGGTGCATCGCCTCGCGCCGCTGGTGCTTGGTTGCAGACATCTCAAGCCCTAGCGTGGTTAGCTAAAAGAGATTTTGTCACGCCAGATGATGTTAAAGCAGTTGCATCGCCGCTGTTACGTCATCGCCTGATTTTGAAACCAGAAGCGATGCTGGATGGTTTACAAATGGATGCGGTAATTGCGTCGCTAATTAACCAAGTACCAGTTCCCAGGTGAAAAAATTCTTTGTCAGGCTATACAAGTAAAGATTGGTTGTCATCAAAAAACGCACCATAGTAAATCCCTTGCAACCGAACGGTTTTATCGTCTCGCCAGTAGCAGCCTGCTTTCGGTTTACCTCTGAGTCGGACTTTTCCTCCATCTACGCTGATTTCTGAAACTGATTGTTTAGCAAGTGGTAGTTGAAAATCTTGTGACAGCACTAGTTTTTGTTGCGTTGTGTGACCAACTTTTACTCCTGTCAATGCCTCAATCTCAATTTCTGCTTTTTGGTATGATTCGTTAGCTGATAGCCTCAAACAGCACTTTTGAAGCAATGGACAAAACCTTTGTTCTTGGTTTGACACCCAGTCTAATAAGCTGTTTGGCTTTAAGAGTGAGTTCTCCCACCAAACTTTTTATTTTCCTGGTTTTACCTATTTTTGTTCCAGTTTTTTGTTCGATAAAAAAAGGGCTATTTCGGGGCTGACTAGTTCTAATATTTGACTCCGCACTGTTTTTTCTATGCCTTCTATATCTGTCAGCTTACTTTTGTCTGCTTCTTCATACAACAATGTTGCCAATTCTTTTAAGCAGGCTTTGATCTGTTCTTGTTTATCTTGGTTCATTGTGAGTCCTGCACACTGTTTTATCTGTTCTTATATTCTCCCAGAACTTGTATATCTTCCAAAAGTGGATGCTCCCGTCTGTGATAAAGGCAGTTTGCAACTAGCGATCGCACATCTACTACCAGCGCTAAAATATAATGCCGATGCATATATCGCCAATGATAAACAACCAACACAGGTAACTAATTTCAATCTGCCCTTACTCATCCCACCTGCAAGCTAATATCCAGAGTTTTGCTCTCATCACTAAATCTTATTGCCAGAACAAAGAAATCTACAAACTAAATTTACGTATTTCGCAATCATACCCAGAAATATACAGCTATTTTCAGATAAATAGACCACGCCCTACGGGCACAGCAATGCTGTGCCCCTACCATTTGGGTATTTTTAATTGGAAGTCCCTGATGCAGCCCTACACTTTGGGCATTTGGAAAGTAGCCGCAAAAGGAAGTTCAAACTAACTGCATCCACAAGTTATAAAGTATGTGTAGATAAAATAGCGAGTATGTTGAGAAAAAAATCTGTATGACAAGCTACCCAGAAACCCTAACTAGTAACGACTCCATTAATGAGCTAATCGCCGAGACGACAAGCATCAACCATGTGGAGGTAATTGAAAATGTCATCGACTCTTTGGAACAAGACGACAGTGCAATGGTTAGCCACACTCCAGAGGGTGGTTATCTCTGGAAGTTTAAGTACGGAAGTGTGCAAGTATTTGTCCAACTCAACGGGACAAGCGATGAAGATACCATAACGGTTTGGTCTGCGGTGCTAAATTTACCTGCCAAAGATGAACCTAAGTTGATGCGTTATCTGTTGGAGTTGAACTGCTCCAGCACTTTTGAAGCGCGTTTTGGTATTATTGAAAACCGAGTGGTTGTGATATCAACACGCACCTTAGCGGAGTTATCTCCTGGCGAAGTGTCTCGGCTCATTACCATTGTGGCAACGATCGCTGATAATAACGATGAAGTTTTACAATCTGAATTTGGTGCGACTTGACTAATCGCTTCGCTTCAGTTAGGAGTTATGAGTGCTGAGTTATAAGTTGTCAGTTGTATAAACTTTTTAATTCATAACTCCTAACTCCTGTACAGACGCGATTAATCGCGTCTCTAACTCCTAACTCCAAACTCCTAACTCTTGAATTCTAAAGTTTGGCGACTAATTCCTTTGCTAGAGGCGGCTGGCAATGTGCAGATGGCGATTGACCTCTGGTTACTAGAACAGCACCAGTCTGGAAAGCATCCGTCAACTCTGCGCTTTTATACCTGGTCGCCACCTGCCATTTCTCTTGGCTATCATCAACGCCAATACCCTGAATATTGGCAACATTTAACTTGGCAAGGGCAAAAACTGGATTTAGTGCGACGTTCTAGCGGTGGACGGGCGGTGCTACACCAAGGTGATTTAACTTACGCTGTAGTCACATCTGGACTGACGGGTAGTCGCCTCCAGGTGTACGAAAAAATTTGTGAGTTTTTGATTCAAGGCTGGCGATCGCTTGGCGTAGAATTACAGTACGGTACACAAGGGCGAGGCTACATCCATAACCCTAACTGTTTTGGCACCGCTACTAGTGCAGATTTAGTTTTGCCAGATGGTGCCAAACTCATTGGTAGCGCTCAATTGCGACGTGGTGGGGTAATTTTACAACATGGTTCAATCCGTTTGCAACCGGATGCTGAACTATTCTATCAAGTATTTGGTGCAGAATCTTTTACGAATGTACAACTGCCTCAAAACCTGAGTATTGAGACGATTATTGCAGCTTTAATTACCGCAGCTAGCGATTGTTTTGATATGCAGATAGAGGTAAAACCCCTCTCGCAGTCTGAGTGGGAAGCAATTTTGGCAGAGTAGTATCAATTTTAGCTTTGTGATACAGACAGTTAAGTTGGAGTTATAAAAAAGAGGGGTAAAGGGTAAAGAGCAAACGGAAAGGGTTGAATTAGGTCGCCCACTAGGGGCGAAAGCGCGTAGCGGCAGGAAGTACGGTTTTTACCTTTTCCCCTTCCCCCTTGTTTATAAACTATAAAATTCAAAGAGAAAAATGTAGGACTTACGCATTGTATAGCAACGGACAAGAAGGTTAGGACATTAACTGATGATAAAACCTATATACAAACAGACTTTCAACCCAGTCCCCAGTCCCCAGTCCCCTGCTATACT
>NZ_JABXKM010000340.1 GCF_017115025.1 Nostoc sp. NOS(2021) | reverse complement strand
TAACAATACCAAGACTTTACAGTGGAATTTCAATTATAAATTTTGTCCCCTCACCTAGAACAGAGTTAAAACTCAATTTTCCGCCGTGGGTTGATTCAACAATTTGACAAGCGATCGCTAGTCCCAACCCTGTTCCTTTACCGACAGCTTTAGTGGTAAAAAAGGGATTGAATAAGCTCAGTTTTATCTCTTCTGGAATGCCGACTCCATTATCAGCAATGATAATCTGTACTTGGTTTTGTTCTGTCTTTTTAGTACTAATTAAAATCCGATTTTGGTTGGTAGTCATCTCCTGAAAACTGCGGCCACGATTGCTATCCTCTACCGCATCAATTGCATTCATAAGCAGATTCATAAACACTTGATTAATTTCTCTGGCGTAGCATTTTACCAAGGGCAGTTCGCCATAGTTTTTCACGATTTCAATCGCTGTACGTTCTTGTAAATTGAGTCGATGTTGCAAAATCATTAAGGTGTTATCAATGCCTTCATGGAGATTCACAGCCTTGTATTCTGATTCATCTAATCGCGAAAAATTACGTAAAGATAGGACAATTTGTCGAATCCGATCAGAACCAAATCTCATCGATTCCAGTATGTTATCTAAATCTTCTTTTAAGAAGTTAAATTCTAGTTTTTCTAGTTCTGTTTCCAGGGATTTCGGTGGATTTGGATAGTGGTTTTGGTAGGAATTTAAGATGCTTAATAGGTCTTGTGTATATTGATGAACGTGATTCAGATTTCCATAAATAAAGCTAATGGGGTTGTTAATTTCGTGAGCAATTCCTGCTACCAGTTGTCCCAAAGCTGACATTTTTTCAGTTTGCACCATCTGTGTCTGGGTGCGATTTAGTTCTTTTAAGGTTGCTTGCAGTTGGTCATTTTTTTGGTTTAATGCTTGGGTGCGTTCTTGTACCCTGTCTTCTAGTTCCGTGTATAACCGAGCATTCTCTAAGGAGATTGCTGCTTGGGATATTAATAGGTGCAAAACTTCTAGGCGATCGCGCGTAAATGCTCCCACTGTCAGGTTATTTTCTAGGTATAAAATGCCAATCAACTTGCCTTGGTTGAGAATTGGCGCACAGAGAATACTCTTGGGTAAATGGTGAATAATATAAGGGTCAGCTGCTAGGCTGGGATCGATACCTGCATTATCAATCACCGTCAAGGAGAGGGTATTTTTGACACGATTGATTAGGGTAACGGGTACTGTTTGACCATTATCAAAGGGGAGCGAACGCAAGACAATGGTAGGCTGTTCGAGTTGGGAGAGGGCTTCAATTACCCAGCGTAGGCGTAGCCCGTCGTAGACATCGCCTTTTGGCATCAGCAACGCACATTTATCAGCTCCCGCATTTTTGAGTATCACATCAAGTAGAGTCTTGAGTAATTTATCCAACTCAATTTCACTCGATAAAGATTGAGAGGCTTTGAGAATGGTTGCTAGATCGAGGGCTTCTGAGAGGCTAGTATTATTCAATGTCGAAGTTTGGATCGTCTGAGAGAAGACAGAAATCATCGTTTCCGTCGGTTTGAAAGATGGTTGCTGTTTTTGCAAAATTGTGACGAGTAGTTGCGGATAGCGGGTTTCCAAATCAACTACTTTGGCTTTTGCTCCCCAACGGGCGTAACAATAATAAGCTTCTGTCATGTAGACTTGAGCGATTTTTTCTTTGCCCCAATCGAGATAGAATTTAGCCGCGAGTTCGTTCGCAAGAGCTTCTTCGTTGAGGAATTGGTTTTCTTTGGCGAGGGAAATGGCGCGATCGTATTGTTCCATCGCCTCTGCTTTGTTGCCCAAAATCCGACACTTTTCTGCCTCAACTAAATGCCATTTATGCAGATAATTCATCGGAGCATTTTGCGCCCACTGATGCAGCGTGGTTTGATCGGTTTCTACTTGAGCCAAAATTTCCGCTTGCTCAGTTTCTGACTGCATGGGGAAGATTGCCAATTGCGTCAAAGCGCCATAGAAATGGAAAATGGGAATAGAAATCACGCCTGCTTCCGAAAGCAGATAGGGTTTGCTTTGAGCGATGTAGTCTAGTCCGTTTTTATAATAACCAAAGATGTATGCAAGCAATAATTTATATAGGTAGCCAACCGCGATCGCACTTAATTCATTCTTTTGCTGGTGCTTAGGACGCATCACCGTTTCATTGTAGGCAGTTCCAACTAAGCAATCTGGTTGGCTCACGGTTTCCCTAAGGTTCCTCAGCATCTGCCGCTGCATATCTAAATAGCCTTGAGAAGAATATTGTTTTGCCTGCGCCATCAGAGCACTGTAATTGGCTGCTTCAACTTCACAGGTGTCTAATTCTCCTCCAGCGAAAAATTTAGTATTTATGTAAACGCCTATGTTGTAGCCAGCGTTGAGAAAATCGCCAGTTTCTATACCTGCGGTATAGCCAGCTTTCAGGGTTGGTAATACTGCTAAGAAAGCTTCCTGCCGATGCTGAATCAATAACCCAAACAACAATAGAACTAAAGATTTGAGTTCCGATAAATTGAATCGATCTAGTAAATTCAATGCCACTTCACCAAATCTATAGCCCGTTTTCACATCTTGGACAACAGTACACAGCAATATCCCGTGAATCGCATACCCTACCATAGATGCTGGCGCATTCCCAAACTGGAGGGATAAACCTACCATTGTTGTGCTTAAAAAAGGCAGTAAACGCGGATTTCCCTGCAATATCGGGTTAAACAATACTCCTAACAGTTGCATCGCTGCCAGAGATGTGCGATCGCTCATCAATGGCAAATCAACCAGTTCTTCCAGCTGTCTGCCGTTTAGTTGATGGTTCAGGTTTTCTAAGGCTACGCCAATCTTGGCTTCGTCTACTTCCGTTGGGAGTTCTACCCCCAATTGTGCTAGAGCCTCTCTGCCAACTGCGATCGCCTCCAACATCTGGCCAAGGCCAGTCAGGGCGATAATTTGAATCTCGTAAATTTTTACTTTGTCTAAAATCGTCTGGGCATTCTGCAACACCAGTGCTGACATTTGCCCCATACCCTGAAAGTCACCATTCAAATAGCTGGCTTCGCTAGCCGCGACATAGAGATTTAGGGTCAAATCATACTGAAGAAGCCAACAATCGACTTCTAGGAGATCAATTCCAGTTTCGAGATAGATTCTGGCGGCGGCGTATGCAGTAGAACTTCTGGCTTTACCGCCAGCTTTTAAGTTGAGTTTAGCTAAGGCTTCCCGTTCCTGCTGTTGATTAATTAATGCCTGTCCTCGATTCAAATGTCCGACAATATCGAATAGTTTTTCTTCTCGTTCTATTTCGGAAAAGTTTTTCTGAAGTAACTGTCCAATTTTGAGATGGACTGCTTGCTTTTGCTGATCAGGAATCAAGGAATAAGCAGCTTGTTGAACGCGATCGTGTAAAAACCGATAAGTGGGATTCGCTGCGGCATCAGAAATAGATGCATTGTCAGACTGCATAAAGAACTTATAGATTTCCGTATTCGGAATAATTAAGCCTTCTTGCAAAGCTTTCCATAACGTTGTCGCCGCCTCCTCTAGAGATTTTTCGGCAACAATTCCCAAGGTATGCAAATCAAATTGCGCCCCAATGCAAGCTGCTAGTTTGAGCATATTCTGAGTCTCAGTAGGCAATTTCTGCAATTGCAACGCCATAAACTCCACCACATCATCGCTGATGGCTAAGGCTCGAACTTCAGCAATATTGCACTGCCAATGGTGAGCTTCCCAATCAAAGGTAATTTGCTTATCTTCATATAAGGCTTTGAGAAATTGCGTCGCAAAAAATGGATTACCTTTAGTTTTTTGATAGACTAATTCTGTTAAAGGTTGAGCTAGAGATAATTCGCAATTCAGCGTATCTGCCACCAACTGATTCATATCCGTCAGACTCAAGGGTTGCAGCGTAATTGTATTCACCACTGCCCCAGTTTTCATAATCTCATCCACTGTTAAGATAAAGGGGTGAACTGGTGACACTTCATTATCTCGATACGCACCCAATATCAATAAATGTCCTGTCTCTACCATCAACAATTGCAGGAGGTTCAAGGATGCGGAATCCGCCCACTGTAAATCATCTAAAAACATCACTAAAGGATGCTCAACGCTGGTGAATATTTTTACAAATTTCTGGATCAGCAGATTAAATCGATTTGGGGCGGCACTTCCTGATAGTTCTGTAGCCGTCGGTTGAGGATCGATAATCTGTTCTAGTTCGGGAATCACCTCAATCAAAACTTGTCCATTGTCGCCCACAACTTCCAGAATCTTGCTTTTCCAGATGTTTAATTGACTGTCTGATTCTGATAGCAATTGTCCCATCAAATCTCGGAAGGCTTGGACAAAGGCAGAAAAGGGGATGTTGCGCTGGAATTGGTCGTATTTTCCTTTAATAAAATAACCCCGTTGCCGAACAATAGGTTTATGGACTTCATTGACAACGGCAGTTTTGCCAATTCCAGAAAAACCTGCTACTAGCATCATTTCTGTGCTACCAAGGCTTACTCTTTCAAAGGCTTGGAGGAGGCTTGCTACTTCGGTTTCTCTACCGTAAAGCTTTTCGGGGATGGTAAAGCGATCGCTAATATCTCTCTGCCCAATTTCAAAAGATGCAATATTTCCAGTGGCTTCCCATTGACTTAGACAAATCTCTAGATCGTGCTTTATCCCCAACGCACTTTGATAGCGATCTTCTGCATTCTTCGCCATCAATTTATTGATTATTGCCGATAAAACTAACGGAATCTGGGAATTTATCTCATGGACTGGAATGGGAGTTTTTGCAATATGACAATGCACCAACTCCATCGGATCGTTCGATCGAAATGGCAATTCTACCGTGAGTAACTCGTAGAACGTGACACCTAAAGAATAAAAATCAGTCCGGTAGTCAATCCCCCGATTCATTCTTCCTGTTTGTTCTGGGGAAATATAAGCGAGTGTCCCTTCTAATATATTGGGATTGATTAGTGTCTGTGTTTCCCGTGGTAGTAAAGATGCAATACTAAAGTCGATTAATTTAACCTGTTTGGTTTCTGGGTTAATGAGAATATTAGCGGGTTTGATATCTTTATGAATAATCCGTTCTCGATACAATATATCTAAGGTGTTGCAGAGTGCGATCGCAATTTCTAAAAACTCTATCAGAGATTCTACGCTTTCCCCCACTCCCCACTCGCCATTCCCCATTCCCCAATCCTTGAGAGAAATCCCCCCAAAGTCTTCCATCACCAACGCATAACCATTTTGGTAGGCTTGGAGGCTGTAGGTTTGGATGATTAGAGGTGAGTTGAGATTTTTGGTAATGGTGTATTGATTGCGAAACTGCACCAATTCGCTGAAACTGGGATAAGGATTTTTCAGCAGTTTAATCACTACTCTTAAGGAGTCAGTTTCTCGATACCCACGATAAACTAAGGTTCTGGAACCATTGTAGAGTTCTTCGCTAACTTGATATCCGGGAATAGTAACTAGAGTGCTAACCATACTGCTAAATTCTCAAGATTTCTAGGTTTAGTGTTCCCGAATATATGCAGCTGTTTACTAACAATACCAAGACTTTACAGTGGAATTTCAATTATAAATTTTGTCCCCTCACCCAAAACAGAGTTAAAACTCAATTTTCCGCCGTGGGTTGATTCAACAATAGACTTGGCGATCGCTAATCCTAATCCCGTTCCTTTACCCACAGCTTTTGTAGTAAATAAGTGATCAAAAATCTTTTGTTTCACTGATTCATTCATCCCCTTACCATTATCAGCGATCGCAATTTTCACTAAATTATCTGCTGCTGAAGTTGTAATTGTAATGCAGTTAGGATTGGCTTTAATTTCCTCAAAAGAATGTCCATGATTAGATTCATCTAAGGCATCAATAGCATTAGCTATCAGATTCATAAACACCTGATTTAATTGACCGGGGAAACATTCTACTTGAGGGAAATTCCCGTAGTTGCTGACAACTTCAATCACGGGACGTAGTTCATTAGCCTTGAGACGATGTTTCAAAATTAAAATTGTGCTATCAATGCCTTCATGAATGTTAAATGGTACTTTGTAATCTTGATCGGCACGGGAGAAAGTTCGTAAACTAGTGCTGATATTTTTGAGGCGATCGCACGCCATAGACATGGAATCAAGCATCTTGGGCAAGTCTGATAAACTATAATCCAAGTCGATTTCTTCGGCGTGGTCAATAATTTCCTCACTCTTGTTGGGGAAATTTTCTTGATAGAGTTTCAAGTGTTCGATAATATCCGCAAAGGTAGGTTTAGCAAGTTTTAGACTGGCAGCAATAAAACCGAGGGGATTATTCATTTCGTGAGCGACACCAGCAACTAAATTACCCAACGCAGACATTTTCTCACTTTGCACCATTTGTAATTGAGCCTGTTGTAAATCTTGCAATGCTTGTTGCAAATCTTCTGATTTTTGCTGCGATTCGGCGAATGACTGCTCTAGCTGTTGGGCATAGTTCTGCGATCGCTGATAAAGTTGGGCATTTTCTAGAGAAATTGCCGCTTGAGCGCAAAGTAAATTCAGCAGTTCGACGCGATCGCTTGTGAACGCCCCCGTCGCTAAATTATTTTCTAGATATAAAATGCCCAGCAGTTTCCCTTGATGCAAAATCGGGCTACACAAGATACTCTTAGGCTGCTGACGTATGATATATGGGTCATTGGCTAAGGTCAGATCAGCCGTCGCATCAAGCAGCAAAACACTCTGCCTGTTGTTCTTCACTTTGTAAATCAGTCTGAGGGGAATATCCTGGCTGTCCTCAACCAGAAGGCGCTGCAACACTACTGGCTCCGACCCTTCGGTAATTGACCCTTTGATCAATAGGCGATCGTCTTCCAAGAGCATTAACACGCATTTATCAGCCCCCGCATTTTCAATGACGATTCTAAGTAACGATGCCAGCAGTTTTTCCAGTTCGATTTCGCCTGAGATCGCTTGGGAAGCTTTGAGAATGGCAGCTAAATCTAAAGCTACAGAGACACTGCTACTGCTGGAAGTAGCGGAACTGAGGGATGTGACACTCTCCAAGGCGAAAATAGTTTCGCTAGTGGAGAACTGAGAACGGGTTTGTTGTAATATCGGAGCAAGCAGTTGGGGATAGCGTCGTTCCAAGTCGGCAACTTTGGCTTTGGCTCCCCAACGGGAATAACAGTAATATGCTTCAGTTATGTAGGCTTGAGCGACTTTTTCTTTGCCCCATTCCAGATAAAATCTGGCTGCCAGTTCATTAGCTAAGGCCTCTTCGTTAAGAAATTGATTCTCTTTGGCTCCTAAGATAGCGCGATCATAGAGGTCGATCGTTTCCCTGTAATCTCCCAGAATTCGGCAAATTTCAGCTTTGACGAGATGAAATTTGTGAAGAAAATTCATTGGGGCATGATTAGCCCAGACTTGCAGTTGATTTTGATTCTCCTCGACTTGATTGAGGTATACCAAGCGTTGTGCTGGTTCTAATGTTTGGGCAAGTCCTAATAATGCCAGCGAGAAATAAAAGTTATGAACTGTGGTATAGATTTTACCAATTACAAAGCCAATGTAAGTGTTCGCTTTGTTTGCATTTTCAATGGCTTTCGCGTAATCACCTTTGAAGTAGTAAAGTTGACATTTGGCAAAGTAAGCAGCAAACAAAACTATATTTTGTTGCTTCTCTTTCAAGTACTGAAATGTATCTTCCTCATTGAGATTTTCAAGGCTAATCAGTACATCTCCATCAGAAAAATCTTTGAGGTTTAATTCTATTTGTTGCCAAATTGCAATTTCATTATGTACATGCTCAATGTTGCGGCTGAGATTTTTATATTTTTTGTATATCTCATCTACATCATCAAGAAATGCACCTGTTAGAAAATAATAAATGCAGTAATCTTTCAAGCCGTACAGGGCATATTCTACATCCCCAGTGTCTAATCCGCTTTGAACGGACTCTAGCAAACCATCAATGGTTGCGGAAACTGGCTCTTTCCAGCCACATACATGTGCATAGAAGAGTTGATATACCTTACTTTTCAGGAAATGAGCATTGTATTTCTCAAGGATTTTGAGCGAAAGCTGACCAAATTGGTAACCCAATTCAATATTACCCATAAACCCACAGAGTAAGACACCATACAAACCGTAGCCAAAGGCCGCAATCGGTGAATTACCATGCTGATTGCATAGTTTGAGCATGGTAAGGGTTACTGGCAACATTAATTCGGGTTGGGTGGTATAGGCAGCAGGACTGACCGAAATTAGAATTTCCATTGCTTTGAGCTTTGCGGGATCACTCATCTCCGGTAGGTTCAATAGTTGATCAAAATCAACACTGATCGGAGGTTCGGATTCTAATTTAATGCCTAATAGTTTTATGGCAACTAAGGCTATATCGATTGCTATCTGAGGTTCTCCACAGACAATATTCAGTCGCATCTTTAGCTCGTAAGCTGCACATCGATCGAGTAAGTTATCCGTTTCATCAAGAATTGTTTCAATTAAATGAGATGCTGATTCAAAATGACCTGAAATAGTTTCAGCTTCGGCTCTTTGTAGAAATAATTCCAGTGATAGCTGATACTGCTTCTTCCAAAAATCCGTAGCTAATAAATCAATACCAGTAGCGAAGTAGTTAGAGGCAGCTTCATAAGCAGTAGAGTTTCTTGCTTTATTTCCTGCGGTCAAATTTAATTGTGCAAGTTTTTCACGTTTCGAGGGATCAACAATGAATGAACTGCCGATGTTAAGATGACCGACAATTTCAAAAAGCTGCTGTTCTTGATCTGCCTGTGAGAGATTCTCTAGGAGCAAGTTTCCAATAAGATGATGAGTGAACTGTTTCTGATCGTTAGGAATCAGAGAATAAGCAGCTTGCTGAACGCGATCGTGTAAAAATTTGTATGTAACAGGCTCTTGATTTTCCGGTGTACGTGCCAGACTTTCTTGCCCAACATAAAACTTATAAACATCACTGAGCGGTAAAATCAACCCTTCAATTAATGCTTTCCACAAATCTGTAGCCGTCTCTACCTCGGATTGTTCTGAAACAATTGCCAAAGTTGCTAAATCAAACTGATTCCCAATACAAGCAGCTAATCGCAATCTGTTTTGAGTTGATTGTGGCAATTTTCGCAATTGAAATGCCATAAAAGCAACAACGTCATCTGTAAGTGCAAGAGTTATCACTTGCACAATGTCACATTGCCAACAGCCTAACTCAAAATCAAATTGAATGAGATTATCTTGATGCAATGCTTTGAGAAACTGGGTGGCAAAAAACGGATTACCTTGAGTTTTTTGATACACTAATTGAGAAAGAGTCCATGCCAAAGTTTCTGGACATTTCAGTGTATCGGCAACTAATTGATTTACTTGCTCTTTACTTAGTGGTGCTAAAGTAATTGTATTAATCGTTGCTTGTTTTTTTTGAATCTCGCTCAAAGTCAACATCAAAGGATGTGCTGGGTTGACTTCATTATCACGATAGGCACCAATTAAGAACAGATGACTTGTATCAGCCATTAATAACTGCATTAATTTCAGCGATGCCGAATCTGCCCATTGCAAATCATCTAAGAACATCACTAATGGATGTTCCAAGCTGGTAAAGACTTGGGTAAACTTTTGGAATAATAAATTAAATCTATTTTGTGCAGACGTTCCTGATAATTCTATGGCGGGTGGTTGTTCACCAATAATTATTTCTAATTCGGGGATGACTTCAATAATTACCTGTCCATTTTCTCCAACAGCCTCTAATATTTGGTTTCTCCATTGTTGAATTTGTGCATCACTTTCGCTTAACAGTTGCCCCATTAAATCTCGGAATGCTTGCACAAATGCAGAAAAGGGAATATTGCGTTGAAATTGGTCATATTTACCTTTGATAAAATAACCGCGTTGCCGCACAATTGGTTTATGAACTTCGTTGACAACGGCAGTTTTACCAATTCCTGAAAACCCAGCTACCAGCATCATTTCTGTTGCACCAAGACTGACTCGCTCAAATGCTTGGAGTAGGGTTGATATTTCGGTTTCTCGTCCATAAAGTTTGTCGGGGATCATCAAGCGATCGCACACATCCCGTTTCGCAATCTCAAAATCCTTTACTATACCAGTTTTTTGTAGCTGATGTAAACAATTTTCTAAATCAAACTTCAATCCCAAGGTACTCTGATATCTGGATTCGGCATTTTTTGCCATCAATTTCATCACAATATCACAGAGAACTTGGGGAATAGTCAAATCAACCTCACCCGCCTTTAGCACCCTCTCCGAACTTCGGAGAGGGTTGGGGTGAGGTTTATTCATATTTGGCGGAAGTTTTGCAATATGAGAATGTACCAACTCCACTGGATCGTTTGACGCAAAAGGTAACTTTCCTGTAAGTAATTCGTAGAAAGTTACACCTAAAGAATAAAAATCAGTCCGGTAGTCAATGCCCCGATTCATTCTTCCTGTTTGTTCTGGGGAAATATAAGCGAGTGTCCCTTCTAACACATTGGGACTGATGAGCGTTTGAGTTTCTCGTGGTAGTAGAGATGCAATACTAAAGTCAATTAATTTAACTTGTTTTGTTTCGGGATTAATGAGAATATTCGCGGGTTTGATGTCTTTATGAATAATCCGATCGCGGTACAATAAATCTAAGGTATTGCACAGTGCGATCGCTATCTGTAAAAACTCCGTGAGATTTCGTAGACTTTTCCCTGTTCCCCATTCTTTAAGAGAAATCCCCCCAAAGTCTTCCATCACCAACACATAACCATTTTGGTAAGGTTCTAGGCTGTAGGTTTGGATGATTA
Source organism: Nostoc sp. NOS(2021) (assembly GCF_017115025.1). Lineage (GTDB taxonomy): Bacteria > Cyanobacteriota > Cyanobacteriia > Cyanobacteriales > Nostocaceae > Nostoc. Next base: position 75,143 of record NZ_JABXKM010000340.1, on the reverse strand, counting down.
GGGGTGAGTTGAGATTTTTGCTAATGGTGTATTGATTGCGAAACTGCACCAATTCGCTGAAACTGGGATAAGGATTTTTCAGCAGTTTAATCACTACTCTTAAGGAGTCAGTTTCTCGATAACCGCGATAAACTAGGGTTCTCGAACCATTATAAAGTTGTTCGTTAACTTGATATCCGGGAATAGTAACTAGAGTCGGAACCATACTGCTAAATCCTGACGATTTCTATATCTAGTATTCCCAGATGGGTGAAACAATTCATAATTTAAAAAAATACCAAAAAATAAATTATCCGATATTCGTAGGGTGCGTTAGACTTCGTTAATGCACCATATCTATCTCATTGATCACAATGCATTACGGCGTTTCGCTTAACGCATCCTACAAATTGGATATTTTTTTAATTGGAAGCCCCTAAAAGGATATTTTAAAAGGTAGGGAATGTAGTAAAAAAGCTCACTAAGCGTCACCTGAAATTGTCGAAATCACTACCTTGCGTTTCTACAGCTTTTTTGAGTTTGCTCTGGGCCTTGCGATCGCTTATGCTAAATTCAGTCTGATTTTAATTATCTTCTGTGGACAGAAACCGCGAACCGTTTATCAGTCTGGCACTTTACCACGCCTTTAAATGGTCGGTCGTCAGCCCCATGCTTCACGCTTACTTTCGGGGCCAGATTTATGGTACGGAAAATGTCCCCCAATCAGGGCCGTTGCTGGTAGTGAGTAATCACGCTAGTTACTTTGACCCGCCAATTGTCTCCAACTGTGTACGTCGTCCAGTGGCGTACATGGCTAAGGAAGAATTATTTAATATCCCCATTTTGGCGCAAGCGATTAAATTGTATGGTGCTTACCCGGTGAGTCGGGGAAATGCCGATCGCACTGCCATCCGTTCTGCCATAGAATATCTCAATAATGGTTGGGCTGTCGGTGTTTTCTTGCAAGGTACCCGCACCCCAGATGGTCGAATTACAGACCCCAAAAGAGGCGCATTGCTGCTGGCGGCGAAAGCAAAAGCCTCAATATTGCCGGTGAGTGTCTGGGGTACTGAGGCGATTTTACAAAAAGGATCGTCCCTACCTCGCGCAGTTCCCATCACTGTGAGAATTGGTAACTTGATTGATGCTCCCAGTTCCACTAATAAAGAGGAATTGGAAGCGTTGACACAAAAGTGCGCCACGGTCATTAACAAGATGCATGATTTAGGACGATGAGTTATATCATGTCCGAGCAATTAAGCATAATACCCGGAACCCCACCCCGCAAAAGTTGCGCTTGAGCTAACCTCCCCGCCGGCGGGGCTACGGTGTACACACATCTCTACACACTATACAAAACATCATAAGATCCCCCTAAATCCCCCGATAAATTGGGGGACTTTGAGAATTTTTTGCCCCCCTTTTTAAGGGGGGTTGGGGGGATCATCGCTTACGCCATTTGTCGTGCCATCAGATTAGCAAATAAGCCCTTTTGATTCACTAATTCTTCAAACTTACCTTGCTGGACAACTCGACCGGCTTCAATCACATAAATTCGGTCGGCGTTGCGGATAGTGCTGAGGCGATGGGCGATAATTATGCGCGTTACTCCTAACTGCTCTAAGCTGGTACTAACTATCGCTTGAGTACGATTATCTAAAGCACTGGTAGCTTCATCAAAAATTAGAATTCTCGGTTTTAATACTAAAGCACGAGCAATTAGTAGCCTTTGACGTTGCCCACCAGAGAGATTTGTACCCCCCTCCGAAATGACTGTGTGCATCTCCATTGGCATTGACTTAATATCATCGGCAAATCCAGCCATCCGTACTGCTTCCCAGGCTTCTTCCATTGTCACCAATGCACCACTAGAAATGTTTTCAAAAATTGAGGCGCTATTGATGCGACCATTTTGCAGCACTACACCAATCTGTCTACGCACTGCCGATATATCTAACCCTGATAAGTCCTGACCATCATAGTAAATCGTGCCATCTTTTGGCGTTTCAAATCCCAATAACAGCCTAATAATTGTTGATTTGCCACTACCAGAAGGCCCTACCAAAGCAATCAACTCTCCTGGTTCTGCCTGAATTGTCAGATCATCTAAATTGAGGGGGCCATCTTCGCGGTAGCGGAAAGTCACATGATCGACTTTTACTTTACCTGTTAACCGTCCTGGATCGCTTTTGCTCAGGTCGATTTCTGGTTGAGCCTGAAAGATGGGCTTCGCACGTTCCCAGAAAATGCTGATATCTAATATGCTGACTATGGTGTTACTCAGCTGAGTTGCCCCAGCGATAAATATGGCAAAGGCGGAATTAAATGCTAAAAATGTACCTGTAGATAATCCTATTCCACTTTGAGATGGGGCTTGTGTGATTAACGTAACTGCTAGCCAAAAGATAATTATCGAGCTGACAGTTGGCATAGCGGTGTTAAATATCGCTAAGACATCTTCAATTATCTCTGTACTCAGCTTGAGTTTTAGCTGGTGAGTATACTTTTTTGCCCAGTGAGCAAAAGCGCGGTCTTCTGCATTGGTGACTCGAAGTTTGGACACACCAGCAACCATCTGTACAGTAAAACCAAAAATTTCTCCCTCTATTTCTTCTAAAGAACGCAACTTTTGGCGGCTAAGTAAGCCTGAGATAGTAGTGAAGATGATTGCCAACAACGCTACTGCTACTACAACTAAAGCTAGACTGGAACTGTAGATAAACAATAGTCCCAAATTCAGTAGAGAGAAGAAGCTAGTAAAAATAGTGCGTAGTACTGTGTCGTTGAGTTTCTGGCGGATTTGAGTGATTGCGGAAACACGAGATTGTAAATCCCCAATTGAATATTCACGAAAGAAAGATACCCGCAGATTAAACAATCTATCCCATAAGGCTGCTTGGGAGTCTAAACTGGCTTTACTTTCTAATCTCAGACCGGCAAAACCTTGGGCGATTTGAAAAATTATCGTCCCAAAGCTGGCGGCTATCAGACCTAATCCGATTTGCACTAACAACCCTCTATCTGCATCGGGAATGACGGAATCGATGAGGATAGCAGTTGCTAAGGGGGTTAACATTCCCAACAATGAACCAACAACACCAGTGAGGAAGATAACAATCAGTTCTCGAATTTTCCCCTGAAAGGCAAACAGAAGTAAGCCGATCGCAGTTAGATTGTTTTCGGGTAGGGGACGATAAAATGCATAGGCAAAGGGAGCTAGTATGTTTGTTGTCTGATTGTTTACAGGTATGCGAACGTGATTCTCTGGGTCAAAGATTTCGTATTTTCCTACCCCTGCTGGTAGCAATGCAACAGGAAAATTATCTTGATTAGTATATGCTAATAGAGGCCCGCTATCTTTTTGCCACCATCGCTCATTGAGTAATACCCGTCGGATGCGAATTCGGGATGCACGGGCGATCGCTTCTAATGGTTCTTTAATCCGCTTCATGTCTTCAGAACGCACAGGTGGCAGAATCTTAATTCCTAATGCCCTTCCGACTGCACCTGCGGCAATCAGCAGGGGTGTACCTGACTGCATCAGTTCAGCTTGCTTGGGTTTGAGGACTGATGCTAACTCTCTTAAGGCACTAACTTTTACTTGAGAGTTAAGTTGTTGCCGTGCTTGGAATTGAGTCCATTTTGCTGCCAATTCTTCTTGTTCTATTTGAGTCAGAATTTCGCACAAATCACTGTGCAGTTCACTCAGAGTTACTTGGATCGTGTTCCAGGTGGTAAGCTTTTCAGTGTGGGAAAAAACTGGCAGAATCGAAGATCGCTCGCCTACACAACTTTGAATATTTTTCTCCCAAATCTGCACTAACTTAATAAAACTTTCTGCCTCGTCTTTCTCCTGACTTATCCATTGTTCACATTCTTGTGCAGATATTTGCAACAACACAGTATCTTCTATCGATACCGCCAAAATTTTATGGTTATTAGCCGATATCCCAAACAATGCCTCTCCCGCATTGACGCTGAATAGATAACGGCGAGTGCCCTCAATACCTTGCTCAATCAGAATAGCAAACACAGCGATCGCACCGGATTCAATTTGCCAAACTGTTAGGGGATTGTCTAATACTAGGGATTGATTATCTGTGAGCAGTAACTTGGAATCACTCATCTGGAGTTAGAGGTGCAATGGTTCTTTGGCGGAGGCGTAAGGCATTAAATTGCCCTTCCACTTCTAGTGGAATGTTGGTAAAACGAATATAAAAATTATCTGGTTCTGCCATTTTGTCTAAGACTTTAGCATAGATATCTTCACTAATTTCGGCATTATCGGGCAGAAATAAGTTCAGTTTCAGGTTAGTAAAGGGCTGTAAAACCAGATAATTTACTCTAGAGTCATAACATACTTGCGCCCCCTTAGCTGACAGCTTCACTAACTTTCCCTCAATCACAGTGTCACTCACATCTTTTCCATCCAAAACTGTATATTTTAAGGGAATTGCTTCTAGTAATTCCAAGAATACTTTATCTTCGTCTTCAGCAAGATATAAATTGTATTCTCCAGTAATTCCACCTACATCATAAATTTTTATGGGTTGCTTCACCCCTTTTGCTTGTACTTCTCTATGTTCAAGAATTTTGACAATGGAACCAGTCTCATTAATAGTTGATTGCGAAGCAAAAATTTGTCCCCCGACTGTATACGATTCAATGCGATAGGTTAAATTAACTTGATTACCGATAATTCCATATTTAGTCCGTTTTTCCGAACCAATATTACCGACCACGACTTCTGCTGTATTAATGCCAATACCCATTTCCAGCTTTGGGAATCCCATTTGCTGGATTTTTTTGTTCACTGGTTCCATTGCTAGTTGCATTGCCACAGCACAAGCGATCGCTCTTGTAGCATCATCTTTTCTAGTGATGGGAGCGCCGAACAAAACTAAAATTCCATCACCCATAAATTCATCAATCGTGCCTTGATACTGAGTAATAATATCTGCCATATATCCTAAATAAAGGTTAATTATTTTAATTACTTCTTCAGCAGATAATCTCTCAGACATAGCTGTAAAACCTCTTAAATCAGAAGTGAGAATAGTAATTTTTTTGCGTTCACCGCCAAGTTTTAAACCTTCAGGATTTTCTAATAAATTAGCGACGACTTCATCGGTGAGATAACGACCAAAGGTTTTACGAATTTCTCCCGCAGTCCTCGCAATATAGGCAGTAACAACAATTCCCGAAGCCATTAATGTAATTAATGGTGGGACAACAGGAATCCACCAACCTGCTAGAAAGGCTAGATAACTACTACCCACAAGACAGCATCCAGCTAGCAAAATGCTAATCAAAGGTAATAATGATTTTCTTTTAGAAGTGCCGCTATATCTTTGTTGCCATCTTAATATTGCACCAATCAGTGACCAAAGAAAAATCCACAACCATTCCTGTAATTTAGTCCATGTTCTGATTAACGGGCGGTAATCTAAAGTAGCGCTTAAAATTTGACTGATGGCATTAGCGTGAATAGTTACACCAGCCATTCGTTTAGGTGCTGTTAATATAGTACTGCTGTATGGTGTATAAAATAGGTCTTTGAGACTTTCTGCTGTGGGGCCAATCAACACAATGCGCCCTTTTACTAAGTCCTTAGATATCCGATTATTTAACACATCCATAATAGATATGTGCTGAAATTTTTCTTTAGAGCTACGATAATTTATTAGTACTTGATAACCTTGGTCTTCAGCCCGGATATAACCACCATCATTACCTTGAAATAATGGGTAAATAACATTACCTGTTTTTACCAAATAATCTTTTGTTTGTCCTACATCAATTTGGCGATCGCTCAAATAAAGATAGGCAAGTTTAAAAGCAAAACTAAACACATTTTCGCCATTTTTATCTGCCAAATACATCAAACTGCGGCGAACTTTCCCATCCCCATCTAAGGGAAAATCATTTGCACCCACTTGACCAAGTTTTTTCAGGGCTGGTGGTGGTGCTACCGCCGAACTATCTTCACTCTCAGCTACTTTTTGTACACCAACTAAATTTGGTGTAGACTCAAACACCTTAACTAACGATTGATGTCCAAAACCTACTGGTAAATCTCGATATAAATCCAAACCAATAGCACTGGGTTTTTGTTGTTTTAAATTCTCTAAAACTTTTGCCAGCAAGCTGTCAGGCAGAGGCCAATAACCGCGCTTACCAAGTTTTTGCACATCAGATTCATTAATTTCTACAATGACAATCCGCGTATCAATAGGTTCTGGAGAACGTAACAGAAACATTTGATCCAGCGCTGCCAATTCCAACATCTGCAATAATCCACTCAAGCGCAGGATAAACACTAATGCTCCCGCACTGGGAGCAGCAATGAAGATACCGCGATATTGCCAAAGTTGTTGCTTGATATGACTCCACATAAATTAGTTAGTTTTGGCATTCCAGCTATTTACTAGAGGTTTGGAAACTAAATTGTTTAAACCCACTGATTCTAATAATGCTTTCCAGTTAGCCATGACTGTGCGATCGCCCGGATCAGTAAGACGTTGCTGTACTAATGTATCTAGCACTTCATACCAAATCCCAGATGTAGCATACACTTGGGAAAGCTGCTTGGGATTTGTTCTGGCTAGCTGCTTTGATAAATCAGTAGTAGGTTGAATTCGTTCTACCCAACCATCGACAGTGATTCCCTCTCCTACTTCCTCTGAACCGCAAGCGATTGACATATACCAGTGATAGTTTTTACCTACTTGCAGGCTTGGCGCTTTTGTTGGGAGAGTAAAACCAATAATTCCTAATTGTTTAGGAAGTTTAAAAGTCGTCTCGTAGACTATATCCTCACCATCTAGAAGTGAAAAGTGAGCAGTTTCTTCTGGTATCTGCGGTACAAACCAGTAAAATGTTGGACGTTCTGCAAGGGTTAAACCTGATTTATTTAGAGGCATTAAGGCAGTTAAAGTTTCTTTACCCTCTAAATAGCAGGAACCGCCACGAGTCGCCCCACCAGCCGTAGTTTGTGGTGCTTTTCGATTTGGTGGGATAAACTTCTGACTAATTTGCCAACTCTGTAATCTCTGCAATTTAAGTGCCATCATTGATTCCGCTCTCACCATTCTGGGCAAACTAGAGATGATCAATACCAGAGAGATCGGAAATGCTGTAAAGTTTACAAATTTTTGTATCCAATTCATATTAAGTTCTATTAATTTTTAATCATCTAACCAAATATTTGTGACAGCACGAAAAGGTGATATTTAGTTAAATTAATTACCAATGATATAATCTATATTAACTTTTGTCTAAAAAGCTTTGTTAAAGATTTTGCCAAAAATAATGAAGTAGGTAGAACTTAGCACAGCATTTCATTAATTCGTAGCGAATAAACCGAAACAAGCTTCGCGCTCCTACCCCTGCGGGAAGGCAAAGCGCCTATGTGTTTCAATTTCAACCCTCAATTGGCCACGAATTTACGAAATTGTCTACTTAGTATGAGCGAGAAGCTAGTTGTGGTAATTCTAGCTTCTCATTGACTTTTTACTACTTATGTCAGCCAGCCAGGTTGAAAACTTCCAGAAAACTAACAAAAAGCTGTGTTTTGCTGCAACAAATGATTTAATTCCACTTCTAATCAAGTTTAAATCCTATGCTTAAACAAATGCTGGTTAATACTCCTAATTTTGCTGCCTTTAGGGAAAGTGATATTGATTGGATGCTCAGTGTAGGCAGATGTACAGAGCATCATCCTAATCAAGTTCTCATTCAAGAAGGTGAAGAGATTATTGATACAGTAGAAATTTTGTTAGAGGGAGCATTAAGCATTTGTGTCTCTCCCACAGGCAATGTCAAAGACGCACAAGAAATCGATCGTGTATCGCCAGGGGAAATTGTAGAAACTTTATCTTTTATAGATAATCGTCCCCCATCTACTACTTTTATAGCTCTGGAATCCTCACGGGTATTAGCATTGCCAAGACAATTATTGCTCAAAAAACTGGAGCAAGATACAGAATTTGCCGCGTATTTTTATCAAATAATGGCTGTTTTCCTGTCACAGCAGTTGCGGAGACTCACTGATTTTCTTACCAAGAACAAAGTAGTTCCAGGAGAATCACTGCGAAAGGTTTTGTTTGTATTTGCTATTTTGGACGATGGCGATATTGATTGGATGATTTCCCAAGGAGTAAGAACTAAAGTTAATCCAGGTAAAGTACTAATTGAAGAAGGAAAACCTGTTGAGGCATTATATATATTGTTAGATGGAAAGTTAGGGATTTTTGTTACTAGCCCACAGAATCAAGTTGCCGAAAAAGAAATTGCTCAATCCGTCAAAGGCGAAATTTTAGGGGAAATGTCCTTTGTAGAAGCAACAACTGCCTCTGCCACAGTCAAGGCGCTAGAATCTTCTGTATTACTAGCTTTACCACAACAGAAACTAGCTCAAAAATTAAAGCAAAATACAGGATTTACAGCCCGTTTTTATCGAGCGATCGCTGTGGTTTTAGTAGATCGAATTCGCGATCGCCTGTTCCGCCGTGGATTTGGGAAATTGGCTTACCAACTAGACCAACTTTTAGCAGAAGATATCGAAGTTGAAGATGAACTCAACTTCGATACATTAGACAACACCGCCCTAGCAGGTGCTAGATTTGACTGGATGATTAAACGTCTGAATCGGGAATCTTAAAGAAGGCAGGAGAAGAGGATGCAAAAACGCAAAGAGGAGAAAACGCAGTGAAAGAACTTTCTGTGCCCCCCAATCCCCAATCTCTCCCTCAAGTGAATGGCTGAAAATCAAGATAGTATATTTCGCAAGGAATCACTGGAGCGTTTATCTTCTCCAGAAAGATTGGATCAGTTAATGCAGATAGTCAATCCCGTAGATTGGCTACCTTTGGCGACGCTGGGTAGTTTTGTGTTATTGGGGTTAATTTGGAGTATTTTTGGACGTATTCCCGTCACAGTCACAGGAAAGGGAATACTTATTCAACCCAATCAAGTTGTAACTTTTGAGTCGCCAATCTCAGGACAGTTAAAAAGTCTGAATGTTAAAACAGGACAATGTATAGCTCAAGGATATGTCATAGCAACGATTGATCCGATGGATCTCAAACAGCAATTGCAGTTGCAACGCTCAAAACTGGGGCAATTACAAACACAAGAACAAAATTCATCCTTGCTTCAGCGACAACGTACCGCTAAAGAAAAAGAGGCGAACGCTTCTGCTAGAGCTAGTTATATTCAACGTTTGCGGGATACTCAAACTCTCACGCCTGCGTTTTATGAAAAAGGCTTAAATGCCATTCGTGAACAGCGCATTAGTTTGCAGCAACGGCACAATGATGCTGTAACTGTCGTACCTATACTGAAAGATAGATTGGAAAAGCGCCAGCAACTCGTAGATGCGGGAGCCATTGCCAAAGATACATATTTACAAGCAGAGCAAGAATATCAACAGGCAATGCAAAGCGTATCTGATATCAAAGTGCAGCTCAAGCAATTAGATGTACAAGAAACAGAAGCCCAGCAGAGATACTTACAAAATTTGAGTTCTGTAGGCGAACTGCAAGCGCAGTTAAAAGACTTAGAGACTAAGATCCAACGCATTGATCAAGAAAACGTAGAAACTCTTAATACCAAAATTAATCAGATTCAAGAAGTTAATCGAGCGATCGCTCAACTAGAAAAACAAATATTAGATAATAGTCAAATTATTAGCCCTAGTAGCGGCTGTGTATTAGAAGTAACTAGTTTCCTGGGACAAGTTACTAGTCCGAAAACTCCGCTTGTCACCTTAAGTGTCGGTGACAAAAAGACTTCACTAATTGCCGTCTCCTACTTTCATGTCGAAGATGGCAAACAAATTCAACCAGGAATGCTCGTGCAAATCACCCCCACTTCTGTGAAAAGAGAACGCTTTGGCGGTATTGTCGGCAAAGTTACCTCTGTTTCCCCCTTACCTGTGACTAAAGAAGGTGCAAAGTCTGTGATTGGCAACCCCGATCTAGTAACAAACATCTTGCTAACTGGTGGCGGAGACATAGAAGTGCGAACAGAAATGGAACTAGCTCCATCCAACTTTAGCGGTTATCGCTGGTCTTCTTCCCAAGGGCCAAAATTAAACATTTCTGCTGGAACAACTACCAGTGTTCGGGTTAAAGTAACAGAGCAAGCACCAATTACTTATGTCTTGCCTATTCTCAGAGAATTTACTGGCATTAACTAAAGTTTTAGGGGAATGGTCTTGTGCAATTAATTCAGCAGTTAGTATCCTTAATTCAAAACCTTAATCCCTTACGCCAAAAAGTCCCATTATTAGATTTAGAAACGGCACAAAATCACATCCCTTCTCGCGTCAAAACTCCCACTCTATTGCAAATGGAAGCAGTGGAGTGTGGAGCAGCAGCTTTCGGAATTATTTTGGCCTACCATCGTAAAATTGTGCCTTTAGCAGAACTGCGGCAAAATTGCGGTGTTTCCCGTGATGGTAGTAAAGCCTCTAACATGATCAAAGCTGCGAGAAACTACGGAATGCAAGCCAAGGGTTTTAAAAAGCAATTGGTGCAATTACAACAACTTCGTTCGCCATACATTGTCTTTTGGAATTTTAATCATTTCCTAGTAGTAGAGGGATTTAAAAAAGATTGGGTTTATCTCAATGACCCAGCTACCGGGCCGAGGCGAGTCTCCTTTAAAGAATTTGATGAAGCCTATACAGGGGTTGTCCTAATCATGGAACCAGGCCCAGAATTCCAACGCGGGGGTCGCAAACCTAGCTTAATAGGCGCACTCTTTGACCGCTTGCGGGGTTCTTGGGGAGCCATCCTCTATTGTTTCTTAGCAGGATTTTTTCTCGTCATTCCAGGGTTAGTTTTACCAGTCTTTAATCAAATTTTTGTTGATAATATTTTGGTAGAAAATCGCACAGACTGGTTGCGCCCATTGATTTTGGGAATGACAATTACAGTCATTATTCAGGTGTTACTGACATTCCTACAAAGACGGTTACTGAGAAAACTAAATATCAAATTATCGGTGGAAATGTCCGGGCAATTCATCCAGCATATTCTTCGCTTGCCAGTGGCGTTTTATGCCCAAAGATTTGCCGGCGAAATTAGCAGTCGAATCAATATCAATACTAAAGTTGCTCAAGTGCTATCGGGACAGTTAGCCAGGACTGTAATTGATACCGTCATGGTGGTATTTTATGCCTTAGTGATGTTTGCTTATGATGGAGTGCTGACTGCGATCGGTATCTGTTTTGCTGCGATTAATATCTTGACTTTGCAGTGGATTTCCCGCCAGCGCACAGATATTTATATGCGAATCATCCAAGATCGGGGCAAGGTTGCAGGTACAGAAATTGCTGCCCTTCAGAGTATGGAAACCCTCAAAGCATCAGCCTTGGAATCTGATTACTTCTCCCGTTGGTCAGGTTACTATACAAAATTTATCAACGGTCAGCAAGAGTTAGGTGTTACTAATCAAGTACTAGGCGTTGTACCTGTTTTCTTAACTAGTTTAAGCTCCCTATCAGTTTTAGTTATTGGTGGTCTACGAGTCATGGATGGGCATCTCAGCATTGGGATGTTGATTGCTTTCCAAAGTTTAATGACTAGCTTTTTGACTCCAGTCAACTCTCTAGTCAATTTCGGCAGTACCTTACAGGAACTAGAAGGAGACTTAAATCGCCTGGATGATGTGTTGCAAAACTCAACCGATTCAGAATTGGATAGTCATAATTTACATACCTCACAGTCTGCTTCAGCCTGCGAACTTAAGGGATATGTAGAATTAAAAAATGTCACATTTGGCTACTCACGCACAGATGGGCCTCTAATTCAAGACCTGAGTTTTCAACTGAAACCAGGACAGCGGGTAGCCCTAGTTGGTAGTAGTGGTTCTGGTAAATCAACAGTTGCCAAATTGGTAGCGGGGCTGTATCAACCTTGGTCGGGAGAAATTCTCTTTGATGGTATCCCCAGAGAGCAAATTACTAGGGCAATACTTTCTAATTCCTTGGCAATGGTAGAACAGGAAATTTTTCTGTTCGCCGGCACTGTCCGAGATAACTTGACCTTATGGGATGATACAGTATCTAATTCTCAATTAGTCCGAGCTTGCAAAGATGCTGTTATTCATGATGTGATTTTAGCTTTACCTAAAGGGTATGAAGGTAATTTACTTGAGGGTGCTGCTAATTTCAGTGGAGGACAGCGCCAGCGTTTAGAAATTGCCCGTGCATTAGTCAACGATCCAACAATTCTGATCATGGACGAAGCAACCAGTGCCTTAGATGCAGAGACGGAAAAAATTATTGACCGAAATCTGCGCTATCGAGGCTGTTCTTGCATTATTGTGGCTCACCGTCTCAGTACCATCCGCGACTGTGATGAAATTATTGTTCTAGAAAAGGGTAAAGTAGTGCAACGCGGTACCCACAAAGAAATGTCGCAGCTTGATGGTTCCTATGCACGGTTGATTCGGTCAGAACAGGCAAGTGTTTAGCATCGCTTCACGTCTTCTCAACTCTCGAATATTCTTGATCGGCTCAAGACCAAGATATTGCCCCCGAATTCTTAGGGAAAGGTAGTTCAAAGTGTCCCTGCGATCGCTTTCACTCCCCGATAATGAATCGCTTACAGCCTCTAGTTTATTTAACCATTCTAGATGATGTGATTGTGCTTCTGTCTCATCTTGCAGCAACAGCGACAAGGACTGAACATCAACCGAAGGGGCTGGAAAAAGTTTAGCCAATCGCCGATTATAAGCGTTGCGTCCCAAACGATAAGCAATTGACATGGCCGGTTCCAAGTACTCAATGTAGTGCCAGATCATCATGGGCATGAAAATAGTTTCACCAGGATAAAGTACCGCATCATAAGCGTTGGTATATCGGAGAAAATCCGTTTTCTCAGCTTCTAAGAGATTTTCCAGGAAGATGCCACTGGTACGGCAGAGATTAGGCTGATCGATCGCATCTAGCTTTTGAGTTTCACGCGGATGAATCAATACAAATCGCTTTGTGCCAAAAACTTGAAACAACAAAACATTACGTTGATCGGCATCATAGTGCAAATGAGCATAATTATTGCTGGCAGCGACAAACATATTCGAGTATAGGTCGCTCTGATCATTTAAATGTTGGTATGAATTCAGGGGCAATAACTGAAGTAGCTTTTGGGGCGTAGGATACTCAACACAGATATCAAGACTTGTGGGTTGTGCTTGTAGGAAGTCAAGATATGCACCTAAATTGATCATTCGGGGAACATCAGCTGATGTCGAATTTAGCAGATGAGCGATGTAATTTGGACAGATTTGAACTGGGATGTCAGTCAGCCCTGTTTTTACCTTTTCAAGGGTATCCATCGGACGCAGTGATGAATTTTCAAAGAGATTGGTGATGATCGCTGGACGCTGGGGCAGAATATACTCTCGGTAAAACACATCTGCTGGAGGTGCTTCGATACGGTCGATGTTGTCGAGAACCACGTTTTTTTATTGCTAACATGCCGTAATGCTGCTTGAAGCCAGCTTCTATTGTCAACCTTTCTTTTCTTGATTTAACATCATTGAACTGTGGTAAAAGACATTTCATGACCGACGAATCAACTTCAACTACACAATCTAGTAGTCAGGACTGGGAAAACGGCGATTGGGTGCAACTTAATGTGGGACTCGTCAGGCATCAGGGTAATGCACTATCAAGTGCGCGTGCCCTCTTTGCCCGCCTCGAACCGTTGGTTACTCACTGGCGGAGTAATGAGTTGTTGCGCTGTTTCTTCTTTATGAGAAAGCCGCCAGATGTCCGGGTGCGCTTTTTTACAACAGTGGATCGGCAACAAGCGATCGCAGATATTTCCGATCTCATGTATGCTCTTGAGCGTGAGAATTTGATTAATTTATTTTTCTTTAGTGACTATGAGCCTGAAACTGAACGATTTGGGGGGCTGCAAGCCATGAAGTCGGTTCATCAGCACTTCGACGCAGACACTTCAATATGGCTCATGCTTGACCATCTTGAACAACATAACCTTGATGTTGTCTCCAAAGACTTACTTCTGCCAACTGTGTTGCACGATCTCTTTACCCGCACTCTGTCAGATCGGGTATCTATTCTCGCAACCTGGCACAGTTTAGCGGCTTTGATTCCCACACCTCCTGAAGCCACAATTCCAACAGTTGAACTACTTTCTCTCGAAACTTTGGATGAATCTCTAGAAGCAGATATATTGCAAAAATATGCAACAGCTAACGACATGCTTGCAAAGGAATTAGTTAATCTCCAGCATCTTGGTCAATTGACTCAGGATTTGGTTGACATACTGGCCGCAGTCGCAATGTTCAATTTTCACCGCCACGGGTTTGATTCGCATCGTTCAGGAAGGCTAATTGAAGCTATAATCCGAACCCTTGAGGGAAAGAATGCAAGAAGATGAAATTCCTACAGTCTTGCTATATATAGCAACGGACAAGGAGGTTAGGACATTAACTGATGATAAAACCTATATACAAACAGACTTTCAACCCAGTCCCCAGTCCCCAGTCCCTTGCTATAAAAGCTTGATTTTCTCTTAGTCCACGGAGGTGGACTTTGTTTGTGTAGCCGCGAATTCTATTCGCCCTGGCTCTAAGTTGACACCAATGACAACTGTGCGCCCAAAGCGCGTATTGCATCTTACCCGGACATGATATAACTCCAATGTGAATTTTTGTATTCTAATATACAAAAATAATGTTGTATTAGTTACAAAATGTCACCAAAACGATCTGGACATTAGAGCATACTTCAAGCAAGTATTGTATTGAACAATACTAAAACTTAGGTGATTGATCTGATGCCTAGCGATTCGGGAACAATACTTTTGAGGTTAATCACCTGGCTTCAGATTTAGTTACCTATTCAAGGTAAAGACTAAGTATCTTATCTTAAGGAGAGTTCAAAATGTCTCAGCAAAGTTTTGTCGAATACTATGAAAATTTTTTAGGCCAACCAGCCAATTCGCCGCTGCGTGAAGCGTTGGATGCTACTGAAGCAGGTGAGTTTGCAAGAATCGCTGTTGAACAAGGCCAGACAAACGGTTTTGATTTTAACACTGATGACGTGAAAGCCGTGATGGTTTCTGCTGAAAGAAAGGTTCTAGGTTTGTCAACTGCTTCTCCATCTGTGAATATCCGGTCTATTGATAGCGTTAACGGTATTAAAGCAAGACCAGCTAACCGAGAATTGTCAGAAAATGAGTTAGAAAGTGTAGCTGGTGGAATGGCTTCATCCGTAGTTAAAGAGACAGTCATGTGTTGCTGGTAGCCTTGATTTCAGGCTTGCGTGCAGTGTCAGTACGAATGAACGTCGTGACTGAAGGGAAGGCGTTGCTAAATTGCGACGCTAACCTTTTTCTGTATTTTGATATCGCAATTTTCAAAGGCGCTAAGGGACTTCCAAATAAAAAAATACTCAACTATTTCTTGTGGGGTGGGCGACACGAGAGCCGGTATACAAGGGCGGGCAAGATGCCATTGGTGTCAACTTCAGGTGAAAGCCAGTCTAGAACAAGCTTTTAAAGATTGTCTCGTTTGTCTCGTTAAGAGTCTCCGACTGGGAATGCCTAATGCGAGGCTCCGCCTCAAGACTTGCGGCAGAGCCGCGATGAGGTGCATTTCCAGCCAGAGGCTGGAAACGAGGTTTTAAAAGGGTTTTGGCTTAACTTGACACCAATGGCTTTTCGGCCCACCCCACAAGTAGTGGTAATTTATTTGTTGGAAGTCCCTAATTAATAACGTAATGTGTCGTGTGCTTAATACAACACATTAAGAAACACTTAAGTGCGTTAAAGAGCGAGTATTTATTATTACTCGCAGCAATAGTTAGGGAAAGAAACAAGCGAATGTGGCAAAATCTGAATGCTCCTAAGCTGAATCTTAATGGCACGTTTCGGACAGAAGAACCCAATTCTACTTGGGAGAAACTACAAGGACTTCTGAGTGCTTTTGGCATCACGCGTGTTGCAGACATTACTGGTCTTGACTGCATTGGTATTCCTGTTGCTCAAGCGATTCGTCCTAACGGAAAAGCCTTTTCTGGTTCTCAAGGCAAGGGAATTTCACTTTTGCTGGCGATGATCTCGGCAGCGATGGAATCTGTGGAGTCTTATCATGCAGAAAACCTCCCACAGCCAGAGATGGTTGCCTCTTATGAGGAAGTCTGCCGACATCACCAGGCAATTGATCCTAGCGTTTTAGAGCCAGGTAAGCGATCGCAGTCCTATTATCCTGCTAGAGTGCTAGATTGGATTTGTGGAACCGATCTATTTACGGGTGAACCTGTTTACGTACCACAGGCGTATCTTGATTTAGACACCACAACAGAAAAATGTGATACTTATCTGTTCAGCACTTCTAGTAATGGACTAGCATCAGGAAACCATTTACTAGAAGCGATCGCTCATGGATTGTTTGAAGTCATTGAGCGGGAAGCTGAGTGGCGTTGGTGGCGCTTTCCTCTGGAAGAACGGATTAACTGCTTGGTTGATAGTCAAACCATCCAGTCTCCGCTTTTGCAATCTTTACTCTATCAAGTGAGACTTGCCGGGGCGACAGCCGTGATTACTGACTTAAGCTCAACTATCGGGATACCTACCTATAAATGCTTGATTAGTGATCAGGAAAACTGGCATGGACGACCGACAGCAGCCGGGTGGGGATGCCACAGTTCCAAAGAAATTGCCCTAGCACGGGCGATCACTGAAGCGGCTCAGTCACGAGTAACGGTTATTGCGGGTAGTCGGGATGACATTCATCCAGATAGTTATGCCCTTGGACGTATCAGGATGCCAGGTAGCCCAGCGATGAAGTCTAGCAGCAAAAGACCGATCGCTACCCTGATTGATTTTGAAACTCAGCCTGAACTAGCCTTTACCCCAACGTTTGCAGAAGAAATTCAACAAATTCTCAGTTGTCTGAGTACTCAGGGATTTAAGCAAGCTGTCTTTGTCAATCATACGCGACCGGAGTATGGTATTCCAGTGGTGCATGTGATTATACCGGGTATGCATCTCCCTTCCTCTTTGTAAAATTCAACATGCACTCGAATTCTTTGGAACCTAGTCAAATTATCGTCTTTCTTGGCCCCACCCTAGCCGTTACCCAAGCCAGTCAAATTTTACCGGCCCGTTACCTTGCTCCTGTCCGTTGTGGTGATATTCTTGCCTGTCTGCGGTTACAGCCGCGTGTAATTGCCATTATTGACGGTTTTTTTGACCGCAGCGCTTCAGTTTGGCATAAGGAGATTCTCTGGGCATTAGAAGCAGGAGTGCGGGTATTTGGGGCAAGTAGCATGGGTGCGCTCCGAGCCGCTGAACTGGAAGCCTTTGGCATGGAGGGATTTGGAGCTATTTTTGCAGCCTACCAAGAAAAACGGTACATCGGGGATGATGAAGTGGCAATTTTACATAGCAATCCTCAGTTCCAATACCAACCCTTAACCGATGCCTTAGTAAACATCCGCGCTACAGTTCAGCTGGCGGTAGACAAAAATATTATTGATCCGGCGATCGCTAATTTAATTATCAGTTGTGCCAAACGGCAGTTCTTCAGTCAACGACATTTGAGCCAAGCAGTGGCTGATGCCGAGGTGCAGGGGGGCGATCGCCAGATTTTAGCCCAGTTTTGGGAATTTGTGCAAAATGGCGGGTATGTGGATCAGAAACAGTCAGATGCCATTGAACTGCTGAAACATCTGGCCGCTATGGTTGGAGAAAGTGGTGGTACTGCTGCCAATAAGCAGGTAAACTTTCAACTCAACAAGTCCATTTTCATAGAAGAACTTCAGGCTAGAGTTGCTATCCGTCCAATACGGACAGCATATTCCTGGTTGCCTCTGACTGAAAAAGTATCCCAAGAAGCCCGATTTCTAGGCAGGGTTTACATTCAATTGCGTAATCTCGCTGGGCTAATTCGTTGGTGTGATGCTGTAGCCCAACACCAAAATCTGCAACCCTCGGCTGCTGATTTAACTGACGTTTACAGTTCTCAAATATTGGGTTCGAGTTCTGATGTTAATGAACTAGAGTTAGATGTGGATGCATCAGCAATACCAGTCTTAGTTGAACGTTTGGGTCGTATTCAGGCATTGCTCAAACTTCATAGTGCATACGATACCTTTGCCAAAAAGGTTGAGCAATTGCATCAATTTATCTTGATGATTGTTGGTAAGAATATCTCCTCAGATCAGGAAGAGACAACTAACGCAGATACAGATATTGTTACTGCATTAGCGAGTTGTGAATGTAGATTGTATCGTCAGGTTGCCATCCTCTGGGCTTTAGCCGAACAGACAAACAGCCAATCGGAAGCGAGTTTGAGGATTAGCATTACTCAAAAAATTACGCAACATTTTTTCCAAGAAAGGGGAGTTACTAACGAGGCTGAATTTCCGGCTTGGCTATCCAGCAATTCCCTCACTCAAGGTGAATTTTCTCAGATGATGGAAGCGATCGCGCGGCTAGAGGGATTTGTCAATGTACCCCGATGGTGGGGGCGAGGTATGAGCAACTATTTCTCAGTGAGTGAGTGCTTTCTTGCCGATGCCTTAAGGCTGTCTGGATTTTATCCAATTTTAAGCAAAAGAGTTCAGTTATCTGAACAAACACAAAGCTATTCTTGGGAAGCTGATCTGAGAAACTGGCGTCAGGTAAATGCCTTTCCGCAGGCATGTAACATTACCCAAGTGGCTTTTTGGCTAGATTTTAGCGAACCAGAAGAATTTGTGAAAGAACTAAGTATAAGGTAAAAGACAGAGGGGCAGAAGGGAAAAGCCGGAACAGCAGCGGGTTTCTTTGGTTGAAATTTTACATTGTTTATCTAGGGAACTCCAAAAATGTTTAGCACTAACTTTGATTTTGAGAAATTAATTCAACCTATCGATACCGTAACCTTCTTCAAAGAATACTGGGAGCGGCAGTCCCTGGTTGTTTCACGAGGAGAAACAGATTACTATTCCGGTCTGTTTTCCATGAACGACCTTGACTCGCTCATTCGCTTTAGTGGCATTCGCTATTCTGACTTTAATGTATCGAAAGTGGCAGATGATTTGTCCAATCAAGCGAATAAATCAGGGGGGAAAGGCTCTATCGATCCCAATGCATCTCCTAGTATTTATCAATTTTATGATGCCTATCATCAAGGCAATACCTTATGTATATTTCATCTGCAACAGCACTGGGAAGCGATCGCCACACTTTGCAGAAATCTGGAACAATATCTCAATCATCCAGCGAATGTCAATCTTTACCTGACCCCTAAGACTGCTCAAGGATTTCCTCCCCACTTTGATACACACGATGTTTTTGTTCTTCAGCTTTCGGGAACTAAACTTTGGCGCACCTATGATTCCTACTGGGATTTGCCAATGCCAGAAGATGCTCGGCGATTACCACAAGAAGTACTACGGGAGCAACTGAACGCACCCACTCATGAAGTTGAACTCAAGCCAGGTGATCTGTTATATATCCCGCGTGGTTTTGTGCATGAAGCCAAGACGTTGGATACTTCCTCACTTCATATCACCGTAGGTATCCCTGTTTATCGCTGGATTGACCTGATTCAGGAAGCTCTCATATCGATTGTGCAGCAAAATGTCGAATTTCGCAAAGCAGTTCCCGTTAGCTTTTTGCGTGACAATGATGCCAAGACGCAGACCAAAAATCAATTGACAGATTTACTCAAAACCTTCGCTAGTAGCGCCGACATTGACGATGCGGTTGAACGACTGACTATTAAGTTCATTGGCTCACTGTCTCCACTCGCAGATAGCCATTTCAGTAAATTAGACGAGTTGCAACAGATTGACTTGGATACCCACGTTGTCAAACGCCAAGGAATGATTTGTACAACCGTCAGGAAAGGGGATGTGGTGATGATTCAATTTCCCCAAAACCGAGTTGAAGGGCCAGCCTATGTCGAGCCAGCTTTCCGCTTCATTGCTGAGTCGGAAGCCGCATTTGAGATCAAATCGCTGCCCGATTTTGCCAGCGACAATAGCAAGATCGTGTTGGTACGCCGTTTGCTCAAAGAAGGATTGTTAACGATTGTTTGAAAAGGAAATAGGGCGTTGCTGAATCAAGGGATAAAATTTTATGTATTGAAATTTAAAACTCCTAATACTCGAATGGCACTAAGTTAAGATACAGCCCTTGTCCTGACTGGTTAAGAGCCTCTAGGCTGGGAACCCATCCTGGGGGGCTGCCGCCTCCAGTGGCTTGACCAGAGGCAGCAGCCCTCTTTTGAATACATTCCCAGTCTTCAGACTGGGAACGAGGCTAGATAAGCCTTTGGGCTTTTCTTAGTGCCATTCCTCCTTATACTCCAATACGCTTGGGTTAAGGCTAAAACTCTTTGTCAAAATCAATTTTTTTTAACGAACCGCATTCGCGCAGCGTCTCGTTAGAGAAGGACGCAAAGAGAAGGAAGAAATGTTTAAGTGAACCGTATTGTCTTATACTCTCTGCGTCTGAGCGCCTCTGTGTGAGCTAAATCATCCCGCAAATATGCAAGCCAAGGTTTATTACTTTTGCCTTGTTGTACTAGGCAGGAAGCCAGGTGTGTAACCAACTATCTCGGCGCTTTACGAAGTCGTAAAGCAAATCTTGCCGTTTCTCACGCAAGCAGGAGAGGGCTTGATGTTGGGGCATCGCAGTGCTAGCCAGCCCTTTGAGAATTGCGAGTTGGCGTTGCCAAGTGGCTAAATCTTCGACGGGTTCCACAAAGCGGGCGGATACCTGTTGCCCAGCTAATAATGTGTCATAGGAGTGATCGTCAGAGAAAAACTCTGGCGGATGCAGTGTATAAAACAGGGAATTTCGATAAGATAAGGGCGCCCGCTCACTAAACAATGCTAATCGCTCTGCTGCGCCAGAGATATCTGTGTCTCTATTGGCTGCTTGCCAGAAGGGAGTAGATAGACGGCGATTGAACTTGTAGTGAATTCCCAGAAACCAACGCAGGGCATCCCAACGATCGCTAATTTTGCGGTTGAGTACAGATTTCACCCCCTCATCTTGCTTTGATGCGGGAAAGTTGGTCAGTAGGAGTTCCAATTCGAGAACGATCATGTGAATCGCTGTCGATTCTAATGGTTCGACAAACCCGTATGAATTGCCGATCGCCACAACGTTGCCTTTCCAAAAATGCTCATGCCGCCCAGAACGAAATTTCACAAGCCAAGGATCACCCATCCCCGGATTTTTGGCACGCATTTCCTCTAGGGCTTGGTCAACACTACAAAATGCTGAAGAAAATACATACCCCCGATGATCGGCATCCTCAAAAGGAATATTCCAGCACCAACCATTGTTCATGGTTTCGGCGAGAGTGTAAGGTTTAATGGTGCCATTATGAGGGACGGTAGCAGCGATCGCTTGATCGGTGCTGAGGGTATCTTGGTAACTCACGAATTTTGAGCCAAGTTTTTGCTCTAGCAACAACGAGCGAAAGCCTGAAGAATCAATATATAAATCGTAGGTTAGTTTACGCCCATCCTCAGTAATTAGATGGCTAATGGTTTCACCATCGGCAGACATCTGGGCATCAGAAATTTGCACATCAATATGCTGTATGCCGGCAGCGATCGCTTCCTCTTTTAGATAACGAACAAACCGCCGATTATCGAGGTGATACGCCCAGCGAATCTGGTGAAGTAGAGACAAGGGAGTACCATCGCCCCGATCAAAAATGGGAGCGCGATCGCCACTCATCAACATTGCCCCTAATGACTGATTGTTTAGCGTTGACTCATAGAGAAGCGATTCTAGCAAGCGTCCGCGCTGAAACGGAAACGTAAATTCATAATCATCGGGCAGTCCCCACTGAAACTTAATCCCCAACTTCCACGTAGGAAGCACGCGCTGATAAAAATCAACGATGTCTAGCCCTAAAAAGCGGGGACTATGGAGAAACTTGACGAGTTCTGGAGTAGTTGCCTCGCCCACACCAATCACCGGGATGGCACTCGATTCCAGCAAAGTCACCTTGATGTCTGGTCTGAAAGCGCGAAAGGCTAAAGCCGTCAGATAACCAGCTGTACCACCACCCAAAATGCCTACTGTTTGGTAAGGATCGGCTGCTGCACGGATTGTAGCATTGGGTGAGTTCGGCCAGATCCGACCGATTTCTTCCGCCGCCGCCGCGATCGCATTTCGTTGCAGCACTCCCAGCGGTTCATCTAATTGCGATGTACACTGCTGACATTCGCCACTAGGAAGCAGCCGCTTGACGGTGCGTAGGCATAGCCCGCCGTAGGCATCGCCTTGCCGGTTAATTTTCACAACGCTGGTGGCGCGAGTTGCTGTTAAGTTCAAACCTAAAATGGCAATCGCTTCTTCAATACAAGCCTGCGCTATGGAAGGCAAAAGTGGACTATCTGCCTGGGCAAGGATGGGGGTTGACAGTTGCGGCAATATATGATTTAAAACTGATGGAATAGCTTCCAAGGTGAGAACTCGACAACCAAAACAAGCGGTTGCACCCCGAATCACTGTTGGGCCGATGAGTGCTGTTTCTGGGGAGGCAGTGACAAATAAACACGGTGTGCCACTGGCTAGGGCTGACTTGTTGATATCGAATAGGGCTTGATATGGTACACCTTCCAAAGCACAGATTACAAAGTCGAATTCTTGAAAGAGTTCACATAGCCCAGAAACACTCACAGCGTCTAGACTATTTTCAGACACTTTGAAAGAACCATTGAGGAGTATCCGTTCTTGCTGGAGAGCGAGAAATTCCGGTGTTTGACAGGAAGCAAAATCTTTGAAGGAGAAAGTGCGGTGATTTTGAAAACCTGCGGTAGCAAAGGTTTTATTGAGAGTATCGAGTAACTGGTGATTGCCTAAAATAGCGATCGCCTTTTGGTGTACTTGCTCAGGGACGATTGGCAATTCCGAGTCATAATTTGAGGGCGCAGTTTCGGTTACTACTTCCTCTAAGACATGCAACTTAGTTAAAGCCAAGATGATCTCATGTAAGTAGTTGCGATCGTAAGAATCTGCAAGTTCAGCATAAATTGCCTGAAGCGATCGCCCGCCATCGATCAGCGCCAGCAGTTCGCGGATGGTGCCAGGGCCAATGCCTTCGAGTCCGAACACTTCGCTGCCCACCCAGCTACAAACTTCACCCGTCTCACTGAGGATTAAATGGGCATTGGGGTTAACGCGAAGCACCTGGGGAATGGTATTTATGAAGTCAGCCATTGACATTTTCTTTCTTTAACAACCTGAATCGCCTCATGGATTGATAAGGCGTTAGCACACTGCTTCGTGAAATAGTTTTTGACTTGTCGCCAATGATCTAAATCCCAGGTGTCATTGTAGCTTTGATACTTCGTAGCCACTCGTTGACCGATGAGCAGATTCAGATAACCGTTGTATCCAAAAACACTATTGGGGCGGAGCAGAATTTGACCAATGCTTGATGGGCCATTGTTTTGAAAAAAGTCTACTACTGCTTCTGCATCACCAATATCAGTTTGATGCCAGCAGTGTCGCCAGAATTCTGATTCTACTCGGCGATTGAATTTAAAGTGAATCGACAAAAAATCACGAATATCATCCCACTTTTGGGCGATCGCTCGATTCGCAAGATTAATTAATGCTGGGGTGGGTTGCTGGTCTGAATCAATCAACACATCGCACACAGATTTGATGGTTTCGCCAATCATGTGTAATCCTGTTGATTCTAGAGGTTCTACGAAACCGGAAGCGTTGCCCACAGCGACTACATTATTTACCCAAAATCGTTGATGTCGCCCTGACTTGAATCTTACAATACTATGGCGATCGCTCATCAAAGGATTGTGGCCTTTCATCTCTTGCAGAGCATCATCATCATTGATAAAAGCGGATGAATATACATAGCCACGGTTGACTTTATCCTGCAAATCAATTTGCCAACACCACCCACTCTGCATGGTTTGGGCAGTTGTGAATGGGTTGATTGCATCATCTCGCATCCATGTGCCTGTGACAGCAGAATCGCAAAACAAACTGTTGGCAAAACTGCAAAAGGGTTCTTGCAGAATCTCTCCTAGCAACGCCGAGCGAAAACCAGAACAATCGACAAACAGATCGCCAGCCAACATTGTGCCATCATCAAACTTCAGTTGGCGAATATAGCCATTTTCGGCGACTTCAATATTTACAACAGGTTGATCAATAATCTTGATATCAATTTCGGTTGCTCTTCTTTCTAAATAAGAAACGAAACTAACATTTTCAATATGGTATCCAAAGCGTTCATCAACTACGAAATCCCCATTTTCTCTACGGAAGCAAGGCGACTTGCACTGCTCCATCAACAGTGAGTAAATACTAGATTCTGTGGTTGAATCAAGACAATAGTAAGCAGTGCTTTTGCTCAAAACACTGAGTTTATCTGCCAGATGAGTCACAAAAGGATAGTTGAAGTGAGACTGACTAGAATCTCCCCAAATAAACTTAATTCCTAGTTTCCAAATAGGTTGTGTTTCTTCATAAAATTGCTCTCGATTTAATTCTAAGTACTTATGCAGAAACCAAGGTATCCAAGCGGTAGTCGCTTCACCCACTCCAATAATTGGAATGGTTGTGGAATGGACTACGACCACGTTCAAAGCTGGCATTTTCACCTTCAACGCTAAGGCAGAGAGAAATCCAGCACTCCCTCCGCCAAAAACTACAACATTGTGTATTGGCTTTTCCACACCTATGACTCAGAAATGTTAATGAAACTATCTAATCTCAGAGGATGTTTGAAAAGTCCTCTTGTCGGGATCAAAAGTTTTAGATCCCCCTAAATCCCCCGATAAATAGGGGGACTTTGATTCCGGTTCCCCCCTTTTTTCGGCTACGGTGTATACACAAGTCGTATTACCCCCCTTAATCCCCCCGATATATTGGGGGGAAACCCAAAATCTAGTTCCCTCCCCAATACATATGGGGAGGGTTAGGGTGGGGTAAAACCAGAGTCTAAACCCAGATTTCAAGAAGCTATTTCAGACTTGTGTATACACCGTAGCTTTTTAAGGGGGGTTAGGGGGGATCTAATCTAAAAGTGCCTAAAGTCACAGCGAAACACTTTTTAAACAACCTCTCAGTAATACTCTCTATTACAGTATGCAAGCCTAATGGAATTTAGGAATTATTTGCTACCAATCTTAGCAATTGATCTTTACTTCTTAAATTCTTTAAAGATTTCCATCTTTTGCTGTTTAAATCGGCTAGGATTTTCTGACAGTACCAGCTACGGAAAGAATTCTCATGCGTGTCACTATCTGTGGTCATGCTGCTTTATACATTGAAACTACCGATCAACGCATCTTGCTCGATCCATGCTTTTCGGATACACTCGTCGGGGGCACGCTTACGTACTATCCTGGTCGGGTATTTGAGTTGGACAAACTGCCAAACTTGACAGCTTTGGTGGTGACTCATGGGCACTTCGATCATTTTCATCTAGAAACGCTCCAGAAACTTCCGCGCGAACTGCCCGTAATTACTGCGGATGAACCGGCACTAGTCGAACAGCTGCAAAAGATTGGGTTCTCAAAAATAATCATCTGTCAACCTTGGCAAGCGATCGCTCTTGGACAAACTTACTTGCTCCCCACGCCTTCAGACCACGAAGAACCGGAGTTTGGGCTGTTAGTTCGAGATGCAACTGGCACATTCTGGCACATGGCAGATGCAGAAGTGACGGCGGAAATTGGCGAACGAATCACGCGAGAATACGGTGCTATCGATCTAATTTCAACCAAGTATCAGCCAGTAGTGCGTGCCAGCATGGGCTATCTGCACGGTATGGGAGCAACCTTTGACAGACAAGGGGTAGTTAGTTGGTTGGAAGCAGCATGTGCCTGCAACCCTGCTTTGGTTTTCCCTTACGCTTCCGGTCTGTGCTTTAGTGGTCGGCACGCCTGGTTTAACCGCTATGCGTTTCCCTTAAGTTCAGAGGAAACAGTTCGCTTGTTGCAACGTCGGCTTAGTTCCCCAGAGCGAGCGATAACGGTGCGTCCCGGTGATATGATTGAGCTTCGATCTGGGCAGTCCCCGCAGCGATATGAACAGTCATCCGATTTTGTCCGGGAAAAGCCATCTCCTGAGTTGCGTTGGGAACCAATCGATATCAGCACTCTTACAGGATTGTCCACACTTGAAGATCGGTATACCTTGCAACAAAAACTGGATACATTCCTGGCAGGATCTTTTATTTCCTGGCTCAAACAAAAGGTCAAACAAGCTGACAGCAGTTGGGCTAGTTTCCCTGCCGAGCAGGTTGTTTGGCAGTTGGTGGTTCATACCGGAGATGGAGAACGGCTAAATTATGCCATTGATTTTCGCTTACAGGATTTTTCCGTGTTAGCGGGTGAGCATCCAGAAGCAAACTTCTTTACCCACGTCGCCGGACAAGCTCTTGACGATGTGATGACGGGTAAAATGCCGGGGCTAATTTTTTGGCTGGCGGGTGAGGCTCGTAGTTATGAAAAGGTCATTTGTGTACGCAATGGTCGTTTCGAGTCTCCTAAGTGGCCGAAAACACCCGAAGATTTCCCATCAGACCCACTTACTTACTATCTCCGTCATTTTGGGACTGGAGAAACTTCTCCCGTTCAACCGGAATTAGCTGATGGCCAGTCGGAGAAAGCATCAAATTCCCCCGAAAGTAGCGATGATATTCAGATTCTCACCCGCTTAGGTGAGAACGAAGAAGTGATGAGTAAAAAAGTCCTACTGGCTTATTTGGCAGTTAAAGAAGCAGAGCGCTTGGGGCTGAAGATTTCTGATGCGGAAATTCAAACAATGTCTGACTCCTTTCGAGAGCAGTTTGATTTGCTCGATAACCAAGATACAGAGCAATGGTTAAGGGAAGCAGGATTGAGTCTTGAAGGATACTCAGCCGTGATGCGAGATTTCACCGCAGTAGTGAAGTTGGAGCAACATTACACTAGGGTGATTGAGCCACTGCTCACCAATCATCGCCGCGTGGCTACAGCTAGATATGCCCGCTCACCACGGGATATGAACGATTGATGAATTATCCCAGTAAACAATTTGAGCTTGCCCCCGTTGGGATCTTGCGGGCTGCTGCTTGGCCAATTGAGACTATTCAAGGTTTTGGCAATCAAGAACTCGCAAGCCTAGCGTTAGCAGCGAGTCATACAAACGATGCTCATATCTGGAAAGAATATACCACAGCCTATCAGCAGGTGCATGAAGACGATCGCGAACGGCTTTGGCAGATGACCGCAGCCGACTCATGGTTTATGAAAGCTCTGCTGTTATCTAATCCGTCCCTCGTCACGGAGGTGCAGTGTGGAGCTTTAGAAAGGCAGGGAAAACGAACTAAAAAAATTCGGCATCTGGAGACGGCGCTATATCGTTATCTAGCGCGGGCTGCGGGACGAACGACACCTTATGGTTTATGGGCTGGTGTGAGTTTAGTCGAGTTTGCCAAGACGGCGCAGCATGAGTCGGCAGCGGCTCAGTATTCATTTACACCTGACCTCCGTCCTTTTCAAACAATATTGCGATCGCTAGCTCAACGTTCAATTTATCGTCAAGGTGCAACTTGGCGATTGAATCCTACCTTGAGGCGACAAGCAGATGGTTCCTGGCGCTTTTGGGGTCGCACTCCAGAGGGGTTAGTTGAGCAGCGTGAAATCGAGTCTCAGGAAATTGTAGACATCCTCTTGGAAGAACTGACGAAATTGGATCTAGGGACATTAGACGAACTAGCCAAAACAGTGGCAGCCTCACCTCGCTGGAACCATGCAGCCGGACTAGAGGATATTCTACATCTCTTCATTGATGGAGGTGTGCTTTTAGGCGGACTCGACCTGCCCCAGCGATTTGAAAATTGTTGGGAAGCATTAGCAGTTGTGGCAGACAAGCTGATTGAGCCGGATCGCGGTCTTTGGAACAGTGCTATCCAAGAACTGCATTCCCTTTGCGATACTCTGGCAGCAAAGCTTGATTTCATCTCTCTGGATGCACTTGCGGATTATCTACAACAAGCAAAGACCTATATTCAAGAACTCGCCCAAGCCCTTGGTGTTTCACCCGTTGAGCTATCCGATCTAGTGCTGCACTGTGATTTGGGGCTACCGTTTCGGATTGGCATCAATGAGGCGCAGCAAAACATTTTGCTGCAAACACTTGCAGATTACGAGCGCTGCTGGATTCAGGGTGCGAGTCCAGCCTCGGCAATGCGGATGGCGTTTCGTGAGCGACTGAAACAGGAATTTGCGGCGGGTATTGCACTTGGCGATCTCAAATCCACCCTGGCTTCCGAAATGAGAACAGCTGATCGCCATCCTGAAGTCATCACCCGGTTGGAGGCGTGGGAGCGATCGCTGTCGCAAAATAAAGAGGTAGTCGTTCTCGAAACCAGCAGTAATTCGCCAAAGTCGGCTCTGTCCACAGCCCCTTTCGGTTGCTTGTTCGCAGGTCTATTTGAGTCTTTCCAACTAGTAGTTCACGGGATTAGTGACGATCCGGTGCCAATCTTTGCCCGATTTCAAGACTTATTCAATGGAAATAATTTACTACATTCTTGGTTTCAACAGAAGCTTGACTGTTTAGCAAGCCAACATCAAATTCAGGTTGCAGAATTACAAAGTCCCTTTGAGCCAAACCCAAATGTGCTAGCTCGTCCCAATTTCAACATTCTTCCCATTGAGTTGTGGGGCGCGAGTCAAGATAGTCTATCCCTAGTTGATGCAGAAATCTTTCTAGATCCCAAAACACAGCTGCCTTTTTTAAAACTGCGATCGGCTTCGCCCAACCCTGTTGCAGTGTTTTGGTTTTCTATGGCTGCGGTTAATGCCCGTGACCCCATTTCTGAGCAGTTACTTTGGACTACTTTTCAAGATAACCCGATGGCGATCTTTCGCGCTGCCACAGTACCGATGCCGATTGAACTGACTGCACCTCGTTTCACTCCTCGTATTCAGCTGCCAAAAGAAGCGATTTTACGTCCTCGGCGGACAGTTTTGAGTGGGCAAGTCTTAGTAGAACTTGCCAAATTGACTGGAATAGAGCGCTTTGCCAGATGGCAGCAATTAGCTGCTGAGTATGGCTGGCCGATGCTGCTCAATCTGCAAATAGAGGATAAGCCTTCACTCCTTGTACATCGGGACAGCCCTTTAGCCGTTGAATCCTTTTTCAAAAAAGACCTACAAAAATATACCCGATGGTTAATTGTAGAAGAGTTAGTCAATCAACCTTGGCTAGTAGACTCCAAAGGGCAGCATTATATGGCAGAACTTGCCTTACCCTTTGCCCGCACCGAACATGGTTGGTCGTCGCGTAGAGATGAAACATCGATTACAAGGGTAGCTGGTTGAAAAAGAAAGGAGGAACAGGCGCACATCTGCCATAAATCCGTGCTTTAGACCAGGGGTAACTTTAAGTTGTACAGGACTTACACAAAATCATGGCTTACGCAAAATACCTCTCAAACTCTTATTCCTCTGTGTTCTCTGTGCCTCTGTGGTTCGATTTTCCGTTACCTGTGCGTAAGTCCTAAAAATAATGAAAAAACGAACCGCAAAGGACGCAAAGGACACAAAGAAATAAGAGTTTCAGAGAGGAATGGCACTAAGATAAGTCCAAAGTCTTGTATTGCCTCGTTCCCAGCCTCTAGGCTGGGAACCCATTCTGGGAGGCTCCGCCTCCTCTTTCTTGACCAGAGGCAGCAGCCCTCTTGGAATACATTCCCAGTCTTCAAACTGGGAAGGAGGTTACACAAGCCTTTCGGCTTTTCTTAGTGCCATTCGTTTCAGAAAATTATTACATAAGTCTTATTGTATACTTTTGATTTTTAACTATTAACTTGCTTATGATACGTCAAAGATTAAGCAGCAGCATTAAATTCCAACTCATTTATCAGGACGAAACCAAGTTTGGTAGTGCTGTGACTGGACAATGTGACACCACAATCCGTCGCTACTGCGCCAGCATCACAGCCCACCGCAATCGATATGGTCTTGCAGATGTGGTGGCTCATGCGCGGGAATTACTGGCATCGACAATGGTTCCGGGTGGTCTGGCGGATTTGTATCAGAGTCCTAGTGTCCTCTGGGAAGATTGGCTATATCCCGATCGCAAAGCCGTTAAACCCGTTGCGCTTGAGCTGGAACGCAATATTGGCGAAACTATCGTCATCCAAGAATTATCTCCCAATCTTATATCCGACCTAGCTTTGTATCTAGGGGAATGGCAACAAGGAAGTAATGCTCCCACTACGACCATTGCTTGCGAGTTATGGAACGCATTGAGTGATTATGGCGCACTGGTTGAAGTCAACGAACTAGCCGTCAAGCCGCAACTGGGCCATGCCACTTTTGTCGGTCACTCCACCCTCCGGCTCAGTGATGGCAACTCTAGTATTCTCTTCGATCCATTTCTGTTGCCCAAGTCTGAAGTTTATCCGCCAAACTACCAACCCCTCAGCTTAGAGGAAATGGGACAACCCGATGCCGTATTTATCACCCATGCTCACCCCGATCATTTTGATTTAGGAACCTTGCTGCGAGTTGTTGCTAACACACCAATCTTCGTTCCCGAAGTTAAGCGAGAATCTGTACTGGCAATTGATATGGCGTTGCGGCTGCGTCAGCTTGGGTTCGAGAATATTCACACACTACGCTGGTTTGACGAAACTCGAATTGGTGGGATGCGAGTTATTGCCCTGCCATTCTACGGGGAACAGCCAACGGTTGCCCAAGCCCTCCACCCAGAGATTCGCAATCAGGGCAACACCTACCTAATTGAGTACTGCGATCGCCGTGTTGCGCTCACAGCAGATTCAGGGAGTGACTGTCTAGGAGATGTCAAAAAACTTGCAGCCACAGCCTTAGAGCGTTATGGTTCCCTTGATACTTTATTTGGTGGATATCGAGGTTTCGGACTGTATCCGATTCAGTATCTCTTTTCATCAGTCGCTCGCTATCTTCCTTTTGTGCCAGAGAAGAGCTGGCAAGTCCGCCAAAAGATGATGTGCGATGCCGATGATTTAATTGATGTAGCGGAAATCTGGAATGCCAAACGAATTGTACCCTACTCCGATGGGGGTGCGCCTTGGTTTTGGCAGCGCGGTCTTGGCCCTTGTCTTGATGGATCACAAGCACACATCATGGCAGTTGATCCAACCCCAGAGCATGTTTGTCAGGTAGCGACTGTGCGCTCTGGAACGCGCAAAGATGGAGCGATCGCTTCTCCTGTATCAATTTGCTTGCTTCGCCCTGGAGATGCCCTGGCCTTTGCCCAAGAGGATGCGCGAGTAGTTCAAAACCAATCTTGGCCATATAGCAGTCCTAAATGATTCGTAAACTTCTTTCCTTCTTCCTTGGCGCTCTTCTCTACGAGACGCTGCGCGTTGGCGAAGCCTCTCGCAGAGAAGGCGGCTTGGCGGTTCGATAATTTTTACAACTCAAATAGGATTGCTATATGTTATATCATGTCCGCTTGATTACTCCCTTGCCGCCAGAAGAATACCTAAATTTTTTTTACGAACCGCCAAGGACGCCAAGGACACCAAGTAAGAGAGAGAAAAATAATCCATAATAAGCATTGCCTAAATTTCCTAATGCTTGGGCTTCTTGAGATTGTGCTGTATTCTTATTTTGCTGGCGATCGTGAATTAACTGCCAATAATCATTTGTGAAATCTTCTCTTTATACACGATCAAATGAAATCAGAAATTTAGTTAGGAGTTAAGAAGTAGTAATTATTGTAAAATAGGATATTAGCCAAGACAAATTGGGAAATGATGTCGGATTTAAGAGCGGAATTAACAGAAATTTTGGATGAGGCAGAGTGGGAGTGGCTAATTCCTCATGTACAACGAGATGCAGTAATTTTGGTGGTACCTGAGTTAAACTTGCTGGATGTTGGAGTAGCGATCGCCAGTGATCACATTCCATCAGTGCAACAATGGATTGATGAGCTATTGATTACCAAACCCACGACAGTACAGGTGGGAGAATGGAATCTTGAGCGCAGTAAGCGATTTCATACCCTCATCGTCCAGCCTTACGTTTTGGTGCAGGAAATATTTGCTGCTTAATTAATTTCTGTGTTGTTTTCGATCGCAGTTGGTGTTAGAATAATTTATCAGTAAATATGGTTTGTTGTGTCAGTTATTACTAAAAACCTCTATTTTTTTCAGATATACAGCCGCATGATCTGGTTATATCGAGTCAACAAAAGTGTTTAACTTTTTTTGGAGATAAAAACTAAATTGATATTGAAGTATCATAAAATACATAAGTGTATAAGCAGATGAAGGGCAAAATAGCTCTCGACTATTGACTAAAGCAAAATTTTCTTCTTTAAGATTTATCCATCTAGGAGCTAGAATTGTTACGATAATTTCAGATTAGATGTTGAAACCTTGATCCAATCTGAAACCTTAGAACTACTAGAATGGCATCGCCTCTGCCAGCACCTTGCCACCTTTGCGGCAACTAAGCTGGGGGCGACAGCTGCGCGTCATCTGAAAATACCTGATTCTCAGACCGAAAGCGAACAGTTGTTAGAGCAAACTAAAGAAGTCTACCAACTGGAAACTCGCCTCACCACGGGGCTGTCATTTGAGGGAATTCAAGATATTGGCGATTCCTTAGAACGGGCAGAACGCGGCGGAGTTTTGACAGGGGATGAACTGTTAGCGATCGCTACCACCCTCGCGGGTGTCAGAAATTTGCGCCGTGTGATTGACAATCAGGAAGATTTGCCCATACTGACTGAGTTGGTTGCCGATTTGCGAACTTATCCAGAACTAGAACAAGAAATTCACCGGTGTATTGATGAACGGGCCCAGGTAACTGACCGCGCGAGTCAAAAACTGGGAGAAATTCGCACAGACTTGCGGCGATTACGCACTCAGATTACTCAAAAACTGCAAAATATCTTACAGGCAAAATCTGGCGCAGTTCAGGAACAGCTAATTACCCAACGGAGCGATCGCTTTGTCATCCCCGTAAAAGCACCCCAAAAAGATGCCATCCCCGGTATTGTCCACGATACCTCTACCAGTGGTGCCACGCTGTACGTAGAACCGAATTCAGTAGTACCTCTAGGCAACCAACTGCGGCAGATCATCAGGAGAGAGCAAGCCGAAGAAGAAGCGGTTCGCCGCGTTTTGACAGAACTTGTAGCCGCAGTCAAACCAGATTTGGAGAGGTTGTTAGCGATCGCTACCACTTTGGATTTGGCAACCGCTAGATCACGATATAGTTACTGGCTAGGAGCGAATCCCCCGCGATTTATCCAGCGTGAAGATAAGGAAATCATTACCTTGCGGAACTTACGGCATCCTCTGTTAGTGTGGCAACAACAGCATGAACAAGGGCAACCAGTAGTTCCTGTAGATTTACTGATCAGTCCGCAAATTCGGGTAGTGACAATTACCGGGCCAAATACTGGCGGTAAAACTGTAACCTTAAAAACTTTGGGGTTAGCCGCATTGATGGCCAAAGTGGGTTTATTTGTCCCCGCCCGCGAACCAGTGGAAATACCTTGGTTTGATAAAGTGCTGGCAGATATTGGCGATGAACAATCCTTGCAGCAAAGTTTATCCACATTCTCTGGACACATCCGCCGGATTAGTCGGATTTTGGAGGCATTAGGGAGTAAGGGAGATGAGGGAGATGAGGGAAAGTTCAATGCCCCATGCCCTATGCCCAATTCCCTAGTTTTACTCGATGAAGTCGGCGCAGGAACAGATCCAGTTGAAGGTAGTGCCTTAGCGATCGCCTTGTTGCAATATCTCGCCAACCACGCCCAGCTAACGATTGCCACCACTCACTTCGGTGAACTGAAAGCCCTAAAATACGAAGACGAGCGGTTTGAAAATGCCTCTGTAGAATTTGATGAAAGTACTCTGTCGCCTACTTACCGTCTACTGTGGGGCATACCCGGACGTTCTAACGCCTTAACTATTGCCCTGCGCTTGGGATTAAAACCAGAAGTGGTAGAAGAGGCGAAAACTCAAGTGGGAGAGGCCACAGATGAAGTTAACCAGGTGATTGCTGGCTTAGAAGCGCAACGCCGCCGCCAGGAAACCAAAGCTGCGGAAGCCCAAAGTTTGTTGCAGCAAGCAGAACGTTTATACAAAGAAGTATCCGCAAAAGCCGCAAGTTTGGAGGAGAGGGAAAGCAGTTTGCGGGCTTCACAGGAAGTAGCGGTAAAGCAAGCGATCGCTCAGGCAAAAGGTGAAATTGCCCAAGTAATCCGCCGTTTACAGAAAGGTACGCCCACAGCCCAAGAGGCCCAGCAAGCCACCAATGCTTTGAATCAAATTGGCCAGCAATATCAGCCAGCAACGCCAGCAAAACCAAAAGTTGGCTTTATGCCCAAAGTAGGCGATCGTCTCCGTGTTCCCAAATTGGGACAGACAGCAGAAGTGATCACCGCCCCTGATCAAGATGGGGAGTTAAGCGTTCGCTTTGGGCTAATGAAAATGACTGTGAAATTGGAAGACGTAGAATCTCTAGATGGTCAAAAAGCCGAACCAGTCGTCAAAGCCAAACCAGCCCCAGCAGCAGTAACCCCACCACCGCAAAGCATCCCAGAAATTCGGACTTCCCAAAATACCATCGATTTGCGTGGTAAACGGGTGGCTGATGCCGAATACATTTTAGATAAAGCTATTTCGGAAGCTACAAGCGCACTCTGGATTATTCACGGCTACGGCACTGGTAAGCTGCGCCAAGGAGTTCACGCCTTTTTGCAACAACATTCCAGAGTGAACAACTACGAACCAGCAGAACAAGCAGATGGCGGCAGTGGTGTTACCGTCGCTCACATCAAATAAAGTAGCAAAAACCTATCCCACTATTCTAAAAATTCCTACTTCTTTTTTTTCGTAAAATGTACTTGAAAATCTTGATTTTTAGTTTTCAGTTCTTAATAAGCTTAAGCTTTGTAGCACAAATATTATTAGTGGGATAGGTTCAATAAAGAGAAGGAAATTTGCTATGTTACTTGAACTCAATCAACTAATTGTTAGAGCCGGTCATCAGTTGTTGATTAAAGATATTTCCTGGTCGGCATACAAACGTATTTTGGCAGAATTGGGGGGCGATGTCTACGACGGGCTACGCCTACGCAGTTCTAGGATAGGTTACAGTCAAGGGATGCTGGAAATAATGGCTCCATTACCAGAGCATGAAGTAGCTAAAGTTATTATTGGGGACTTGGTAAAAGCTTTATTAGAAGAACTCGAACTGGAATTTTGGAGTTTGGGTTCTACGACTTTTGATCAGGAAAGTATGGACGCTGGGGTAGAACCCGATGATTGTTTCTATATCCAAAATGAAGCTATAATTAGGGGTAAAAATAGAATCAATTTAGAAACCGACCCGCCTCCAGATTTGGCTCTTGAAATTGATATTACCTGCCGTACTCGTTTTAATAATTATCAAGCCTTAAGAGTACCAGAACTGTGGCGATGGAATGGAAGCAAGTTGGAAATAAACGTGTTTTTTGATGATAAATATGTAGAATCAAATACCAGTTCTATTTTCCAAAATCTCCCAATTCACCAAGTAATTCCCGAATATTTTATGCTGAGTAAAACCAATGGCAGAAATGCAACAATGAAAGCATTTCGTGCGTGGATAAGACAGCAAATTAGTAGCACGATTTAGTTGAAATTGTTAGAACTGGCTACTCAAAAAGCTTGTGGGTAGTGGTATAAAAATAGTGATATTTGGCTATTTAGCTCTTATCAAACTAAACGCTTGACGGCTTTTATCTCATAGCTATGATTACCAGAAATTAATATTCTAATTAAATAAGATATATCATAAATTATATGGATATAGAAATAGAAACTTTACAAGAAGCTGAAGCAGTAATTGAAAGTGCCATTAGAGCCAAAGTCAAGAGATTAGATTTGAGTTTTTCTCATAAGTATAGAGATTCTGTTATTCCTGATTCTATCGGCGATATATCAAGCCTAGAAGAATTAACAATTTATAGTAAATCACTCAATATAGTTTATGGAATTGAACAAATACCAACAACGATTGGAAAACTAACTAACTTGAAAATACTTCAGATTTATGATTTATATGAATTAGAATATCTACCTGAAAATATCGGTAATCTTACCAATTTACAAGTGTTACACATTGCTGATTGTTCACGTTTGAAAGCAATACCAAATACTATTGGTAAACTCAAAAATCTTAGGCGGTTAGAGTTAATGGAATCAATGAGACCGCTTGCTAATTTTGAGAATTTACCTGACAATATTGGACAGCTTAGTTCTTTGAAAGAACTGATAATTACATCTACAGCTATACAGTCACTACCCAACACTATAGGCAATCTTAGTAATTTAGATTATTTAGAAATCAGCCGCAATCCCAAATTACATCAGTTACCAGATACTATTGGCAAATTACACCAATTAACAGTTATGATACTTGAAAGGGGATTTTTAACTTCTTTGCCAGAGAGTATTGGTGAATTGCGAAATCTTAGAGAACTAATTATTAATGACAATAAATTAACTCAATTACCAGGGAGTATAGGTGCCCTGACTAAGTTAGAAAAGTTAGAGCTTATAAACAATCAGCTAACCGGATTACCAGATAGTATTGGGAATTTATCTAGACTTAAGAACAGTATACTTCTCTATGGAAATCCTCTAAATTATCTTCCTGAAAGTGTCTTCAACTTACCATTAGAAATAGCCTGGTAATGATTATAGAGTGTTTATATAGGGCTAGTATTTGATTTTTTAAATACACGTAGGGTGCGTTACGCTCCGCTAACTACACCCTACAAGACTGCTGAGGTTTTTTCAAAAACAATTTACGATTCCTATAAATGAGTTCTGATATGTGCGTGGTTTGCGATTAGAGTTATAATACCAACTTAATTGGTATAAGCAATCGCCCAACATCTTCAAACGCTGACTTGATCAAATTTTCATAGAGGCATCAATCGTCCTGATGTTGCCCAGTCTGTGCTGAAATAACAGGCTGCACACAAAGGAAAATGGGATGGGATGATGTCCAGCAGCAAGAAGCGTCTTTAGCAAACAGGCAAAAGATTTGTATAGTAATTATGTATACATAAAGAGCAAGTAATAAACATCAAGAAATTTCAAAATTTAAAACCGCAGACAAATTAGGAGGTATTCTACATAATTAGTTAGCGATAATTAGCGGTTAACATTCAAAACAATAGTTTATTTATACTCTTGTACGGAGCTAGCAGCGAAAGTCGGGTAAACCTTAACTCGAATAGATAATTTTCTACTTTGTCCAAAATAAATTTTCATCTAGAGTAGGACAAAGATACCTGCTGTTTACCACATAGAAAAAAGCTAGCTGAAGCCTCTGGCTCATAGCTATGGGAAACCAAGCTTGACGCTTGAGAGTCTGGTTTCAAAATGGGTAACAGCAACATCCTCTATCAGCTTGATCACCTATGCTAAAAGTTATGCACTCGGCCGCCAACTCAGCCACTCCAAATTCCCAGTGGGAGGATTTAATCAAGCTTCCAGCCCCAAACACAGTCCAATGGGATAATATCAAAACCCAATTAGACTTGGTGCTGTTGGCGCTAGAAACCTTAACTGGGATTGGTTCAGAGGCAATGCTTTCGGCAGCAACTGATCTGAATTTAGAGTCAAGAGTGCCAGACCGCGTAGCTTTATGGCGACTGCGCCAATCAAATCCCCTACGCAAAGGTCAAGGAGGGCGAAAAAAGCTAGATGTCGAAGAAGCGCGATCGCTTGTTCTGATCATCTGCTACCTAGCCAAACAGCACCAGGAATTGATTCGCCGCGCTGTCGGCCTGTTGGAACAAATGGCAGAAAATAACCGGGAACCTCACCAGGCTGCTTTACTTGGAGACTATATTGATGCTTTTTGCAACACCTACCAAGAGCGGATGGAAGAGGACGAGCAAATCTCAACGGATTTACTAACCAACCTGGCACTAAAACTGCTTGTAGATTTACTTTTTTACAGTGCTCCTGGTGGGCATCGCCGTCTCTGGCTAGCACTTATAGACCGTTCAACAAAATTTTAAATTTTAGATTTGAAATTCCTCAACCAAAATTCGCTTGTGATTTGTTTGCTAGGTAAGGATTCCCTTTTGATGGTCGTTAGCTCTTGGGCGATGCACTACACAAGGAACCTGACAAAGTTCTGAGTACAGGAATCCGCCGTTTCAACTTTTCTTTGCAAGCAACTCGCTCAACTTTTTGCAAAATCCCAAATAGTCTTCCTCGCAGTTCCTGCCATGCCTCTATCAAATTCTGTCATTCGTTGCTACACACCTCCAACTTGCACGCTAGAAGTCTTCGCGCAAAGCTCACCTCTGTCTCGTTGGATGGGGAAAACTGTCCTCAAACACCTAAGCTTTGAGCTACGTTTTGATGATCCCCGACTACCAGAAGAAAACAGAGTTCCAATTCGGGGCGATCGCGATCAACTCGAAGCCTTATGTGATGCAGTCACAAGCTACGTACAGCAATTCCTCCAACAGTCTCCAGAAAGCTTTTGGGTCAGTTTCTCCGGTACCCAGGACTCAAGCACAGCACTGGATGAGCCGGAATTAAAGTCTTCAATAAAAACATTAAATTCCTTTAGTACCCAGATTTCCGGGGCAAATATCCACTTAGAACCAAGTAGCTATTTAACTCACAACTTATTTCTCGGTTCTCTCGCCAATCACTCATCTGGCCCCATAATTCAACTCAGTCTGCTGCAACTATTTGATTTGGCAAGTGCTTTAGATGAATACTCGACTGATGTTATGGCACTCCCAACTCTCAACAGCACGAGTTCGAGTCTAAGGTTCCCTGCTTGGGCGCCTGTTGCCGCAGTATTAGTATTAGGTGTAGGTTTTTTACCAGTTACTTGGCAATATGCTAACAACATTAGGGAAAAGCAACAGCAGACAGCCAAAACAGCAGATCCAGCAGCGGTAAAGGAGGCTTTACAACCTTCATCCTCGCTAAACTTTCCCACGCCTGAACCTGGACTCAGCACTCCATCAGATAATTTGCTAGGTTCCACCCCTCCACTTCCCACATCCAGTTTACCCCAAGCACCTCTAACAGCCCCTAGTTCCAGTTTCTCTACACCGCCACCTCTATTTCCAAATAATTCACTGACAATACCTCAGGGAACGACTGCAACCCTTCGCACCAATCGAGCGATCGCAGCACCATCCAGCAAAATCCCAGGTCAGGAAATTGCCATATTACCAAATCTTGGACAGAACCCTACAGGGTTAAGTCCGCAAGCTGATGCTCTGCCTCAGCGGCGGAATTTACCACCCAGGCTATCTTCTACCACAAGCAGCTTACCAACTAATATCTCAGCAGTCCCGCCGTCTCTTGGCACTATACCCAATAATAGTGTTAGTAATACCCTTACCCAACCCTCCCCACTAAACTCACAACAGCAGCTAGAGGAAAGAATCAATTCCTTACAGCCACCTTCTCCTGGAGAGAAACCTGCTTCACAACTTCCCTCCTCTAGAACTGCCGATAATAATCCATTTATCGATCAATTAGGAGACGGACGCAAAACCCCGACATCCACAGAAGTAGCTACTGGCACATTATTTGATACACCTCAAGTAGCAGAAGCTAGAGAATACCTAATAAAGCGTTGGCAACCACCCACTGGACTAGCACAAACATTAGAGTACAGTTTGATAGTCAGTGTTGACGGCACAGTGGAACGAATTTTTCCCCTTAATAAGGCAGCAAGAGAATTCGTTGATAGCGCTGGGATGCCTGAAGTTGGTAAACCTTTTGTTTCCGCCAATAAACGCGGACAAAATGTCAGAATTCGAGTTGTTCTCAGTCCTGATGGCAAGGTACAGACTTTTCCAGATGAATAAATAAACTAATCCGTTTGATACCACTTGTAAAACTGGTACAAATATTGTGCCAGTTTCTATTTACTCCAATTGCTCTTGAGCTTGCCTTTTGGAGTCCAGTTACCAAACTGGTCTTACTATTGATACCACTCGAACGCGAGTGCGTCTCCCCTTCTCACATTGGGAGAGGCTAGCGCCAACGGAGAAGAGAAGGCTTTACGCTGCGCTAACAAAATTAATAATTACCCCTGCATCACAAATTAACTATATATAGATATAGGACTCCTATTTAATTTTTGAACAAGACTCAGTACGTATCTATCCCTTTTTTTCTGTTCCCTGTCCCCTCTTCCCTGTTTCCTGTCCACGCAAGTAAATTCAGGAATCAAACCGGATTCCTATATGACGAAAAACAAAAGGACTGGATATACCAGTCCTTTATTATATTGATTTAACGTTTTTATCTTAATAACGGGATTTTTTGGTCTTTAACTTTTGCTTTTTACGCCGACGTTCGCTAGCAGCCACTGCATGTTCTACCGGATAACCCACTACAGGAATTACCTGATATTTGCGCTCTTCTTCTAACTTTTTCAGTTCAGTGTAATCAACCCAGTGAATGCAATCAACTGGACAAGTGTCAATTGCTTCTTGGATAATTTCCTCACCGTCCCCATCTTGCCGAACCACGCGCGATCGCCCGTAATCTGGTTCAATGTAAAAGGTGTTACGCGCAACATGAGCGCAGTGCTTACAACCAATACAGGTGAGTTCGTCAACATAAACACCATTTTGGCGCAGCACACCGCCCAATTCCGGTTCTAAACCAGAACGTTCTGGGGCATCCCGTAAAAAACCCCCTAATTCTGGTTCCAAACCCGAACGATTATCTTCTTGTTCTTCCGGCGACGGCAAAAAATCAGCCATTACGCACTCCAGCGTTGTACTACCAGGCGAATTGAACCATCTTCATTTTTTTGTTGTTCAGAGACTTGAAAACCAACACGAGCAGTTTCCTTCACAACAGTTTGATAAGCATAGCGCTGTGTTACCTGACGCAAAAATCCATCTACAGACAGGTCTTGCTGCCAATATTGCAAGTCAGCCACCAGTTCATATTCCTTGCCATTCCATCTAAAGCCGATATCGTAGCCATTTTCCTGCTCAATACTAACTTCCGCAGGATGGGTTTGACCGCGATAGCCACGTACTTCCCGTGGCCCTGGTTTCCAGTCTACGCCCAATTCAGTCAAAGCATCTTTCAAAGAATCAAGGTTACGGATTTGAGTCTTAATTTGGCTAAAGTGTGACATGGTGGTTTTGATTTAATAACACTAAACTACTCTGAAAACTTACCAATCGCTGTAAGTGGTGTGTGTACTCGCCACATTAGATTGCTGCACCTTAGCGGCGAAATACTCTGAGGTTGGCTCATGATTAAGTACTTGCCCCAGCTGTGCCTCTATTGCTGCTGTAACCTCAGCGCAAGAAGCACCCACAATGCCAGTGACTTTTTCTTGTACCCGACCGTCTGGATAGATTATGAACTCTAATGTCTCCATGCTCTTGGCCAACCACGATAAGTACGCTTGAATTGTACTGCCTTAGCAGAAGGCTATAAATATAGCCGTAGGAACATTTTTACTTAGCTCAAAACATTTGTTAACTAATGTTCCATCTTTCAACATATATATCTCAGAATCTTTACAAAAATTATTAATTTTATAAGCATATACATCAGTATGTAGTTAGTCTCTCTTAACCTCATCGATTAGTCAAGGTAACAACTGAGGTTGCTAAGTAAGCTGCAAAAGTCCTAAAAACAAGCATTAGGGCGTAGTCTAGCCAGCAAGACAATTCATAAAAATATAAAATCTATTGAAAAACTTCATCATTACCATTAGATTTAGCTTATTGTAGCAAGGATTGCTAATTAGGTTGGATGTAGCACTAGCTGCTCTATACCTTTTGAGTACGCGGTGGTAAGTAACCTCTGCGTCACAACTAATCTTTCATAACTATCCGGTGTATGTGATTGTTAAGCACATTATTCAGCAAACATTTCAGCCAAGGTATCTAAAACTGCTTTTTGTTGATCAGAGTCAATCTGACCTAGCTTTTTGACTAATCGAGTT
Source organism: Nostoc sp. NOS(2021) (assembly GCF_017115025.1). GTDB lineage: Bacteria > Cyanobacteriota > Cyanobacteriia > Cyanobacteriales > Nostocaceae > Nostoc. The sequence goes on along the minus strand of NZ_JABXKM010000340.1, from coordinate 33,166 downwards.
TTGTTAACTGTACGAATTTGATCGAGAACTATTTGCCCATCCTTGCCCTGAAACTGACAAGCAACACGAGTCGGATAAGACTGTCCTTTAGTTGTCATCGGAGCAACAATGACCGTGGCAATATATTTGTTCATCTCATCTGGTGAAATTACTACACAGGGTCTTGTCTTCTGAATCTCACTGCCAATCGTTGGGTCGAGATTAACCAAAAACACATCAAATCGATTGACTACCACTCCCACTCTAGATGCTCCCACTCTGTAGTTACGGCATCATCGAGCAGTGCATCGTCGTGTTGTTTCGCCATTGTTGCAAATGCTTCCTCCCACCCCTGACGCGATTTAGAGGCAGCACGGACAATTAGGTAACAATCTTGAATTTCAATTTCCACCTCTTCACCAATACCACTTTGTTCCAGCAGAAGTTTAGGAATGCGGATACCTTGAGAGTTCCCGATTTTAACAATACGGGTTCTAATTGCTGTTCCCATAAGGATAATTTTCCTTTATTGTAATTACATTGTGATTACTAAGAAGGATTTTGTCAACAAACGTTCAATTTTTCAATAATTTTTAATGCGATACTTAGACATCGCTCTATACACTACAACAGGCGATCGCACAAACAAATTTTAGCTTCTATAGCAATCCTAAATCATTTGTGAAAAATCACAGTTGTTAATATGGTGAAAGTTGGAGGTCTTGACGGGTTTCTTGCTGCCAAATAACTGGTTCAATATCAGTCAAAGCTTGACTCACAGGAAGTTTTTCTAATATTTCAGCCATTCTTCGTCCCCGTGCTTGTTTATCTATAACTGATTCATTTTCCAGGAATGTAACATGAACTGGGATTTGTTCCTCTTCCAATGTAGGTACATGATCAATCCACTCTAAACGACTTCCTTTCAACCAAGCTCTGAATGTTTTTAGCATTATTTTGCTTTTTATTTTTATATCTATCTTGGTATCGCTCTCAAAACTACAATATACAATAAGCGATCGCTAGATTCTCTATATTTATGTGCGTCAGGGTAGCCCATCGTAATTACTTAATTATTCAAATCTGATAGCTGTATTATCTGTATTGGAGCAAAGCCTCTTGTTTTTTGGAATTTCATTCTACACAGGAAATTAGACATTGAATCTGACGGATCAAGTGTATCAAAATTAAGATTTTCCAGAATATTTCTAGAAATTACAATTGATAAAATTGGTTCTTGCTGTATATGGCCTGTTTGAGAATCAAACAATTCACCTATGCTTGTGATTAAAACTGTCTGAACTGGTAAAAGTGCAAATAATTCTCTAGCTATGCGTAATATACAACCGCAAACATAATCTTGATATATCTCATAAAATTTTGTTTTTGGCATTTGTTTACTTGAGAGTTTACCTGTTTTGCTTAAAATTTTTATTTCTGAAGGAATAGCTTTTTCACTATTAACGTGAACTGTAACACCCATAATAAATTTGTCAAGAAGATCGAATTCAATCAGACTTCCCAATTCGCTGATATCATCAAATGGTCTCTCCATATCAATTACATCGGTATATGCTTCGATATCCCCGGCAATAATCTGTTTTGATAAATCAACTAGACTTTGCCAATTTTTATAATCTTCAGTATATTCTGAAAGTGCATTTTGGTAATTTAATATATCTGTTTTTTTGCTTTCGTTTACTGCTTTCTCTAAGGCTGATTGCTTGGCTCTCACACGTCTAAATAACTTGTCACAAAGCGTAGCCTTAAATTGAGATAACTTAAGTTTAGCAGCACGTTCATTATCATTTAATTTCTCAGGCTTTACTGGTGGTTGGGAATCACGGATTAAAGACCATTCCCATTGTTCACCACACTCTTTATGGACTGACAAAAGGCAATCTATACGGTTATCGTAAACTTGCACTTCGTATGCAGCGAGTTCCAATTCTTGCATTTTTGCTCTCAGCTTTGCCTCTTTTGCAAGTTCTCTCATCTTAATTGCAGATTGTCGTTCCTGGCGACGTTGCTCTGCTTCCCGTTGATGTTGAACTTTCTCTAGGTGACGCAGACCCTTTATAATGTCATGGCCTAATCGTCGGGCTGCTAAATTGCTTGCTCTTGTGGCTCGCGTTGCTCCCCCTCTACCGTCGTAATACCATCCCATAAAGATCATCCTTTCATAAGAATAAATTTTCTATTTTCAATATGAAACAATATGCAATCGCTTTCTAGTTATGTTATTTATACAGCTTGAGCCTGTTCATAAGCTCCAAGATTATGGCAATGTGGGCTGTAAAGTTATAATTACCTTCAAAAAATTTCATAATCTAATATCGTCTATAAGCTAGGTATTATAGTTGACACATTTTACTTAGTTAATGAATAACATTACCACTGTATTACCACTGATACCCCATCGCGGAAGCCCAAACCACTAACCAAGAAGTTCCGGGAAAAAACGACTGTAGGAATCGAATAACCCAGGATAATGAACGATAATTAACCTCCATAGCTAAAAGCCATCAGCCACAAGCTGAGATGCTGAAGGCTTTCGATTCAACTCCACAAATTGAGTATGAATACAGAACAAGCGAACAAAACAATCCGTGTCGGTGTACTAAGTTTTGGGGGATTAGGACAAGCCACCGTCAAGGTACTTAGTGGTAAACGGAAATGATTTTAGCTAGATGCAAATCAATCTCACAGATCAATCAAGGCTACGCTTACCCTTGTGATGGTTTAAATACTGACTGCAAATTTACCTGATTATTACTTGGTGATCGCCAAGCTGCTTAGAATAGTAGTGATAGAGGGGATTGTAATTATGAGCGTCGTCATTCCTAATAAAATATTAACCGCAACTCGGATGACTGAAGGCGAAATAAAGCAGGAAATTGCGGTGATGCTCTTTCAAAAAGAAAAGTTAACCCTTGCTCAAGCCAGTCGGTTTGCAGGGATGAATCGTATAGCATTTCAGCATCTACTCGCAAGTCGTCAAATTTCAGTGCATTACGGGGTCGAGGATTTTGAACAAGATATCAAGAACTTGCGGGCGATGGGTAGACTGTGATCATTTTTGGTCTTTCGGCTCCAATGCTGTGTTAGACGGCTGGTTGCTACCATTTCTTGCAGCTTCTAACTTTTGACGAATAGCTACCTGAACCTTTTCATCAAAATCAGGGTCATTGAGAGATGCAATAATTCTGAGTGGACGTTGGTTAATTCTGTTTAAATACGCCTGAAATGCAGCTTCATCTTTACGATGTTTGAGAAAATACTCTCTCAACTCGACATTAGACATTGCATCATAGTTAACGTGGCTCATCAGCAAACTCCCCGTTGGGTAGAATTTGAAACTCCAGTTCTTCGCTATAGCCAGCTAATAAATATACATTGCAAGTGCGATTATCAACACAAACAAGATGTATGGGCTGAAGCATAACATACGTAAGTTGATAGGCGATGCGGTATAGACTCTCTAGCTGGGCAGCAGTAGGCATTCTGAACATTTCTTCACCTATTGACTATCCTAGCAAGTGTTTGATGAAAATTAATTTTTGATCCTGTCCAAGTAGCTTACATAAAAAAAACATCAGTCAGCCAAAAAACCCAAGATAATGAATCATAATTAACCTCTATAGCTTTGAGCTATCAGCCATCAGCCACCAGTCCCAAGCTGGAGGCTGAGATGCCGAATGCTAAAGGCTTTTAATTCAACTTAACTAATTGACTATGAATTCCGAAAAAGTCAAAAATTCTCTAAATATTTCGCCAGCTATCCGCGTGGGAGTACTAGGTTTTGGCGGACTAGGACAAGCCGCCGCCAAGCTACTTGCTGGCAAACGGGAAATGATTTTAGTCGCAGCAGCAGATCAAAAAGGCTACGCTTACGCTGCTGAAGGTTTAAATACTCAAGAATCCATTGCAACCTACCAGTCCCAAGGTTCGCTAGGTCATTTAGAGCCAGTTGGTACGTTAACAAATCAAAGTATTCAGGATTTAATCGAAATAGCTCAACCTGTGGATGGGTATTTTCTGGCTTTACCCAACTTGCCAAATGACTTTATTCCCACTGTAGCCAAGGAGTTTATTAAATCTGGTTGGCGTGGGGTGCTAGTGGATGCGATTAAGCGCACCACTGCTGTAGAACAACTACTGGCGATGAAAGAAGAACTAGAAGCAGCCGGGATTACCTACATGACAGGCTGTGGTGCAACACCGGGATTGTTAACCGCCGCCGCCGCATTAGCCGCCCAAAGCTACGCCGAAATTCATCAAGTCGAAATCACCTTCGGGGTGGGAATTGCTAACTGGGAAGCTTACCGTGCCACCGTTCGAGAAGACATTGGTCATATGCCTGGTTATACAGTGGAAACTGCCAGGGCGATGACTGACGCGGAAGTAGAAGCACTACTAGATAAAACTAATGGCGTGCTTACCTTGACGAATATGGAACACGCTGATGATGTGATGCTAGAAGTAGCGGGAATTTGCGATCGCGATCGCGTTACTGTTGGTGGTGTAGTTGATACTCGCAATCCCAAAAAGCCCCTCAGTACCAACGTTAAGGTAACAGGGCGCACTTTTGAAGGCAAGATTTCTACCCATACCTTTACTCTGGGAGATGAAACCAGCATGGCAGCCAATGTCTGCGGCCCTGCCTTTGGCTATCTCAAAGCTGGTAAACAATTGCACCAACGCGGCATTTATGGAATATTCACTGCTGCTGAAATTATGCCCCAATTTGTCAGGTAATAGGTAGGAGTGGGGAGTTAGGAGTTAGGAGTTAAACTTGAGACTTAAAAATCTCTGGCTTTGTTGAAAATTGGCAATTTAAAACTCTTAACTCCTTACTTTTAACTCCTAACTTTTTCTAATCTGGTGGAATTTGTGGAGAGAAAATATCTGTGAAATTCTCCTCAAACAGCGAATCTGGTGTTTGCAGAATAAATGGAAGTTCGGCTCCCACTAAACCTCTTTGGATGCGTTCTAAAGTATCACTAAAAACGACAAACAGAGGATATATGATATTAGAACCCTCACTCAAAATATGACTGTGGCGGAGAGGCATCAACCACTCATAATCATTGTCCAGCCAAACTTGGGTTTGTCGCCAACGTCCTAACAAATCAGAAAAGTCTTCGTGAGCGCGATGAATAAAGACTAAAATTTCGGCTTCAGTTTTGACTTTCCACTCAGGATCGCACATCAAAATTGCCACATCACAGGGTAAGCAAATCGTTTGTGGGGCTGTTGTAGCAGTGTTGCGAAGACGGACAATTGGCAAGGGAATCGTGATCACACTTTCATCTGGACGGCGCAAACTGGGAATCATCTCCAAGTATGGCCGATATTGCTTTAGTAAGGCGATCGCAGCTAGATGACTGCTGTACTCTGCCAAACTCGCTTCGTACTGAGATTTTTGCACAGTCATAATTTATTAAATAGTGAGTAGTTAGAAGTGATAAGTTAAGAATAAACTTTAGAAGTTAGAAGTTAGAAATACAAGTTTTAACTCCTAACTCCTAACTCCTAACTTTTAATCTTCTATCCCAACGTTTCAAATACCTTAAACATAGGTAGATACATCGCTAGCAAAATGGTTCCAACCATTCCCCCCAAAACTACAATCATCACTGGTTCCAAAATACTGGTCATTGCTTTTACTGCCTGCTCGACTTCATCTTCATAGAAATCAGCAACTTTCATCAACATTGCATCTAATTCTCCAGTTTCTTCTCCGATACTAATCATCTGAATTGCCATAGCCGGAAAAACGCTTTCACTTTGTTGTAAAGCAATGCTAATCATACCTCCTTGTTGAATCTCAAGGCGGGCTGCATCTATGGCATTGGCAATCACTTGGTTTCCTGATGTATCTCGGACAATTTCTAAGCAAGTTAAAATTGGCACACCTGAACGAGTCAAAGAACCAAAAGTTCTGCTAAAGCGGGCGACCGAAGATTTTTGAATTAAGTCGCCAAACAACGGCACCTTCAGGGAAAGACGATCAATTGTTAGGCGACCACCAGGAGTTTTACCGAATTGTCCATAGGCAAATTTAAGTCCGACAATAATAAAGAGAAGGATGACAGCCTTCGGACTTCTCAAAAATTTACTAGCATCCATCAAGAATTGCGTTAGAGGTGGTAATGTAATTCCAATTTGTTCAAAAATCGTGGCAAAAATGGGAATAAGAAAAATGGTCATGCCGAGAAAGATAGCAACTGCGATAAAACCCACGACCACTGGATAAGACAATGCTGATTTAATTTGGTTTTGTAAGCGGGCAACATCTTCTAACAACTTGGCTAAACGATTCAATACTTCGTCTAGAACACCACCAACTTCGCCAGCTTGAATCATACTCACATATAATCCATCAAAGCAGTCAGGATGCTTCCGCATTGACTCTGAAAGATTCATTCCGCTTTGAACATCGATGCTAATCTCTATAAGAGCTTGTTTCAGTTTAGGATTACTACACTGTTCAGAAAGTACCCCCAGACTTCTAACGATCGCAACTCCCGCATTCATCAAAACGGCAAATTGACGGGAAAAAACGGCTTTATCTTTCACAGAAACCTTAACTAAGGAATTCTGGAATTTTTTTATGGCAACATCTAGTTGAAATCCTTGAGATTGTTTGAGTTCTTGGACTACAAAACCTTGATCTCTGAGATTAGTACGAGCTTGTACCAAGGATTCGGCAACAACTTTTTCTGTTCGGGATTTTCCTTGAGAATCGCGAACACGGGCAACGTAGTTTGGCATAAATTAATTCAAAATGGGCATTGGGAAAGAAGAGGCAAGAGGCAGGAGACAGAAGTTCTTTAATTTTGTTAGCGCAGCGTTAGCGAGTCCGCGAGCGTCATTTTGAATTTTGAATTGATTTCCCCCCAGTTTCTTTAATGCGCTTTGGCAGCCGCACCGGGTTTTGCACCTGCTGCCTGGGGTGGTACAGAAGTACCGATGAGACGTTGGATTTCATCTGGCTTGGAAGTCTTAGACATAGCCGCTTCAAAGGAGATCGTTCCTGCTTTGTACATATCGGCTAAAACCTTCTCCAGAGTTTGCATTCCCAATTTGCCGCCAGTTTGAATAGCTGAGTAAATTTGAGCTGTTTTGCCTTCTCGAATCAAGTTGGAAATAGCGGGAGTGACAATTAGAATTTCTTGAGCCATCACCCGACCATATTCACCGGGTTTAGGGCTTTTCTTGGACACCAAGGTTTGGCTAAATACTGCCACTAAGGAGTTAGACAATTGCACCCGCACTTGGGTTTGTCTTTCATGGGGGAAAACGTCAATAATCCGGTCAACTGTCTGTGCAGCGGAACTGGTGTGTAGCGTGCCAAATACCAAATGTCCTGTTTCTGCGGCGGAAATTGCCAAAGAAATCGTTTCCAAATCGCGCATTTCCCCCACCAGAACAATATCTGGATCTTCCCGCAAAGCTGCTTTCAAGGCATTAGCAAAGCTCTTAGTATCTTCCCCTAGTTGCCGTTGGTGAACCAAGCTTTTAATTGGTTCGTAGACAAATTCAATCGGGTCTTCCACCGTCAAAATATGCTCTGCCTTGGTGCGGTTAATCAAGTCAATCATTGCCGCTAGGGTAGTTGTCTTGCCTGAACCTGTGGGGCCTGTCACCAGAATTAGCCCTCTGGGCTTATCTGTCATTTCCCGCACGATATCTGGCAAACCTAATTTTTCAAAGTTAGGAATTTTAGAACTTAATGCCCGTAAGCAAGCAGCATAAGAACCACGTTCTTTATAGACATTGACCCGGAAACGAGCCAAACCCTTAACACCATAGGAACAATCCAACTCCCAGTTCTGCTCCAAGGTTTTACGCTGGGTATTGTTGAGCATACTAAAAATCAGCCTTTGACATTGATCAGCTGTCATTACATGCTCACCTATGGGGGTGAGTTTGCCACTGATGCGGAAGTAGGGAGGCAAACCTGCGGATAAATGCAAATCCGAGCCACCCATTTCAATCAACTGCTCCATCAGGTCTTCAATCATCATTTCCATAGTTCTGCTTCCTTTTAATGTTTGTTATTTGTTCTTTGTCATTTGTCATTTGTTTAAAGTTACTAAGCATCGACTAATGACTAATGATCAATGACCAATGACTACTTTTGAAACCGAGATGTCATACAGTAGGGACAATCCAGCCATTCTGGTTTCAATGTGGCATCGCAAGTCAGGCAGGTAAGACCAGTCTTGCGTTTGGCTTTCAACTCGGCTTCCAAACCAGTATCAGTAAACGTCACTCGTTCTACTTCTTCTAGGGTGGTAGAACCTTGGCGCACTAAGTCCAAACTGTAAGACAGCAAGGTTTTCATGCCCTCTTCTATTGCCACTTCCTTGATACGTTCCGTGGGTGCATCTTCATTGATGAGAGTTTGCAGGTTTTCGGTGACTCGCATGACTTCATAAACACCACAACGCCCTTTGTAGCCGACGCCATTACACAGTGGACAAAGCTGATTTTTGGTTTTGGCTTCTGCGATCGCATCTAATGTCAAGGTGTTAGCCTTATAGAAGGTGACTTCGATATCTGAGGAAGCTGATAGACCATAACGAGCCAATTCCTGGACGGTAGGAGTGTAGGGAATGCGACATTCAGGACATACACGCCGTACCAAACGTTGAGCTAAAACGCCAATTAGGGAACTAGAAACCATGAATGGCTCAATACCCATTTCTCCCAAACGAGCGATCGCTCCTGGGGCATCATTGGTATGTAAAGTAGTTAATACCAAGTGACCAGTCAAGGCAGCCTCAATTGCTGTTTTTGCCGTTTCTTTATCCCGCGTTTCACCCACCAGCAACACATCTGGATCTTGCCGCAAGAAAGCCCGCAGAGCGGTAGCAAAATCCAGCCCTTTTTCCCGAATCACCTGTACTTGAGTAATCCCTGGAAGGCTATACTCAATTGGGTCTTCCACAGTACTGATATTAATACCGGGATCATTCTTTTCTGATAATGCAGAATAGAGCGAGGTTGTTTTCCCAGAACCAGTTGGCCCAGTCACCAAAATTAAACCAAAGGGACGGCTTACCATATCCTGGACAATTTGTAAAGTCTCAGGATCGGTAATTAACTTATTCAATCCCAGTTGGGTAGAGGAGTTATCCAAAATCCGTAGCACCACCTTTTCCCCGTAACGACTGGGTAAGGTGCTGACGCGGAAATCTACTTTACGTCCCTCAAACAGCCGCCGGATGCGTCCATCTTGGGGTATACGCCGTTCAGCAATGTCTAGATTGGAGATGATTTTAAATCGGGCTGTCACCGCCGGGATGATTTTTTTCGGTAGGGGAGGGAAAGCTTCGACCAGTATCCCATCCTTCCGAAAGCGAATGCGTAAGTTTTCTTCTTGCGGTTCGATATGAATGTCAGAAACGCCCTCATGCAAGGCTTTAGCTAGGATTCTGTTGACTAGGTTGATGACTGGGGCATCCTCTGCACCCTTCATCGCTGCCCCTAGATCAGCCTCCATTTCTTCAGGAGCATCCGAAAGATCGAGATTTCCGAGATTTTCTAAATCCTGATTAATATCTGTAAACTTTTCTTGTTCCAGGTGCTTTTGCTTAACAGCCATTTCATCCAGATATTGGTTGATTAGCTGTTGGTAGTCTTCCTGTGTAATTACCATCCGCTGCAATGCCAAGCCTTGGGGGCGCAAGATGCGGTTCAGGTCATCGGAAGCCTCTAGATTATCTGGAGCGACCATCGCCACTAAAACTGAGGGCGGGGTTTGGTCTTCGTGTTTCGACAGTGGTACTAAACGATGGCGACGACAGATATCCACTGGGATGAGAGTTTCAATCAGGTTCCCCATCATCGTGTTACCAACGGAGTTGACTTCGGGATCGAGGAATTCAACTCCGTATAGTATTTTCAGTTCAAATAGCTGCTGTTTTTTATATTGCCTGAGTAACTCAGGCGATAGTTGTTGACCAGTGATTGACTCTAGTACTTCCGTTAGGGGTCTGCCAGATTTACGGCTTTCAATTAGTGCCTGCCTCATCTGTTCGGTATTGACATAGCCAGATAGTACTAGCTTGTTGCCGAAGGGCGAAAACTCTGTTCTGGTAGTTAGAGCGGTACTGCGCCGGTGTGCTGACGAGTTCATAAATGAGCAATTGATTTGGGGAAACCTCTGCTTAAAGTATTCCCGTACTGTGAGACAGAATTCTCATTTTCCAAAAAAGTCCTGAGTCACCCAACTTCTGAGCGGTGGCTTGGGCTGCTTAGAGTTCTCGCTAAATGCTGAGTCAAAAAGAAGTAGTAGTGAAGAAAATAGAAATTTCTGACTCGCTCAATCCACAAACTTTCAGTCAGAGGGGAATGGCACTAAGAAAAGATACAGCCCTTGCCCTGACTGGTTAAGAGCTTATAGGCTCTTAACCAGTCAGGGAGGCGGAGCCTCCAGTAGCTTGACCAGAGGCAGCAGCCCTCTTTTGAATACGTTCCCAGCCTGGAGGCTCTTAACGAGGCTACACAAGCCTTTGGGCTTTACAAGCGTGCCATTTCAGTCAGAGGGTACAACCCAGGACTCAGAACCTGACTTTTCACTCTGATCTGCAAAACCTCTCTCTAGTAGGGAAAAGGCTTTGAATTTTCCCCGAATCCGCGGTTAGGTTTGGCGTTAGTTTTTCCACATGATGTGAAAAGTCAAGATTCAAAACATCTGACTCAGCACTCCCGAAGGAATGACAATATTTGATAAATGGTTAAATTTTAAGTAGTAATTCCTTAAAAAACTGACTCATGAATCAGATGAGGGGCGAATCACATTCAGCGCCACTCTTCCAAATTACTTACTCCTAGAGGTACACTACTCGTTCGGGTTCCCGCCTTAGTGGCGTCTGGGCTAACGTGTTCACCATTTGCCACAATAAGAGGACGGTTACATCACTTCCAGGAACTTGTCGGCAACAAAATCGGCCTCAGTGGCAAGTCGTGGATGACGACGGTTGCAAGCTGTGGAGATAGACTGCCATAAATAGCATCTGGAATGAGTAGACAATAATGGATGAAAATAAACAGATAAACAACACAAGCCAGCAATTGGGTGAACCAACAGAGGTAAAGCAAGCAATGAAGAGTGACTCCCCAGCCCAAATTAATTTCAATGAATCTGGTAGCGAGGTTACAGAGCAAGTGGCAGCCCAAACAAATGCATCGGGAGATCCGGCTACTCTCAATTCAGAAAATAGCGTCGCGGCAACCGAGAAAACTGGAGTGGAAACGGCAGCTTTGGCAGAACTGACTCAACAAATCGAGTCCCTCAAAACGCAACTAGAAGAGCGTAGTACTCAATATATGCGGATTGCCGCTGATTTTGAGAATTATCGGAAACGCACTAGCAAAGAAAAAGAAGAGCTAGAGGTGCAGATGAAGCGGAACACGATTTTGGAATTGTTGCCAGTGGTCGATAATTTTGAGCGAGCGCGATCGCACCTCAAACCGCAATCTGATGGCGAAATGACCATGCACAAAAGTTACCAAGGCGTTTACAAACAATTAGTAGATAGCCTGAAGCGCTTGGGTGTATCACCAATGCGTCCTGAAGGTCAAGAATTTGATCCTAACCTGCACGAAGCAGTAATGCGGGAACCTACGGATGAACATCCTGAGGGAACAGTGTTAGAAGAGTTAGTGCGCGGATATTACTTGGGCGATCGCGTGCTGCGCCATGCAATGGTCAAAGTAGCTGCTCCCAAGGAAGATACACCTTCTGCACCAGAAGATCAGTCGAGTCAAGCCTTCAGTTAAGCTGTAATCGCTCGCCTCGCTGACCAAAAGTGCCTGGGTTCTAGCAAGGACGAGCATCGCGTACCTAAAACTTGCACAAGGCTTTGGATAACTTTCTGTGTTTCAACTGCTGGCGTTGCTACCAGCAACAGGGGTTCCACAGACGTTATCCGCTAGCCTTGGTTCATAGCAGCAGAAAAGTTAGTCCGCGATATATTACAGCAGAAAGACTCAGTAAAAATACTGGCGAATATGGGAAAAGTTATTGGGATCGACTTAGGCACTACTAACAGTTGCGTCGCAGTTTTGGAGGGCGGTCAACCACTTGTGATCTCCAATTCTGAAGGTGGACGAACTACTCCAAGTATTGTGGGATTTGGGAAGAGTGGCGATCGCTTGGTTGGTCAATTGGCAAAGCGCCAAGCCGTAACCAATGCCGAAAACACAATTTACAGTATTAAACGATTCATCGGCCGGCGTTGGGAAGACACTGAAGTAGAACGCGATCGCGTTCCCTACAACTGTGTCAAAGGTCGAGACGATACCGTTGATGTCCAAATCCGCTCAAAAAATTACACGCCACAAGAACTATCCGCCATGATCCTGCAAAAGCTCAAGCAGGATGCGGAAAACTTTTTGGGTGAGGAAGTCACTCAGGCAGTGATCACGGTACCCGCATATTTCACAGATGCCCAAAGACAAGCAACTAAAGATGCTGGCACGATTGCTGGACTAGAAGTCCTGCGAATCATCAACGAACCAACAGCTGCGGCTTTAGCTTTCGGATTGGAAAAGCAAGACCAAGAGCAGCTAATTTTAGTATTCGACTTAGGAGGCGGTACCTTCGACGTATCGATCTTGCAACTTGGGGATGGCGTTTTTGAAGTTAAAGCAACTTGTGGTAACAACCACTTGGGTGGAGACGACTTTGATAATGCGATCGTGCTTTGGATGATGGAACGCTTCCAGCAAGAGGAAAAAATCAACCTTTCCCAAGACAAGATGGCACTGCAACGCCTGCGCGAAGCAGCAGAAAAGGCAAAAATTGAACTCTCCAGCATGGTGAATACCTCCATCAACTTGCCGTTTATCACGGCTGATGACACCGGGCCAAAGCATCTGGAGATGGAACTCAGCCGCTCTAAATTTGAAGAACTTGCAGGGAAATTAATTGAAGCGACCATCGAACCAATGATCCAAGCACTTAAAGATGCGGATCTCAAACCACCAGCCATAGATCGGATTATTTTGGTAGGTGGTTCTACCCGTATTCCCGCAGTCCAAAACGCGCTAATTAAGTTTTTCAACGGCAAAGCTCCCGATCGCTCTATCAACCCTGACGAAGCCGTAGCATTGGGAGCGGCTATCCAAGCAGGTGTGTTGGGTGGCGAAGTCGATAATCTCTTACTATTGGATGTCACCCCTCTGTCGTTGGGAATTGAAACCTTGGGTGAAGTGTTCACCAAAATCATTGAACGCAATACCACAATTCCTACGAGTAGGTCACAAGTTTTTTCCACAGCAGTTGATGGGCAAACCTCGGTGGAAATTCACATCCTCCAAGGTGAACGGGCAATGTCACGAGATAACAAGAGTCTCGGCAAGTTTCTGCTAGCAGGAATTCCCCCATCGCCCCGTGGTGTGCCACAAATTGAAGTATCCTTTGAAATCGATGTCAACGGCATCCTGAAGGTTTCTGCCCAAGACAAAGGTACAGGTAGAGAACAGAGTGTTCGGATTACCAATACAGGTGGCTTGAGTAACAACGAAGTTGAACGGATGCGCCAAGAGGCTGAACTGTTTGCCGAAGAAGATAGAAGACGTAAAGAACTGGTTGAACTCAAAAACCAAGCAGATAATCTGTTGTTCAGTTACGAATCCACCATCAAGGATAATGGCAACTTTATCGGCGAGCATATGAAAACCTTGGCCAGTGAAAAAGTTTCACAACTCCAAGCTGCCATGATTGACTCCAGTATTTCCACTGTGGAATTTAAGCAGCGCTTAGACAACTTCCAACAAACCCTGCTGGCAATTGGTGCTGATGTTTACAATCGAGCTAACAGCCAAAGTGATGAGATTGAGGAGGCTTCAGCTAGTCTCTTAACGCCAGAAATGGACTCACCAATGAATGGCACACTAATACCACAATTCAACTTTGATTTTGACGAAGAAAGTACCGCACAGGCTGATTACGAGGCGATAGATTAGGGATTGGGCATTGGGCATTGGACATTGGGCATTGGTTATTCTCTTTGTCTCCCTTGTCCCCCCTGCTCCTCTGCTCCTCATCCCCCACTCCCTAAGTTGTAAATTTTTATTAAGACATTTTAATATATCTAAATATTTAGTGAAGTTTCACAAGACCCCAGCGGTTTGCTAGATTGTAGAAGCAAATTACTTTGGGTTACGCAGTGTGCCAGTTCAGATGCATTTCCATTGCATATGGGTGGTTTTCCACACCTAATGGTGCGGCTAGCCCCTCTGGTTGATGGGCGAGGTTTTCCTCTCCTACGTAGCACAATTGTAAAAGAGACAGCGGACTCGGCAGTGAGAAGTCTGAGCAGAGGCTTACAACCAGCTCCTAACTTCTATAGCTTTTGTCGTCTCCCACGAGGAAAGCACCTGTTGCTCAAGATTTGTCGGTGATTTTTGTAAAAGGTAAAGGGTAAAATCAGTTATTAACAAAAATTAATTTTATCTTCTGCCTGACCTCCGGCAAGCTGCCCTCTGAAGGACATTTCGTTGCTCTTCCAGAGCTGTAGGCAAATACGCCTTCCCGTAGGGTAGCAAGTGACCGTGAGTGACGTTCTACTGCCCTTCGGGTGACGCTCCTAAGGTCGCTAACGCTGCGCTATCGCCCTTGGCGTCTCCCCTTCTCCCAAAGGGAGAGGCTACGCCAAGGGAGAAGACCGCGCAGGCTCACCTTCTGCTTTCTTCCTTCTAACTTTTACCTTTGCTATATGGCCCGCGACTATTATGAAATCCTGGGTGTCTCTCGTGACACCGACAAAGAAGAAATCAAACAAGCCTATCGCCGTTTAGCCCGGAAGTATCACCCAGATGTGAACAAAGAACCGGGGGCGGAGGATCGCTTTAAAGAAATTAACCGCGCTTATGAGGTACTCTCGGAACCAGAAACCCGCGCTCGTTACGATCGCTTTGGCCCAGAGGGTGTGTCTGGTGCTGCTGGCGCTGGCTTCCAAGATGTCGGCGATATGGGCGGTTTTGCCGATATCTTTGAAAGCATTTTTAGTGGCTTTGCTGGCGGTATGGGTAGTCCCACGCAACAAAGACGGCGCAGTGGGCCTGCGAGGGGTGATGACCTACGCCTAGACCTGAAGTTAGACTTTCGGGAAGCGGTCTTTGGCGGTGAAAAAGAAATTCGGATTTCGCATCTAGAAAATTGTGAAGTTTGTAGCGGTTCTGGTGCTAAACCAGGAACCCGCCCTCGGACTTGTTCGACTTGTGCCGGATCGGGTCAAGTCCGCCGTGTCACTAGAACACCCTTTGGCAGTTTCACCCAAGTCTCGACTTGTCCGACTTGTAATGGGACAGGGATGGTAATTGAAGATAAGTGTGATGCCTGTGATGGTAAAGGCGCAAATCAAGTCACAAAGAAACTCAAAATTACCATTCCCGCTGGGGTGGATAATGGCACACGCTTGCGGATTTCTAGTGAAGGAGATGCTGGTCAACGTGGTGGCCCTGCCGGGGATTTGTACGTTTACTTGTTTGTGAATGAGGACGAGGAATTCCAACGAGATGGCATTAATATTCTCTCGGAAATCAAAGTTAGCTACCTGCAAGCGATTTTAGGTTGTCGGTTTGAGGTAGATACGGTAGATGGGCCAGTGGAACTGATCATTCCAGCTGGAACTCAGCCCAATACGGTGATGAAGTTGGAAAATCGCGGCGTACCCCGCTTGGGTAATCCCGTCAGTCGAGGAGATCATATGCTGACCGTATTAATTGATATTCCCAATAAAGTGACCCCAGAGGAGAGGGAACTGTTGGAGAAGCTGGCTAAAATTAAGGGAGATCGTACTGGTAAAGGCGGTTTAGAAGGATTCTTGGGAAATTTATTTAAGTGATGAAGCCCTCTTCTGTTTTAACTCCTGATGCTCAACTTGATTTACGCGGCACCCCTTGCCCAATTAATTTCGTGCGGACAAAACTACGTCTGGAGAAAATGCCATTGGGAGGTTTACTAGAAGTCTGGCTAGACCCAGGTGAGCCGATTGAGCAGGTTCCTGATAGTCTGACAATGGCAGGCTATCAAGTGGAACAAATTACAGACTGCACTAGTTATTTTTCTCTGTTAGTGCGCCGTCCACTTGCTAGCCAATGATAGGGGAAAATTTTGCCGCAACTGGACAATTAATGGGTACGGTGGTGGCTGTACAGGCTAATTTTTACCGAGTACAGCTGGATCAAGAGGATGAGGAGATGAGGGAGATAAAGGAGATGGGGGAGCAAGAACCTCCTCATCTTCCTTATCCCCCTCTCCTGCTTTGTACCCGGAGAACACGTCTAAAAAAAATCGGACAACAGGTGATGGTAGGCGATCGCGTTGTGGTAGAAGAGCCAGATTGGGCTGGGGGACGGGGTGCGATCGCTGAGGTTTTACCCCGCCAAAGTGAGTTAGATCGTCCGGCGATCGCCAATGTGAACCAAATCCTCTTGGTCTTTGCCGTCGCTGATCCACCTTTGGAACCTTATCAGCTGAGTCGGTTTCTGATTAAGGCTGAGTCTACTGGCTTGGATGTGCTTTTATGCTTGAATAAAAGTGATTTAATTTCACCGCCAGAACAGCAAAAAGTTAGCGATCGCCTACTCGGTTGGGGCTATCAACCGATATTTATCAGTGTTAAAGATGGCATAAATACCGACCAAGCAGCCAGATATTTGAGCCATAAAATTACCGTAATCGCTGGGCCTTCCGGCGTTGGCAAATCCAGTCTGATTAATACGCTAATTGACTCTCTTCAGCTGCGAGTAGGAGAAGTTTCTGGCAAACTGGCTCGTGGTCGTCATACCACTCGCCATATAGAATTATTTGAGTTGCCTAGCGGTGGAATGCTTGCTGATACTCCGGGCTTTAATCAGCCTGATATGGATTGTAACCCAGAAGAATTAATCCGTTATTTCCCAGAAGCAAGAGAGCGGTTAGCAGTTGCTAGCTGTCGGTTTAGTGATTGTCTGCATCGAGATGAGCCTGAGTGTGTGGTGCGGGGAGACTGGGAACGATATGAACATTATTTAGAATTTTTGGACGCTGCGATCGCTCATGAAACCCATCTGCACCAACAAGCTGATCCAGAATCCACCTTGAAGTTAAAAAGCAAAGGCAAAGGGCAGAGTGAATACGAACCCAAGTTAGAAAGTAAGAAGTATCGCCGGATTTCCCGGAAAACTCAGTTACAGGACTTGCAGGAGTTATATCGGGATGAGGAATAAGTAGTGCGATGTCTACGACGGGCTATGACGCTCCTGCGTCGCTAACGCTACGCTATCGGTGACGCACTTCTATGCAAAGGTTTGTCACGATAGCATGGATACAAATAGAAAAAGTATCTTGTATGTCTCAGCCCCTTGCCACCACTCCTAGTTTACAAGATGTCACTGAGAGTATAATTTTCCCACCAGGCGACATCTATAGTGACGAACCCCCCTTGGAATCTGACTTACACCGCGAACAAATCGATTTACTTATTCGCCTGATTAAGTGGTGGTGGCGCGATCGTCAGGATTTTTATGCTACCGGCAACCTGACGATCTATTTCAGTCCCAAGCAGAAAAAATCAGCAGAATTTCGAGGCCCTGATTTCTTTGTGGTTTTAGATACAGAAAAAAAAGACCGCAAAAGCTGGGTTGTGTGGCAAGAAAATGGTAAATATCCCAATGTAATTATTGAGATGTTATCGGATT
This sequence comes from Nostoc sp. NOS(2021), assembly GCF_017115025.1. Lineage (GTDB taxonomy): Bacteria > Cyanobacteriota > Cyanobacteriia > Cyanobacteriales > Nostocaceae > Nostoc. The sequence goes on along the minus strand of NZ_JABXKM010000340.1, from coordinate 15,481 downwards.
CTACTGCCTCGGTTGATAAAGGTTTGAAAAAGCAAATATACCAGAATACATTTCGCACTCCTGATTACTTCTGGTTTGACCCAAATAACTTAGAATTCCAGGGATTTCACATAGTTGATGGGCAATATCAAGAACTTGCTCCCACTGAGTTGGGTTGGTTGTGGAGTCAGCAATTAGATATGTATTTAGGAGTTGAGTCTGGTAAATTACGCTTTTTTACCCCAGATGGGCATCTGGTAATATTGCCAGAAGAAGAAGCAAACCAACAGTTGCAGCAAGCAAACCAACAGTTACAGCAAACAAATCAACAGTTACAGCAAGCGAATCAACAACTAGAACAAGAACGTCAACGGGCTGCAATATTAGCAGAACGCTTACGAGCCGCAGGTATTGATCCTGAGCAAATATTCTGAAAATAGAATTTTATCTCTAAACTAGGCATGGAAAAATAGTGCTATGAACCAAACAATATCTGATCAAGTCCGTTGGACGACCTCAGACTTAGAATTACTCCAAACTGACGAATGGAAGCGCTATGAAATTATTGACGGAGAACTATTTGTGACTAGAGCGCCTCACTGGAGACATCAAGGGACTGCGGGTAATATCTGCTTAGAGTTACAAATTTGGTCTCGCTCTAGTGGGCTGGGGGAAACCCGTCAAACTCCCGGTATAATTTTTACAGATGCCGATAATGTCATACCCGATGTAGTTTGGATTAGTCGTGAGCGTTTAGCACAATTACTAGATGACGAAGGGCATTTGAGAGGAGCGCCAGAACTGATTGTGGAAGTGCTTTCTCCTGGCACAACTAACGAACGTCGAGATCGAGAAGCCAAGCTGAAACTATACTCATCCACAGGAGTCCAAGAATATTGGATTGCAAATTGGCAATTACAGCAGCTAGAAGTTTATCGCCGAGAAGTTGCCCAATTAAAACTGATAGCAACCTTGCTAGCTGATGACGAAATTACATCACCATTGTTACCAGGTTTCGGCGTTCGAGTTCAGCGTTTTTTTGGATAGTTCTGGCGATCGCTTTTCAAACTCAAGTTCACCGGAGAAGGCAAAATTAACAATTAAAAATTCAAAATTAACAATTAAAAATTTAAAATTGTACCCTTACAGGGAAGCAACCTACGCACAGCATTTTGTAGAGAAGAAAATTTCAGACGTGGATTTAAACGCTGACTAAAACTGAAGCTAGGCGAACGTGGCTCAAAAATAATTATTAAACTGCCAAGGCGCAAAGGTCACAAAAGGACTGTAACTTAGAAACCCGATTTTTCTACTGCAACAAGCCAACCAACAACTAGAACAGGAATGATAACGGGCCCAAAGATTGACACAAGGCTTTTAACTCAATTGAAAACTGCTATAAAACTACTCTTACGATCCCCATAAAGTCTTAAAATATTGTTGATTTCTGCCAAACCTCTCGACCTTCAACTTACAAGTATCACCCCAAAATCACTATGGCTATCGGCTACGTCGCGCTTGTACTCCACGCACATCTGCCCTTCGTTCGTCACCCAGAAAGTGACTACGTGCTGGAGGAAGAATGGCTCTATGAAGCCATCACAGAAACCTACATTCCCTTATTGAAAGTATTTGAAGGCTTAAAGCGAGACGGTATCGACTTTAAAATCACGATGAGTATGACACCACCTCTAGTGTCGATGCTTCGTGATCCTCTGCTTCAAGAACGCTATGAAGCACACTTAGCTCAACTAGAAGAACTTATACAACTAGAAGCAGAACATAATGTCAATAACGGGCATCTTCGTTATTTAGCCGAACATTACACTACTGAGTTTAGCGAAGCGCGTCAGCTATGGAAACGCTACAACGGTGACTTGGTGACAGCTTTTAAGAAGTTCCAAGACAGTAACAACCTGGAAATCATCACTTGCGGCGCTACTCACGGTTATTTGCCGTTGATGAAAATGTATCCAGAAGCAGTGTGGGCGCAAATCCAGGTAGCCTGCGAACATTACGAGCAAACCTTTGGACAAAGACCCAGAGGCATTTGGTTGCCTGAATGCGCCTACTATGAAGGTTTAGAGCGGATGCTAGCCGATGCGGGGTTACGCTACTTCCTCACTGATGGGCATGGCATCCTTTACGCCCGTCCCCGTCCGCGCTTTGGCACTTATGCCCCAATTTATACAGAAACTGGTGTTGCTGTCTTTGGTCGAGATCAGGAGTCTTCCCAACAGGTATGGTCTTCTGAGGTGGGCTATCCTGGGGCGGCGGAATATCGAGAATTTTACAAAGATTTGGGCTGGGAAGCAGAATATGAGTACATCAAGCCCTATATCATGCCCAATGGTCAGCGGAAAAATACGGGCATTAAGTATCACAAAATTACTGGACGTGGCTTAGGTCTATCAGATAAGGCGCTCTATGATCCGTATTGGGCTAGGGAAAAGGCAGCAGAACACGCTGCTAACTTTATGTATAACCGAGAGCGGCAATCGGAGAATCTCCATGCTCTAATGGGGCGACCGCCAATTATCGTTTCGCCTTATGACGCAGAGTTATTTGGACATTGGTGGTATGAAGGCCCTTGGTTCATCGATTACCTATTCCGCAAGTCGTGGTATGACCAAGGAACATATCAAATGACCCATTTAGCAGACTATTTGCGAGATCAGCCGACGCAGCAAGTCTGTCGTCCTTCGCAGTCGAGTTGGGGTTTCAAGGGTTTCCACGAGTATTGGTTGAATGAAACGAATGCGTGGATTTATCCGCATTTGCACAAAGCCGCAGAACGCATGATTGAAATCTCGCACCTAGAACCAGAGGATGAGTTGGGGTGGAGAGCATTGAACCAAGCAGCGCGAGAATTGTTATTAGCACAATCTTCTGACTGGGCATTTATTATGCGGACGGGAACTATGGTACCCTATGCAGTCAGACGGACGCGATCGCACTTGATGCGGTTCAATAAGCTCTACGAAGACGTGAAAATCGGCAAAATTGACAGTGGTTGGCTAGAAAAAGTCGAGTTAATGGATAATATTTTCCCCGAAATCAACTATCGCGTCTATCGTCCGTTGTAGTACTAGGGTGGGCAATGCTCACCTTATATTAGTAGTGAGGAGCGTTTACTTCGGCAAAGCTCAGTACAAGTATTTTACCAACAACAAGTAATGGTAACCCTCTTTTGTCAGTTTGGGAGAACCAAATCGCTGAAAGCCTTTCGGGGCTTTAGTTTCCACTTTGAAGCCAGAAATTTTAGTTACTGTTAGAAAATAAAAGCTCAAAGCTTGATTAAATCAAAGTTTCAGAATCTCGCTTCCATTATTGTTTTCCGAGAGTGATAAAACAGGGTTATTTGGGATTTTGTCAATGAACCAGAATTATGAGCAAATGAGTTTTACAGAGTTGAGAGCTTACGTTGTGGAAAACCATGAAGACATTGAAGCTCTACGTTTTTTAATGAGCAAACGTGACCCTAATTCTAAAGGCTATCCTTAGAGGTTGTTTGAAAAGTGGTTGGCTGTAATTTTAGGCACTTATTGATCCCCCCTAATCCTCCTTAAAAAGGGGGGAACCGGAATCAAAGTCCCCCAATTTATCGGGGAGCCACTGCGTTGGGCGGGTTTCCCGACTTGAAGCACGTGGCGTGGATTTAGGGGGATCTAGAACTTTTTGCTACCGATAAGAGGACTTTTCAAACATCCTCTTAGTCAGCGGAGGTGGACGAGAGTTTGTGTAGCCGCGAATTCCATTTGCCCTGACTTAAGTTGACTTCTTATCTCCAACGCCGATTTAGCCGCAATAAACTTTTTATCCGATGACAAAATCTTTTTACCAGAGGTCTAGGTTTTGATGTATATCTAGGTGATCGTGATTTACGCGCAGCGCCCGGATTTCTTAACTCTTGTTCGATTTGTGCGGCTTTATTTAAATCTGAAGCGGCTCTATATTCGTATCCCAGTTGAGAGCAAACTAGCCCACGATATTTGTATGCCTCAATATAGTGAGGATTGAGACGAATTGCGTGGGTAAAATCTGCGATCGCATCCTCATATCTTTCTTTTGTAGCATTCTCTACTCCCAAAGTATAGAAAGTTTCTGCATCCCAACGATTGACAGATATTTTTGGGGGATTTGTAGGCGAAGATGTGGATGGATTTTCGCTAGGGGGAGGCTCAGATGGACTTTCGGATTTAAGCTTGTTGTAAGCTACGTTGATTGATTTGATTTTTTCCTCAGCTTCCTGCTTTTGCTTTGGCTCAAGAAAGCGATCGGGATGCCAAATTTTCACCAGTTTACGGTAAGCTCGCTTCACTTGTGCTGGCGATGCACCAGGTTCTAGCCCCAGAATTTCATAAGCATAATTGATATCGAGGCGATCGCGCATACTGAAAAAATCGGCAACTATATAAGTCTATGTTAACTATTCCCCTAAATCTTCTCCACTCAACTCAAACGCCCCATTCTGGTTATCACTGGGATAATAGTAGTCGCCGCTTCTTTGAAGGCTGGTATTACCGCGTCACGTTACCGGAAATTGGGCAAACATTCGCCTTTATGTACTCCATTGAAGACCCCATCGGCGGTAAACCGCACAGTGGCGGTGCAGCCCAAATCCTCGGCCCGGATGATGAGTATTTATGCCGTACTTTTCCTGATGTGAAGAAATTTTGGGGTAGTCGAGATGTCCTGGGTTTAGGTCATTGGGGTAAAACGGATTTGCAAGTTTCTCCCCTATACCTGCTGCCAGCAGAGTTTGAGCATCATGTTCAAGAAGGATATCAAGCCACAGCCACCTTGAATCAGGGAATAATTTGCGATCGCGCCACCAATAATTATTGCCGTTGGGAGTATGAAATTAAACCCGTATACGGTTGGGGCAATCAAAATAGCATTCAGCAATCAACCGCAGGCTGGCTGTCATTCTTGCAGATTTTTGAACCGGGATGGCAAATTTTGATGGCTCACGGTTTAGCCAGTGGAAAGATTGACTGGAATGGCAAAATCTACGAATTCACCAACGCCCCAGCCTACGGCGAGAAAAATTGGGGTGGTGCTTTTCCCCAAAAATGGTTTTGGATAAACTGTAATTGCTTCGAGGGCGAACCCGACTTAGCATTAACTGCTGGCGGTGGACGGCGAGGTGTGCTGTGGTGGATGGAATCTGTAGCGATGATTGGCTTGCACTATCAAGGCAAGTTTTATGAATTCGTTCCCTGGAATTCACAAGTAGACTGGGAAATTCAGCCTTGGGGTAGATGGCAAATGAAAGCTAGTAACTCAAATTACGAAATTGAGTTGACAGGAACCACCGATTTACCTGGTACACCTCTGCGTGCGCCTACAGAGGATGGTTTAAGATACTGTTGCCGAGACACCATGCAAGGAAAGTTAAATTTAGAGTTACGAGAATTAAATGGTAGAAAATCTCAAATAATCCTCAAAGCAGAAAGTTTTCTTTGTGGTTTAGAAGTAGGCGGCGGTTCTTGGGATAATTGTTGGCAATCTCGCTAAAACTACTGCTATGATTGTATATGCTTCCTATTTGGGGCTGTAGCTCAGTTGGATAGAGCGGACGCCTCCTAAGCGTCAGGTCGTGCGTTCGAGCCGCACTAGTCCCGTAAGTAAAAAAATCCGTAAGACCTTGACTAATAGCAGGTCATAAGGATTTTATTTTTTAGCATCTAAAATGTTGGATTACATAATATCATCTACCAGCACTGTCCCTCCCTCACAAAAATCGATGCTGAGATGATAATCTTCCAGGAGTGCTGTGCCAATCAGGGGACGACGACCCATCGCTAAAACTGGAATCACGCGTTCTGTGCCATTCCACAAAATAGTGGCTTGATGAACGTTGGTTATTATACGAGAGTTGTCCGCAAGGTTCGCTTTAATCGGCGCAACGTAAGGCAAATCAAGGTCTGTGACTACCGTAGGTGGCAAGGTTAAAAACCCTTCAAATCCTGTATCGACAACACATTCAATTTCTACTTCTGCACGCCCCGGAGGACAAATAATGATACTTATACCTGCCTGAAGCCCAACAACTGTTCCATGTATCACTTTGCTGTCCTGACCAATGTACCACCGACAGCATAAACAGCATCATAGCCAATTCGCTCTGTCCAAATGATTGCGTTTGGCTGTTTAGCTTGCAGCCGATGACAAGCCACGATGAAATCGTCATCGATTTCGTAATCACCTGTAGTGATATTAATTGCAATGATTTTGCCGATATTATCTGCTGTTTCGACTTGGGTACGGATACTCTGCTGGTAAAGTTCTTCCCCATGTTGAGCAATTTCTTCGCGGCTGAGGTTGGGATAAGGCATAGAAGCAACCTTTTCTGTATCCGATTTCTGATTCGATCTTAGAACAAAATCGAATGTTTCTAGCGAATTTAAATCTCCCCAAGACGATGTAATATTTGAAGTTGAAAATGATATCAATGCTTTTGAAGAATACTTGCGTGCTGCAATTTTTGAAGCAGCAGGCTTTGAATCGTACTGCATTCAAGAACTCAAGGGCTTGATTGATAGTTTTAGAGAAAAGCAAGGCACATGGACGGGGATTGCCCATAATGAATGGTTGCAAGAAAATCCGCTTTTGTTGGCAGAGATACCGCCAGAATTACGATCGCAGGAGTCAAACTTAGAAGTTAGCGATCGCTTGCGCCAATTATCTACTGTATTAAAAAAGACTCGAATGCAATAAGTGCCGCAGCTACGCCCGTCGTAGACATCCCTCAATCTACAACCTGTGTAAATAATGTAGCTAGCTACACCACATTTGATTACCGTTGGGCGATCGTGGCAAGAAGACGACAAGAATAAATTTCTTCGTTGCTAATCAGCGACTCATTGCAAAAATCTGTTCAGCTGTTAAGGGAATGTTCGGAAACAATCTAAAATCAATTCGATCCTGCCCTCGAAACACCTTTGGGGGTAAATACTCTCCATCTTCAAGTTGGTAGATTGTAATGGTTGGCTGCTTGGGAGAGCCAATGAACCGAATGCCACCAAAAGCAGCATAGTCCACAATGATGTACTCCAAAACGCCCAAGTCTTCATATTCAGCAAGTTTTGTCAGATAGTCGTCCTTCCAGTTGTTGCTAACGACCTCAATGATTCCGGGTGGTGGAATATATGCAGCAGCAGAACTAGAGCTAGTTTTCATCCTCTGCCATTCAACTCTTGCAAATATGACAATATCTGCTTTCCGGCTTTTTTCCTTTTCTGCTGGTGCTGTTTTGAGCTGAACCTGCTTGGACTGGCGCGACACGTAAGGCAGGTCATTTTCTTGGCAGTGATTTTCTAAGTAGGCACACAGTCGCTCGATCAAATCCTCATGATTTGCATTTGGTTCTGATAATGGCACGGGAATCCCATCCAATAGCTCAAACTCTCTGCCTGAACCATCGTCCCAGGCAAGAAACTCTTCAAAAGTCAGTGGTTGTGTGACGGTTGCATACATCGCCCTCGCTCCCTTGCTGACGGGTACTTCACTCAATGCTACCAAGATGTACAGCTTTGTCTATGAGTCCTGACTGATTTTCCTGTCGTAGTTCTGAAACAACAGCTTGAGGTTGGATAACAGAAAGCGATGTCTACGACGGGCTACGCCTAAGCGCTCTGCATCTACGAGACACCAGACGCGGAGATTGATTTGTTGCGAGATTTTAGAGAATTGGTATAACGCCAGCAGGCAAAAAATAGCCCCCTGTAATTTGGGGGCGTAAACAACTATTGCATCAAAATCGAACGTATCAAAATGCTCATTACCTCACCTGTGTTGCCAGTTGGCAAGAGAGGACTCCAATCACCAATGTCAGCGTACCTAAGTTGGTGCAGAACGCGAATAGTACTGGTAACAGCTTTGGCAGAACCAATCAGTGTGTGTTTGATGCATTCTCTTTCTGGAGATGCTTGAAAGTCAGTTTCATCTATTTTGGCTTTTACTTGTGTCATCATTTATTTGTCTCCCTATATGGGGGTTTAGAAAGCGATCGCTATTCCGGTTGGTTCTGGGAGCGATCGCTTTTGAGTATAGCAGTGTTAGGGGAACAGGGGAACAGGGGAATATTGATTCTGTTCCCTCTATGCCATGTCAGAATAATGAGATGGCAAAACCCGAAGATACAGTCAAACTGATTATTGGCAAAGAATTAAAAATCCGTTTCAAGTCCTTGTGTGTGCAGGCTGAAACGGATATGAGCAGTGTTGCTAAAGAGTTAATCGCTGTCTGGTGCGAAGAACAGGAACGTAAACAAGCTGCACAAAAAGGCAATTCCTGAAAAGAATATTGAATGAAATTTCAAAAAGATGTAATTCGCCCTTCTGCATCACCTACCAGAACACAAGGAGCCGCAGCTACGCCCGTCGTAGACATCGCGTTTTAATCGTCTCACAAGATGATTAAAAACGAACCGCAAAGGACGCAAAGGACGCAAAGGAAGATAAGGAAGATAAGGAAGAAATGCTTAACTGAACTGTATTGGGCTATCACCTACCAGAACACAAGGCGCGTTCGCCCCTGGCGTTGGCGGAGCCATCGCTCTTCATTACCTTCTGATTAGTCTGCAAATAATCGTGTAGTAAATCGCAACCCCGTGTAAGTAATTTTTCCAGTTGGATATCCGCCAAATTCTGTAAAATCACCGTACCGTTAGCACTACCCGCAGCCAGAGTTTTGCCGTCATGGCTGAAACTGACGCTGGTTAATTCATCCTTATAACCTTTCAAAGCAATCAGCAACGTCCCTTCTCGGTTCCAAATCCTCACTTTGTCATCACTGCTAGCTGCCAGAGTCTTGCCATCGGGGCTAAAGCTGACACTAATGAAACTATCACCATCCCCAGCGAGATTATTTAGCAAATCACCGTCTCGGCTCCAAATCTTCACTGTGCTATCAATACTAACTGAAGCGATCGCCTGACTATCAGGTGTCCAAGCAACCCCATTTACCCGGCGACTATGACCCTGTAAGGTGTATAGTAATTTACCATCTACACTCCAGATTTTCACGGTTTTGTCATCACTGGCTGAGGCTAGCAACTTGCCATCAGGGCTAAAGCTTACCCAATTCACCGCATCTTGATGTCCCTGCAAGGTGTTAAGCAGTTTACCGTCCCGACTCCAAAGTTTTACTGTTTTATCTTTACTAGCCGAGGCTATTACTTTACCATCAGGCGACCAAGCTACACCCAAGACGGCATCATTATGACCCTGTAAGGTGTTGAGTAATTTACCGTCGAGACTCCAAAGCTTCACCGTTTTATCTTTACTAGCCGAAGCGATCGCTTGACCATCTGGGCTGAAACTAACGCCCCAAACTTCACCCTGATGCCCCGTGAATGTACGGATTAGTTTACCGTCTCGACTGAAAAGTTTTATAGTTTTGTCTCGACTCGCTGCTGCTAAGGTGCGATCGTCTGGACTAAAACTGATGCTAGTTACCCAGTCATCATTATCGGCTTTGGGCTTTCGCAGCAGCACATCATCCCAATGCCAAAGTTTAATAGTTTTGTCCCGACTTGCAGAAGCCAGGGTGCGACCGTCTGGGCTGAAACTGACACTATTCACCCAATTATTATGTCCCTTCAGGGTTCCGAGCAACACACCTTCAGAACTCCAAAGTTTAATTGTCTCATCGGTACTTGCGGAAGCGATCGTCTTACCATCAGGGCTAAAACTGACGCTGGTAACTCCAGCACTATGCCCCGATAAGGTTCGCAGTAGCTTGCCCTCCAGATTCCACAGTTTGATTGTTTGGTCTAAACTAGCAGAAGCGATCGCTTTTCCATCGGGCGACCAAGCTATACTTTTGACTGCATCCTCATGTAAGAGCAAAGTTTTGAGCAGCTTACCATCCCGACTCCACAATTTCACTGTCTTGTCAGCACTCCCGGAAGCAAAAGTTTGACCATCAGGCGACCAAGCAACACTTAAGATTGCACCATTATGTCCCTGCAAAGTTTTGAGCAGCTTACCATCCCGACTCCAAAGTTTTATTGTCTTGTCTGTACTCGCCGAAGCAATAATTTGACCATCTGGGCTGAAACTAACACTATTCACTACAGCTTGATGCCCTAATAGAGTAGCAAGCAGTTGACCGTCCCGACTCCACAGTTTTACTGTCTTGTCTTGACTGGCGGAAGCAAGGATTTGACTATCGGGACTGAAACTGACGCTATTAACTACATCTTCATGCCCCGACAAAGTTTTGATCAAGCTACCATCGGGATGCCAGAGTTTAATTGTATTATCCGCACTAGCTGAAGCAATTAAAGAGCGATCGCCACTAAATGTAACACTATTTACCCCAGAGATATGCCCTTCTAAGCGGTTATACTCTCTTACACCGGAAACTGCTTGATAGAGTGCTGTCTGTACTTGCTCTCTTGTATAAGAATCTACCCAGACTGTTTGTTGTAATTTTCTTCCCGCTTTTAAAGCTTCCATTAAAGCATCAATACCTTTTTGGGAGGCAAAGAGGGCTTCACTGGATGCACTGAGAGTTTTAATTTCGCTATCTACTGCTGTGACTATAGAAACACTTAATCCTAATATGGCAAGAACGCAAGCAGTTAGGGCAATTTTCAGCGAACGATTTAATTGAGCTTCACTGAGCCTTTGTTTCTTTTGACTTTCTGCGAGTTTAGCTGTTAACTCTTTTTCTTTAAGTTCAGCTCGCAAATGTTCAATTTCTAACTGACTCAATTCTTCCCGCTTGTGTAACTCTCGCAATTCTGTTAATAAGTCCAAACCCGGTTGGGGATGAGAATCTACCAATTTAGAACGCTGCTTATTTTGGCTAAGTTCACTCTTAAGTCGCTCAATCTCAGCTTGACTCTGTTCTACTTTTTGGCGTAGCTGGTTCAGTTGTACCTGTAAGCTCGATTCCTGTTGTTGCAGGTAGCGAATCAACTCTACTAAATAATCGTGAATCAGTTGATAGCGTTCTGGTACATCAGGGAATAGTACCACTAAACCGGAGCTAACTAAAATCTCTAAAACTAACTCTAAGTTACTCGCATCGTCCAACTCTGCTAGCTGCACCGCTAACTCAGCACGAGTTTTAAAAGGTCGGTTGTTACTTTCATCTGTTAATAAGTATAAGACGATTAAAGCGGCTCGTTCATTCTCTGGGCCGCAGTCTTTAATCAGTTCCTTAATATATCGCTCAATGAGTTTATTAGGTCGATATGGCTGATATTCTTCTAGTGTAGTAATGCGTTCATCTTGAATTTGCGCCCCCACAACTTGTAATTCAATCGGGCGGACTTCTCCAAATTCTGTTGATAAATCTTCGACTAAGGCATCAATTAAAGCAGGTTCTAAATTAAACTGCGATCGCTCTGTCAATTTTCGGATAATTGCTTTAGCATATTCTGGCGTAAAATTATTTAACTGGTAGCGAATATGCTTGTCGAGAATATTATTATTAATCGCTTCCAGTGCCGAAAGATGTTTAAAGTCTAATAAACGATGTAAATAATCTTCTCGCAAGGAAAGAATGACTTTGACAAAGGGGATTTTGAGGCAGTCACTAATAAATTTATCAAATTCTTGCTTTTGATTGCGATCGCTATTACCAAAGAAAAATTCTTCAAACTGGTCAAAAATTAAAACTGTGATCAAATGGTGATCGGCATTTTCTTTTAGTTGTTGTAAAATACTAACGATGGTGATCGGTGTGCCAGAGTAAGCCAAAGCCTGCGATTCAATCGCTGCTTCTGACTTGATATCAGCATACACCGCAAGGGATGCGTCACTAGACATCGCCTCACTTAAAGATTTCCCTAATTCTCGCGCCCAATCGGTGTAAACTTGCAACACCACAGGTACGGCTATTTGATCGCCAACGGCTCGATTTTGCAATGCTGGAACTAAACCCGCCGTCACAGTAGAACTCTTACCCACCCCTGATTGACCGTGAATCACCGTCAGCTTTTGATCGGCGCGGCTGATTCTGCCAATTAAGTTATTAATATCACGCTCTCGACCAGAAGCCGCAATTTCTAAAGCAACGCTGCTACTCCCAGAAGGTGACATCAATGCTGGGTTTGTCGCCTGTCTTTGCGGTTGCAAGCGTCCCGCACCGATAAAAGCTCGAAAACCGTACTGTTGCTCAACAGAACGCCGTTTCTGTCGAATATAATAGGCTTCTAGATAGCGCCCTTCTTCAAAGTAGAGCGATCGCAATCTCCGCAATAAGCGAATATAACGATGGGCATCGTATTGATGAGCGCTGCTTTCTAAAGCTGCTGGTAGTTCTTTTGTCGCCTTATCCAGGTATTCACGCGCAATTTCTAATTCACCTAAATTTCGTTGGGCTTTCGCCAAAACTAAATAGTAAATTTGCCCCAATAATAATGGAAATAAGCAGTTGTAAGGATCGTTGTGCTTTTGCGCCTCACCTAATTTCAGCAGTGATACGTGTGCTAATATACTCGCCTGTACCCACCGCGACTGTTGTACGGCTACTTGCGCCAGAAAACCGTAGTCACAAGCTAATTCAATTTGAGTACCATAAGTTTGATGTAACTCCAGAGACTTTTGAGCAACCGTCTGCAACTCTTCCCACTCTTGCAGATATTGCAAAACTTCAGCGAGTTGATTGATAAATCCAGCAACTATATCTAAACGCCCAGCCACTTCTAAAACATTTAAGCATTGCTGAAAATAAGATTTAGCTGTGTACCAATGGCGGCGGTTTTCGGTTTGATTTTGCTCTGCAAAACGGCAATAACACAGCCCAATATAAAACAGTAAAATTCCCTCTCGCAAAAGTAGAGGAGATGGCCGACTAGGAGGCATAGGCAAAGAAAATACCCCCTCATCCCCCTCATTCCCCCCAGTCTTTCTTTTTGCCAACTTTTGCCAAACTTCCAAGCTTTGCTGAAAATGGTTTAAAGCTGGATGAATGCGATCGCTAATATAATCATCTAGACCAAAAACAAATTCTAAACTAGCGTCTAATTCTGGCTCTAAGCTAATACCACGATTGTGTAACTCTTTAATGGCAAAGTGGAGTTCATAGCTATGTTTCCAGACTTGCTCCACAGTGGAATAATGCTTTGCAACTTCAGGAGGTTGCTGTTGTGCAGCATCGGTTGGTAACACCGTGGCAAACAAAGAATCAGTTTCCTGTTGCAGAAATTGCAGTAATGAGTCAGTTGTCATTTCAAACTGAATCGGTGTCGCCGCCCAACTAGCGAAATCTGGTGCTAAACGCACTACCTTTTGCAACACTTCCTCATTCACCCAGACAATCATCGGAAACGGATGACGTTTGCGAAATTCATCACGAATATGATTGATAGACCTAAGTAAATCATCAAGTCCATCTACTAACTCTAAACCTAAGATCATCAACGCCGATGGCGGATTCTTTTCGGTTAGCAGTTGTAAATGAATACTTGTGTAAAGACTTCTAGCATTATGCGGCAAAACTACCTTTTGAATTTGGTGTACTCCTGAAGAGAGTTCTTCGAGTCGTTGCAGCATTTGCTCTTGCAAGACTCGATAATTGCAGCACACCAAAACCAGGGAGAATTGACCGTTAGAAAGGGCAATTGCTCTCCCCAAACTCCGTAAAGCACGCTCGTTAGCTGCTGTTACATCTGCTTGTGGGTGTCGTTCAACCATGATTTAAATTTTTCTGTCTCTGCTAAAACTGGGTTGACGGCAAACCAAGCTCCCTGATGATCGCGGTATTCAAATACAAATAAACTTCGCAATAGGGTGTAGTATTCTATATCACCTCTAACTCTCTGCTGCTGCACCACCTGAAAGATTAATTCCCACTCATTGGGGTCGATAGCGTTAGTTCGGTAATCACGCTGTCTTCGGATCACCAATTCAACACACTCCCGATCAAAGGGTGGATCTTGTTCTCGCAGACAGTCAAACAGCAAACCTAGCAAGTCGCGTACATGACCACCACTAATCAGGCACAATCGATCTAAGGTTTCCAAACTATCAAACACTTCTGTAATTAAGCCTAACCGATCGCTAGCCAAAATGTCGGGAAAAGCTCTAGCTAGTACCATTTGCCGCAACATTGTTAGCCCTTGCGGGAAAATCTCCCCAGAGCGCAAACGCACAGGTATCATCGGTAACACTTTTGGCGCGACTCCTCCCCCCAAACGATGCTGAAGTTCGGCGCTATCGTTGGAGAAAGTCAGCGCTAAGGGAATAGTATAGACTACATGACAATTTAGTTTGCGTAACTGTTCACCACGCTGAATAAATAAGTATTCTGGCAGCGATCGCCCCGATGGTAAAGGTCGAATTGCAACTCTATCCAAGTTATCAACAATCACCACCAATCCTTTTTTACCCCTGGCTTTCAATTGCTTGGTGGCAGGTTCTAGCAATTCTTGATTAATTGACTGTAAAATATTTGCTGTTCGCGGTTCCAAGTAATCTCTTAACCGCCGCCGCAATTGAGGACTTTCTTTAGCCTTAGCTGTAATTTTGGCAATCCCCACAGACAACTCTGCTTCTACCCCAAGATCAATTGGCGTTTGCAGGAAATCCACGAGTTCACCAAATAACTTAGTAAAGTAGCTAGGCTTAAACCTAATTTTCATCGCTTCTAGGCTTTCGCTTACCTGTCCAGCGATCGCTAATAAAATATCAGTCACATCCACATCTGCCATTTCTAAGACATGGGTAGACTCAAAATAAACTACATGAAATTGCTGTTCCTCTAACTCAGCTTTGAGGCGCAACAACTCCGTTGATTTTCCACAGCCGAGATGTCCTGTAAATAGCTGACAGGTTGGAGCATCCGGGGAGATGCGAGCGATCGTGCGTTGCAAAGCCTCAATGATTTTGCCACCCCGCACCGCAGCAAAATCGATATAGTATCTGCGATCGCTGGCATTTCCTATAATTAGAGGTCTGCTGGGATTGCAAGCCTGATAAAATCTTTCTAAATCTAGGAGCATAACTAATCGAGTTCACTCAGGAATAGGGATGAAAAAATCTGCTAAATAAATATATTTGGTTTTAGGGAATTTCTGCCTTAATTTAATTACATCTCAATCAAAATACTAACTAAATTAGCGGTATTCAGGATGATTTTTCATATCTAGGTTTCAACTAGCACAAGGCAAGGCTGATATTTGATTTTAAGTAAGCAGAAATACTACTATAAGTACATTTAGGAGAAACACTCGATCTTAAATAAGGTACTCTTATCAATATTAAAAATATCTAGCACAAAAAAAGGTACTGTTAAGTACAATTTTGTCGCGCTCTTGAATATATAGCGGTTCTCAATTGCATAAAATATAGACCACCCATAGGGAACATTTTGCACCAAGCCCAAACGACTGGAAGTCGCGGCTATACAAACAAAGTCCACCGACCTGGACTAAGAGAAAATTAAATAAGTCGGAAGCCGGAAGCGATGCCCTGAGCTACGCCGCTACGGTGTACACACAAGTCGAATTACCCCCCTTAATCCCCCCTTATAAAGGGGG
>NZ_JABXKM010000268.1 GCF_017115025.1 Nostoc sp. NOS(2021) | reverse complement strand
CCTATGTCTATTAGACTTCTTGCATAAATCCAAAAAAAGACCCCCCCCCCGCCTTTGACTTACCTCAAATTCTCCCCTCCCCGCCTGCTCTTAGGGGCTGGGGGTGGGGTGTTAGGGACTTTTGCAAGAGGTCTATTAGACAACTAGGGAGGTTTTGCGACGGCTCAATGAAACCAACCACTGTTGCAGTTTCGGCTCACTATACACTTCATCGGCAATAAAATGATCGCCTTCAGGTAGTACAGTAAAATCTACTGTTCCCCCCAGTCCGCGCAAGCTATCGACAATCTGCTGTGTATCTTCAATCGGTAGTTTTTCGTCCTTGCCACCTTGGAATATTTGGATGGGAATTTCCTTTAGTGCAGCTAGTTGGCTTGCTTCTAATGTCTTGGGTACACGCCCTGATACTGCTACCAGACCAGCGAAGCGACCAGGGTGAGAAGCGGCGATATGCCATGCTCCAGCTGTACCTAAGCTGAACCCAGATAAAATTATCCGGGACGGATCGATGGGTTGGGAGGCGATGAGATCATCGAGCAAAGCAATCACATCCAATTCTCGGTCTACCCAGGTTTGTCCTTCAGGCAACTGGGGGGCGGCAAAGATATAAGGTAAGGAACTGGACGAATCTACAAAACGAGGTAAACCCCATTTCAGCAGCACATTTATATCTGTACCGCGATCGCGTGCGCCGTGTAGAAACAATACTAGGGGCGCGGGTTGCTTAATAGTGTCTGAGATAGTCGAGAGGAGATAAGGCAAGGAACCATTGCTGGTGTTAAAAGAGCGGTGTTCGACAGACATAGTTGTGACTCCTAAAGTTTGGGGAAATTTGGGGATTGGGGAGTATAGATAAATTTTTGATTTTGCTGAGTAAACCAAGTTTTAGAATCTTTCTCTCTGTGTCGCGCCAGGTGCTACAACGGGGGGAACCCCCGCAACGCACTGGCTTCTCTGTGCCTCTGCGGTTCGTTATTTAAGTAAACGTGAGTTCGACAAATCTTGTTTCACCTCTCCCCCAACCCCTCGACCTTGGCGTCAGCCTGCCGTTAGGCAAGCGGAAAGGGGAGTAAAAAGCTTAATTTTTCGTTGCTCCTCCCTTTCCGTTTCGGAGAGGGAGGCTGGGAGGGAGAGGTTCATCGAACTCACGTTAAGTAAGAAGGAAAAAAGAGAAATAAAAGTTGATTCACCAAGCATTCTTGTCTTAACAGACTACTAGATTCAACTAACTGGCACTTTCTGTTTCCATACTGCATCTGCATAGAGCGAGGTATCGAAATCTGGTGCAACGTTGTCGCTGGTAATACGGGCTTCATGCAGCACCCAATCAGCAAAGAACAAGTCATCGCTAATACGTCCTACCACTGCTGGTACGTCGCGTCGGATGCTGGGTATGTCACCAATTGGCAGTCCAAAACTGACGAAGCCAGATGGGTTGAAAACATGGATATCCTTCAGGTAAGGTGCGCTACCTGGGACTTTTTCTTGGTATTCATGGGCGCTACCAAGGTAAGGATAAACACTTAATTCTTCGTCGCGCTGATTGGCTGGTGGTTCGTAGCGATCGCTCCACTGGGCAATATGATCGGCAAAGTCGGCAAGTTCAGGCCGCGCCGCCGGATCAACGAAGTAGCCAGTACCAGCGATCGCAAAATCGAACTCGAAAACATCGTCGTTCACCTGCGCGACGATGCCGCCGCCTTCCTCGTGTGCTGATCTCCAGGTTGCGGATAGGTGCAGGTGGAAGTTCGGGAATGCGATCGCCCGTTCAATTGCGTCGGTTGGTGGTGTGGAGCCGAACTGACGATAACGCCAAGCCTGGAACCAGCGAGCGGCATCAGGTATTTGGTAATAGCTGTTGTAAGCACCAGGATAACCACGCACGCGAATTACTGGCAGTGATGCGATCTCTGACCGTCGTGAGAACAAGTGTACTGCTTTAGCTCCCGATTCCAGGGCTACCCCAGCAGCATCGAAGGCCGACGCCGCAGCCCCCAGCACCGCGACAGTTTTGCCTCGCAGTGCATTGAAGTCGATGGCATCGGCGGTATGTGCGTATAAAATGCGTGGTAAAGCAGCCAACACTGATGGCACGTATGGTCCACCAGCACCGACAAAACCATTGCCCAGAATAATTTTGCGGGTAGTTTCCACCTGGGGGATACCGTTCACTTCTAAATGCAGGCGAAAGAAACCTTCAGCAGGCTCAATCCGTACCAGCTTTGTTTGGTAACGCACTGGAATTTCTAGAAACTGCCGATACCAATTGAGGTATTCAACCCACAGCAAGCGAGGAATGCGGTCAATCGCTGCGTAAGCCTCAGCACCATGTCGCGCCTCATACCAAGCCTGAAATGACAACCCCTGAATACCCAGTTCCGGCCCTGGCAGATTCTTGGGCGTGCGTAGCTTGTTCATCCGCGCCCGATTTAGCCATACACCAGCATGGGCTTCATCTTCGGCCTCATCGATAATTGTCACCCGACCGATACCAGCCCGTCGCAGTGCAAAGGCAAAGGTAATACCTGTACCACTACCACCAACTATTGTCACATTATGGTCAACATCAGCACGGTCGGGTACCCAGTCATCAGGATAGGGTCCAAGTAGGCGTAGCGCCTCACGCGCACCAAAATTAGGGTCAGTTGTTGTTGTCATGTCAATCTTCTAGGGTAAAACGCTATGCGTGTATCCTTTGCTGAGGAACCAGATGTAGAGGAGCAAGGAAGTTATTCCCTGATTTCTTACGCCGTTACCAAACTCTTATCTGCTTGTGGAGATTCGATGTTAGCTACCTTAGATTCAACCGCCGTACCTTTGAAGAAGTCGGGATTAGCTTGAGTATAAAACTTGTAAGGATTATTGAATACATAAGCCTTAAAGTCTGCTTCCGAAATCACACCTTCTTGTACCAAATCCCAGCTTTCCGCTAGTGGGTCGGTCAAATCTGGCACATCCCAGTGACCAACATCTGAGGAATAAATGGCGTTGATTTTCACACCCAAGGGATTAGCTTTGTCGTTGAATGCAGCTGCTATGGTGCGATCGTCGGACTCGGAACCAAAGAAGAAACTGTTTACCCAGCGATCGCGGATGTCTTCAATTGTTTCAATTCCGGCGGCGGCAAAATCATCTAGTTCGCTACCAACGGGTGAGCGGCTATGACGGTTGAAGGAAGAACCCAGTACACTCTTAGTCAATTCCTCTTTGGTGAGGGAATACCCTTGAGTAATTTCGCCACCAAATCGCTCAAACAACTCGAACAACTCATCAGAATTAGTCAGTTCTGGGTTGTAGTTTTGCAGTCCTTTAAGATTGCGCTTAGAGAAACGATCTACTAAATGAATGTAGACGTGAGCGCCCCAATCAGCCCCACCTTCAAGCATACCTACGCGCAACTGTGGGAAACGTTTGGTAACACCACCAAAGAACAGTGCTTTGGCAAATGCTTGTGAGCCATCGCCGAAGTGACCGATATGGTTGTTCATGTAGTTACTGATGGAGGAGCGTCCAGTCCAACCTTGACTGCCGTAATGGGTAGTAACGGGTACACCTAATTCAACAGCCTTCGCCCAGAATGGATCGTAGTCGTATTCACTATCTAATCCGTAAAAGTCAATGTAAGAGGCATACTTGGCGATTTCAGGGTATTGATCTGCTGGATATTTATCAGCGATCGCCTTAATTGGCCGTTTCACACCACCAGGAATATTTGCCACCTTCAGTCCCAGTGTTTTCACTGCAAACTCTAGCTCCTCAACCGCTTCTTGAGGATCACCCATCGGGATACCAGCTACAGGTGTCAGGCGATCGCTATATTTCCGGTACAAGTCAGCATGATAGTGATTAACCGCCCGTTGCAGTGCTTGACGATTCTCTTTACTTGCTCCAGCTGGTGCCAAAACATTATTCGGAAACAGTACCGAATAATCTGACCCCTGCTCCGCCTGACGCTCATAGAATAGTTCTGGTAAAGTGTAAGTAGCGAGATCCAAAGTATTGCGGGTAACTCTAGCCCACCAAGGCGATCGAATTGTGCGATTGTATTGGCGTTCTTCTGGAGTTTGTTGATACCAGTCTTTACCATTGCTCTTGGAATTGAGACGAGAATCTTCCGCCTTGCGTAATTCATCTACGAGTTTTGAGCCACCGTATTTAGCAATGTAATCCTCAAGCGCCGGAGTGAAATCATTGGTATGAACATCAGTGTCAATTATCGGATAATTGAGGTTTGCTTTGATTGCGGCGGAACGGGAAGTTTTTAATCTGCTATATTCAGTCATGTTTTTTTCCTTGAATAAATGACAGAAGTAGTGCTGATAAATGAGTTATGTTAGCGATAGCGGGGCGTTTAGCCCGTGCTGAGTACAACGACGCATCTGAGTGGAATGGCACTAAGTTATGATACAGTCCTTACCCTCACTGGTTCCCAGCCTCCAGGCTGGGAACCCACTCTGAGAGGCTCCGCCTCCTGTTTCTTGACCAGAGGCAGAGCCTCTGGGAATACATTCCCAGTCTTGAGACTGGGAACGAGGTTATACAAGCCTTTGGGCTTTTCTTAGTGCCATTCGCATCTGAGTGCTACTTGGTAATTTATTGGATTGAAAGCCCAATAAAACCCTGAAATTTCTAGGCGACTTCTCGCATCTAGATAACTTAGCAAAGACAATTACTACAACGGAAAGAACCCATAACGCACTGGCTCACCGGAGGAGTGTCTACAGCACTCGAAACTCACTACTCTTTTGATCAGGACTTACGGTTGTTGTTTGTAGTAAGGACTTTAGTCCTGATTTTGTTCGCGTAGCGTCTGCAAGAGAAGACTTTAGTCCTCTCTTCGAGACGCTACGCGAACACTACGAACTCAAAAGAATATGCGGCGTTGCGTAAGCCCTATTTATTTACGCCAGCACCAATCTCTCATCCACTTGTTTAGCGGCAAATTGATTACCCGGACGCCGCAGCCCCAGGTTTTCCCTCAAGGTAGTACCTTCATATTCAGTACGGAACAGTCCGCGTTTTTGGAGGATGGGAACGACTAGGTTAACGAAGTCATCTAACCCTGTAGGCAGGATTGGTGGCATGATATTAAAACCATCTGCTGCACCATTGTTGAACCATTCTTCTAACTGGTCAGCAATGCTTTCGGGAGTACCAAGGATAGTACGATGACCTCTAGCGGTAGCAAGAGCCAGATATAACTGGCGCAGCGTCAGAGTGCCACGAGTAGCTAAATCCTTGACTAATTTCAGACGACTCTTATTATTATTGGTATCACTGGGTAGTTCGGGAGTTAGATCATCTAAAGAATATTTCGACAGATCCACACCTTTGTAATAGTTCTTTAAAATACCCCAAGCTACATCAGGATGAATCAACGATTGCAGAAATTCGTATTTCTCTTGGGCTTCTTCTTCAGTCCGGCCAATGATTGGGAAAGCCCCAGGCATGATTTTTAGATCGTCTGGAGAGCGTCCATATTTCGCCAACCTACCTTTGACATCAGCATAAAATTCCTGAGCATCGACTAGGGTTTGATTAGCAGTGAAAATCACCTCAGCAGTACGCGCAGCTAAATCCCGTCCAGCTTCCGATGCTCCAGCCTGCACAATCACCGGATAACCTTGAGGTGGACGACCAACGTTCAAAGGGCCTTTGACAGAAAAATGTTTACCCTTGTGGTTGAGTATATGTAGTTTATTCGAGTCAAAATAGATACCAGCTTCTCTGTCACGGATGAAAGCATCGTCTTCCCAGCTATCCCACAGTCCTTTGACCACTTCTACAAACTCTTCCGCACGTTCATAACGTTGGCCATGTTCCGGGTGATGGTCAAGACCGAAATTAAGTGCGGCATTTTCGTTACCCGTGGTGACTACATTCCACCCCGACCGACCTTTACTCAAGTGATCCAATGAGGCAAACTTACGTGCCAGGGTGTAAGGTTCTTCATAGGTAGTCGAGGCGGTGGAAATGAAGCCAATGTTTTGAGTTACAGAGGACAAAGCCGAGAAGAGTGTCACTGGCTCAAAATGGACAAGTTTACCGTTGCGTCTCTGCGTTTCGGCATCGCCACCCCAAACTCCTGGGCTGTCCGCCAAAAAAACTGCATCGAACAAGCCACGTTCGGCGGTTTGGGTAATTTCTTTGTAATGCTCGAAATTAAAACCCGCATCTATTTGTGCATCTGGATGTCGCCAAGCAGAAACATGATGTCCAGTGGCTTGAATAAATGCTCCTAAACGAAACTTACGTGTTTTGCTCATCTGCTTTTCTCTTTTTTAGATAGCTAGTACCGCCGTGAAGTCAAAAGTCAAAATGAATACAAGTTAATGCTTCCAAACTACTTGGATTGTTGCCGTAAGTTCTTCTGTAAAGTGACCCGAAGGCTCAACTGCTAGTAATGCTTCTTTGATATCTGCTTCAAATTCTTCGGCTTTGTCGCCATAGAAAATTTTCAGCGAAAAGGCTGTAGTGTATAAGTAGCCAAGATAGCTAGAGACTGTCCAAGATTTTTCAAATGGCACTTCATATAATTCTTGGCGAGCAAATTTTGAATTGGCAATTACGACTTCGTGGGGAGGATCAACTGGTTTACGAATGCCTTGTCCTCGTTGTCCAGTTCGTCGCTCCTCACCTAACCATTTTTTCACTACTTTTATAGCAGCTTGTTTCCAGGGTAAAGAACTTATCCAAGGATTATCACTTGTATTGAGCAGTGCTACAGCTCCATCATCTGCCAGCAATTCATAAAGGCGTTCAAGTACGAGTTCGCGTTCCATCCAGTGGAAGGCTCTGCCAATGGTAGCTAGTTTAAATGTTCCCAAACTAGGGTTAATCAGTTCTGCTCCTTGTTCTAGCCAAGTGATATTGTTTGCTCTTACGGCTGCTGCTTGACGTTGCGCTTCCTTGAGCATATCTGGATCGGGATCAATAGCAATTACTTCTTGAAATTTGCTGCTAAGGGCAATGGCAATTAAACCTGGCCCAGTACCCAAATCAAGAAGTCTTCCTTGACCATTGAGATTAAATATTTGAGTTAGTTTGTCAAATACAGCAGCCGAGTATTTAGTTCTGTATTGAGCGTAGACTTCAGCTGCACCCTCAAATAATGTTGGGTCGTAGGTGGAAAGTGTTTTCAGTTGGGTCATAAGTTGGTTTTTTGGTGAATCAATCTCTACTTGAGTACTAGAGATTAGGCATTGGAAAATTATTCTGAATATTTCCCTAGTCTCTACCGGTAGGACAAATTAGAAATGAGGAATTGTAGTACAAGGATGCCGATGTTCTTACTAAGTTTGTTTGAACCACTTAGAATATTGATAGGGCGTTTCACTACTACTTGCATCAGGTACACGATTAATCTTTGCCTGATCAATATTTTTCTGTAGCTCTGGCTAAATAGTCAGTCGGTAAATGAAAGGCTGTAGTTTATTTTTTATAAACTACTATAACTTGATTGGCTTACCGTAATTTAATCATTCAACAAAGCTTTACACACTTACGAGAAAAATGCAAGTACTGCTTAACACAAGTTTGCTTTCTCCAGATAGCAGGGCTGAAATGAGTGTTGGAAATAGTCACCAGCAAAGGCGATGTCTACGATGGTCACTGAGCTTTGTCGTTCGCGCAGCGTCTCTAAGAGTTGTGCGGGCTACGCCTATGCACTTGAGTGAAAACTAGTGGTCTATCGCATTAATTACAGCAGAATTCAGGAATCGCACTTTGGCTGCTCTTCTTCGTTCCTTCGCTAAACTAAAACCTATAGACAGTACGAACCCAGGCAAATGAACTATCAGGATTGCTGACATTTGAATCTGGTGCAGTCACCCAGATAAAACCCCAGGGCAAACGCATCTAAATATTGACAAAGTGGTAAGTAGAGGTGCAGTCAGAATAGTACAAATTAACTACCAGAAGATTTAAGTGAGCGATCGCTACACCACCAGTACAAACCACTCAAACCACACCCTCTGTATCAAAGTTGTAGCAGGAGTATGTCATGATCGAGCTTGTCAGCCATAAACTCTGTATCAATTGCAATTTGTGCGTCCAAGTGTGTCCTACCAATGTCTTTGATTCCGTACCCAACCAGCCACCTGCGATCGCCCGCAAGAAAGACTCATTCACTACTACATCCTTCACTTCAATGGGTTTGACTTCAACGTTGAAATTGGGGTCAAAAAAGAACGGGAACGAAAGGCGATGACTTGTTGATAGGTTCTGAACGCCGTGGGGGTTGAGCAATACAGTCCTTGTGTCATGCGATTGAGCATATCCCCAATATTGCATACGAATGAACCAGGAATAGGAGGTGCATCTATCCAACCAGACTTTCATTTGACTTGTAATCCACCGACATTATCTTGCTTGAGAATAGTTAATACACCATAATCAGTATGTTCGCGAACGCCCCCTCTAAAATGATTATCATTATTGAAAAATCCTGTCTCTTGTTTTTCTTGGAATGATTTATTCTTTGGAAGTCCCTAACCGAAAAGTATTACCATCGCTCCCTCCTTAATTGCACTTTTCCAAAGAGAAGCAACTTGTTTAGCGATCAATCCAACGGCTCACTGCTGGCAATTGTGCAGAGAACCATAGCGCACCTAAGATATTTAGACTGCCACAGACAATCAAGGCATTAGTCGCACCAAAATTATCTGCCAAAGTTCCAGCTAACAGATTCCCAAAGGGCATCATACCCACCATTGCTAGGGCATAAAAACTCATCACCCGTCCGCGCTTATCCTCGGCAACTAGGGTTTGGATAATCATATTACTACTGGTAATCAGGAGGATGGAAAAGCAGCCTGTAAACACCAGTATGATTATGGATAATCCAACTTGACGCGATAGTGAGAAGGAGATCAGACTCATCCCGATCAAGACTTGAGCGACTACAATCAAACGCTCTAAGCCTGCAATCCCTCGCCTGACACTCAGATACAAACAAGCAAGAAACGATCCAATCGGCGCTGAGACGCTCAGGTGAGCCATCGTAGTTGCATCCCCATTTAAAATCTTAACCGCGAAGACGGGCATGAGCGCGACATGAGACATCCCGACTAAACCTTGTAACGCCAGTATTAATAAAATTGCTCTAATGGGCTGGAATTTGGAGACATATTCAAAGCCCTCTCGCAATTTCTGCAAAGTATCGCTAAGGCTCGTAAGAGTTTGCATCGGTCTGACTTTCAGCCGCATCGCTAGCAGGGTAAAGATGGCAGGGATATAGCTGAGGGTATCGTAGAGAAAACAATATTTCACTCCTAGCGTCGCAATCAAAATCCCACCCATAGCCGGTCCCAATACCAGAGAGGAACTTAACATCACTGAATTCAAGGCGATCGCATTACTCCAATCAGCGCGATCGTCTACGGTTTCGGTGACGATTGTATGACGCACGGGCATATCTAATCCCTTGAGAAAACCATTGAGAACACTCAGTACCAATAGGATGGGAAACGTCATCGAATTCCTAAAGGTAAGAATCGTTAATGCCAGGGAAACGCTAATTCCCAATATCTGCACCACCATTAACAAATCACGACGACTCCAGCGATCGGACAATACGCCGGAAAACGGAATTACTAATAAGGTAGGTAAAAATTGCACAAAGCCCGCAACTCCCAACAACCAAGCTGATTTAGTCAAATCGTATACCAGCCAAGGAATAGTTAACTGCTGGGTCATAAATGTCCCAGACATTGATAGTAACTGTCCCCCAAAAAACAGGCGAAAATTAGGCCAGCGAAAGGCGGGTAAATATTGGTAAATGATATTACTTACGCGATCGCCTAGTTGTCCGTTCCAAATTTTCATCAGGGGAGTTCTAGTATGCTCTACTAACAATTAGGTTAGCTAATAATTATAGGATAATTGCGTAGTTTACCGCCGCAGGCATCGCGTCTGGTTTTGTAGCAAGCTTGCTGATTCACACGTTAAGCCCTATTCCTAAGGGCATCCGGTGTAATCGCTGTATACTGCTGGGCAGTTAAGGTTGCTCCTTTAACATCAACTTGTTTTGGCACAACTTTCAGTTCATATAGAAGATCCGCAACCTTTTGTTGAGCGCTAATCACTTCCTCAGTAATTGGTCTCATGTCATATTTTCTTCTCGTCAGCGTCAACTCCATAGTATCGACATCAGTCTTGACCTTCGGTGCGAGGATTTCGGCAGCAGCCCGCCTGTTTTTGTTTGCCCACTGGCCAACTTCGTAGTACTCTGACAAAATTGCTTTCAAGAGTTCAGCATTATTAATTGCAAAATCTCGTGCAGCTAGGTAATAACCTCCTGGCGTCTTAATTCCTTGCGCGTTTCGTAAGACCCGGATACTGCCTTCTTGTTGCAGCTTAATCAGATAAGGATCACTTTCTACAAAGGCATCAACCGTCTTGTTCAAAAACGCTGCTCTTCCATCTGCAATGGTTAAATTCACTGATTCAATATCACTGATTTTTAGCCCTATCTCTTCAAACGCTTTCACCACAAAATAGGTCTGAGCCGTCCCTCTAGAATAAGCAACTTTTTTACCTTTAAGACCTGCCAATGTTTGGATTGGAGAATCCTTTAGCACAACAATCGCTGAACCTTCTCCAGTACCTGGTGGGATATTAACTACATAAATCAGATTGGTACCAGCTGCCTGAGCAAAAATGGGTGGCGTTTCGCCAGCCGGACCAAGGTCAATGCTACCCACATTTAAGGCTTCCAAGAGCGGAGGCCCAGACACAAATTGAGACCAAGTAACACCTATTCCTTGAGGAGTCAACCGTTTTTCGATCGCGCCTTTTTCGTGGGTTAGATCCCCGGAAACTTGGTAGCCAAGTCGAACGAGCTTGGTACTGCCTTTATTGTTACTAGTGGTATTAGTACTCAAAGTTGCACTGCTGCTATTGCCCGTGCTGCCCTTGTTTGTTCCACAACTGACTAAGGCAGTAAAAGACATTAACCCATAAAAAGTGTAAAGTAAATCACGCCTGGATATTGAGTACTTTCCAATTTGCGGTCTGACCATAGCTTTCTACCTCATCTTGACGCTGATACCGTAGGAGCAAAATCTCTACAAGCTCACCGAATCGATTAGAGGGTTCTATCCTTGCCATTCGGCTATAACCCTCTAATTGCATCCGGTTTGGTGTCAAAACTAGCTTTTCCCCTCTGCTCTCGAAAGTGGAGAAGGAAAGGGGGAGTAAAGTTTTGTATCTGAAAGAATTCACAACCTTTAGAAAGGACGGCTTCCTCGAATGCTAACCCGCTTCAAAATCCGGGTTGCGTTGGAATTAAATTCGGGGCGATAGTGAGCCGTTGCCTGGTTGTCCCAATAAAGTAGGTCGCCCTTGCTCCAGTGGTGTTGATAAACAAAGTGGGGTTGCTTAATGTGTTCCCGCAACCGTTCAATTAGCTTTGCCCCTTCCACTGGGTCGTAATCAATAATATCTACCTCGCTAGCGGCATTTAGGAAGAGAACTTTCTTGCCAGTATCCGGGTGAGTGCGAACCAAAGGATGGGTAGCAACTCGTTCACCGGGTTCAACGGAACGACCGGCTGCGTAGCTAGGCTCAGGATACTCATCCCGATACTTGCCATAGAAATTAAAATGACGCACCTGCAAGCCAGCAATCTGCTTTTTAGTAGCATCATCTAGCTCTTCGTAAGCCTGAATCAAATTCACCCAATAGGTATCAGGGCCATTCTCAGGCAGTTCTACCCCATATAAAAATGAACCGCTAGATGGTGTAGGCAACCAGTCATGATCGATATGGGGTAAAAGTTCACGATAGTTGGGTGCAACATTGACGGAACTTTCTTCGGAGGCAGCATTTGCAAGAGTCAGGACAAGGGGCGGCAGATATGGCTCGGTTTCTCCTTTGCGGATATAGGCAGGTTGTTGGAGAATGTCGCCAAAGTAATTCGCAAACGCTAATAATTGGTCGTCAGTCAATTGTTGATTTTTGAAGACGAGGATGTGGCGATCGCGCCATGCCTGCTTGAGTTGTAGAATTACTTCTGGTTGTGCTGCCAGACTGGCATCAACACCAGTCACAATTGCTCCTAAAGCTGCTTCAGTAGGCGTAATCTCAATTCGTGTTGCAGTAAATGTCATAAAAATTTCTCCTTGCACTTTGTAGCTTACGAAAGCACTGGTTGTGGTTCCTTAGACTCAGCTTTCTGCTTGAAGACAGTTGGTACTTCTGCGTTGAACACCTCACCTTGAACCACTTGGGAGCGGAAACCATCAACTCCAACTGGAACATCACCAGTAATGGTGGTGCGATATAACAAACGCTCGATATCCAAATGATCTAAATCTTGAGGAGCTAAATGCACAGTGGCGCGATTATCCCAGAACGCGATATCACCATTGTTCCAACGGAAACGGGTGGTGTAGGCAGGTTTGGTAACTTGGTTGAAGAACAACTCAAGTAACAGCTTGCTCTCTTGTGGTGACACGTCAATAATGTGCGAGGTAAAGCCAGGGTTAACGAACAACGCACGTTCACCAGTCTCAGGATGAACCCTGACTACTGGGTGGATTGAGACTAGTGGATTAACAGCAATGCGCTCGTCGAATTTGCCATTGCGGGGCTGATACCCGCCCCCATTAAAGCGATGTTCAGCTTTTAATGTGTCTGCTAGCGATCGTAGTGGTGCTGAGAGTCCCTCATAAGCCGCAACTAGATTGCTCCACTGAGTGTCACCACCGAAACTGGGGACATTAACCGCGCGTAAAATTGACCCTGCTGGTGGGTTAATAGCTGCCGTTACGTCTGTGTGCCAAGGACCACCAGTGCGAAAACCGTACTGCTTCTCATAGAGCTTACGATCTACGGGTTTGATCTGTGGGAATCCCGGTACTGGTTCAGGCTCTCCGAGTGGATGCGCGAAAGTTACTTCACCGAAACGAGATGTGAATTCAACCTGGGCAGCATGATCGATGTTCTGTCCACGAAAGAACACGACTTTCCACTTCAATAGTGCTTTACGAATTTCTTTGACTTGATCATCATTCAGAGGACGGGAAAGGTCTACGTTACCGATTTCGGCACCGATGAAACCAGCTACTTGTTTGACTTCAATATGTTTGTAGCCCATGTAGATTCTCCAGAGTTTGATCTGTAGGGTGGTGTTCACACTCGCCTGTTTCCTTTGGAATTTTGCCAATATCTGATAGCAACATTCCTGTGCTGGGAGTAGAACTGAGAATATCATACATTATTCCGATAGATTTACAGTAGTATCTATTCGTATTTAACAATTTCCTGTGTTTTTGCAGCTAGGATCTTCGGAATTGAGACACTGATGCCCTTCTCTTCTTAGGCTGCGCCCGAAGCGTAGCTATGCCGCAGGCTTTACGGCTTGGTGCAGTTGCTACCCTACGGGAACGCTAAGAGCGAACAAGTCGGGAGACCCGCTGTTAGCACCTGCTTCACCTGTTGCCAGTTCCCTGTTCCCTTTTAAGAACGAATAAGAGTTTGGGGCGTAATTTTGGGACTGGCAATCATTATCAGTTGCGACACCGAACAGCCCGTCGTAGACATCGCTGGGATTCTCTCTCACCTTCAAATATTCTCACAAGCAATTACTTTTGGTTCTTCAGTACTTGTTATGCCAAATTGACAGAACTAATGCCTAATGCTCAATTGGTTGCAGATATATTTCATGTGATGACACAGATAAATCGAGAACTGGATACACAAAAAAACGAGAGAAGCGTCATTTAGAAGAATCAATTAAACAAGCCAAATCATCACCTGAAAAAGCTAAATATGAAAAAGTATTAGCGGGATTAAAAAATAGTAAATACATTTTACTTAAAAATGAGTCCGACTTAAATGAATCGCAAAAAAAGAAACTTATTGAAGTAAAAATGTATTCCGTCACAAAACTTAATTACGAATTACGAATTACGAATTATTTTAATCTGGCTTTTAGCCTATTTCAGACAATTACTTCACAAAATTCTGATGCTCAACTGTTGTTAATCCCTGCTGCACTATCTCAATTACTTTCGCTAAATTGAAGGCTTTCAAGGCTTCTTTATCTAACCATAATCCAGGGAAAACTTCACTTTTGATAATTCCTTCCGAATTGGAGTCTAGCAGAATATACTTACCTTCTGTTAGTCGAAACCAATCCAGTTCTCTGTCTTGAAAGCGCCAAACTATATATTCTTGTACTTGATTACGGCGATAAACCTTGAGTTTATCATGTATATCAATTGAAACAGTACTGGCAGCCACTTCCGCAATTAATTCTGGCGCACCTTCCACGTAACCATCTTCACTAATATTGGATTGTCCCCCGACTTCAATTCTCAGCAGTGCATCTGGTTGAGGTTCATTATCTGCATCAAGGCGTACAGTACAATTATCTCCTAATTGAACTCCAGATGTTAAGGCTTTGTAGACACCAAGCCAAGTCATAATTGCAGCATGGGGTTCACCATGTTGGGTAATTCGTAGTGGGGATGCCATGTAAACAATTCCTTCGATTAATTCTGCTTTTTTTAGGTCTGGCATAGCATGATAACGCCGTTCAAACTCGCTTTGAGTCAGTCTGTCACCGTTTTCCAGAGCAGGAATTGTGTTTTTTGGCGCGATGTCTTCGACATAGCTTTTGTACGCACTTGAAGTCATAGCTGGAATATTAAGAGGAGGAACTGTAGGGAAAATATTTTGCTTCTATCCAGATTCTAAAACATTACTATGCTGATATCGCAATCCCAAATCATTTGTCAGAAACAAGATCCCCGACTTACCGACGTTTGCCATCGCATTTAATCTGCGGGAAAAACCCAGTCAGTGCGATCGCTTTTCCTAGATAAAGGTAACTCAAGTAATTACACTGACTTGAACCTCGCCGATTAATTAGTAAAATTTAATACTACATCAACTTCAATATTTGTTCGGATATGAGTATGATTTCGTTTAGACCTTTGATTTTGATTATAGGCACAAGTATTGCTTTACTGCCTCTGTTGTCCAACTGGCGCGTCCAAGCACAAAATCAATCACAAAACATTGAGCTAAAAGTTTATAGTGAAAACGAGCAAAAACAAAGCTGTCCAGACAAAGTGATTGTCACTGAAAAATCCCATCCTTATCAAGAAGGCAGTTTTGCAACAGATGGCTCTATTAACCTGAGTGCCTACGCCAGTAACATCTCTGTTCAAGCCAGTAATAGCTTTAGCGTTACATGGGTTGGGACACTCAAGCCCAGATATGCCAAATGCTTTGCATCTGCTGGGATGACTAATATTGATGGACAAGCCTACTCTGAACACCTTAATTATTTACGTATGCACTTTGTTAAAGGTAAGGTTTATTTTATCTTAGATTTGGCTGGTGGCTCTGATCCGAATAATTATCCTTTAGTCGTGCTAAACAACAGTTTCAAGAATGGCAACCCTGCCTGGACTTGGGGTGGAAGTGACTAGAGGTCATACTGGCAGCATCCAAGAAAACTATTACAAGTATTCCAAGAGCAAAAGTTTCTTGCGCCGCCTGCTGTTGTCGTGGAAAGGGACAAGGGAAAAAGAGCGATTAGCTATTTGCACGCTCCGGGAGCAACCATTCTACCGCGTGGTTGATGCGTCATCGGCTGGGACTGAGAGCGGTGTTGATGGATCTGATGGCTGGGGTTGAGATTAAAGGCGACGAGGCGATGATTCAGGTTTTGGCAGAGTTTTCCAAGCGCAACGCATCTCACGTTAAGGGAATTCTCAATTTGACCATTCCACTTGATGAGTCTCCTGTGTGGATTTTGGGACAATATCTTTCGCAACTGGGTTTGTCTACTGAGTCCCGAAGACCAATGGAGGATGGTCAGAGGATTCGGTATTATCGACTGAATACTGAGGATGTCGAGTTTGCTCAAGGAGATGTCTATTGCTCATTCACAGTTTTAGGTCGTCCCATCAAGCGATCGCTCCATTTGTGAGTCTGTCCTGTTTGTGCGATCGCAATCTAGTAGCGTGCAGTCTCTTGAGAACACCACAGAGCCTTGGAGATTGTACGCGGATGCTGACTATAAGGGTTTTGCTCAAACCTATAGACCTGATAAGGTTTTGATATTTACTACACCTGGAAAGTATGTAACCCACCTTTGCCATTAGTTTTGTGAAGTAATTTTACAAAAACTAATGCCTTGCGTAAAACACAGACATAACTCTCTGAGTAATAGCTAGCAACTCAAAATAATAAATTTTGTGGAAGTATGGTTTCTAGCAATGGGATTTTAGAACAACGCAATTTTCTTCAAGTCACACTGCCGCATATCTGGGATCATGATATAAGCGATGTCTACGATGAGCAACTCTTGGAGACGCTACGCGAACCCTTACGCCAGCAGAGTTTCTTAGCCTTACAGAGAACCAATAGAGCGTTAGAGTCAAAAGTGCAGGAGCTTTTAGCTGAATTAACCACTGCTAAAAAGCAATTTTGTCGTGAGAAAGATTCAGATCAGCAGATACAGACAGAATTAGAAAAGTCCCTTTCTTTGCTTCAGGCAACTTTAGATTCCACAGAAGAATTATTGTCAGCGATCGCTCCTCGACTGGAAAAACACGTTGCCTCAAAGCAGTGTGATTTGGCTAAATATCAGCGAATATCAGAACCACAGAGGCTCTTTCCTACTGGCGTGCAACTAAAGGAAGTTTTTGACTATATCGAAGCTAATTATCATCAATCGATTGGTTTAAGTAACGTAGCTGTTGCAGTTGGTTATTCCGCAGCTTATCTAACCAATCTAGTGCGACGCAAAACGGGAAAAACAGTAAATGATTGGATCTTTGAACGCCGGATGCTAGCTGCGCGTACTTTGCTTCTGGAAACCAACCAGCCAGTGAATCAGATTGCTTGTGCAATAGGCTATCAGTATGAAGGATATTTCTTTCGTCAATTTCGCCAGTTTCATGGTACTACACCTCAAGTTTGGCGTAATACTCAGCGTTCTAATGTTAGTGTCAATCATTAGCAACATAATGAATAGTTTTAACAATAAAATGTGCATTGTCCCGGAAATTTTTATTTCCTACACTACTAAATATAGGAACGCAAATTGATTCTTGAAAGCAGACTAAGACTAAAAGCTTTATCCAACAATGCTGATATCTTGGAAAGCTTCGACTAATCAAACTGGATTCCTATTAATACAAGGTTACTTTTACAAAAGGTAACTTGTAAAAGGTTGATATTAAGTGCTTTGCACTATTTGCTTGAGAAATTATTGCAGAATAATTCACACTTAATTAGGAGAAAAAAGATGAGAGACAATCAGCATGAACAACTGTTTACGGGACTAACCACCGAATTTGAAGTTCCTGCCTTCACCGAACTCGACGATGAGGTTGCTGCTACCTGTAGTGGAGGTCTTGCTCCTGTGACTTTATATACAGATCCCAACTATCTTGGGACTGCCACCGATATTTCTAGAAGTGATGACAACGTCGACAACGCCTTGTTCGGCAGCGGCGCGAATAACAACACTTCGTCCATTATAGTGAGAGAGGGAATATGGAAGATATACACAGACAATAACTATAAAGGGCAGTCTTATATACTTGAACCAGGGGCGTATCCTAATGCCGAAACATTTCATCTTCCAGACAACACATTGACTGCTATTCGCAGACTATTCTGAAGAACGGATTCCGTAAATTCAGTTCTTCTGTGAATCAGTGGGTATCGACGCAGTTCATCAAGTCGTTCAGGAATAGGCCAGTCAAAGACTCAGAAATCTAAAAGCTGAACCCTAGCTCTAATCTGAGCAAACGATCTAATTACACTTCCCAAGATTGTACAGATTACACCTGTAGGGGCGTACAACGATCGCTCCTACATGGGATTTTTTATGCTCAAAAACAAAATAGGATAGGTCTTGAAGAAAAATGCGCTACCAAACTGTACTTCAACACAGCGAAGAAGACTGTGGTGCTGCAAGTCTTGCTACTATTGCCAAACACTACGGACGCACCTTTGCCATTAGTCGAATGCGAGAAGTAGTTGGTACTGGATCGCGGGGAACCAGCCTGCTGGGTTTGAGGCGGGGTGCAGAAACTCTAGGATTTAATACGCGTCAAGTCAAAGCCTCGGTGCAACTGCTTGACCAATTGCATAAAGCCCCTCTACCCGCCATCATTCACTGGAAAGGTTATCACTGGGTAGTTCTGTATGGACAAAAGGGGAAAAAATATGTCATTGCTGACCCTGGTGTAGGCATCCGCTATCTCACCCGCGAGGAGTTGCTTGAAGGGTGGGGCAATGGCATCATGCTGCTGCTAACGCCAGACGACAGCCGCTTTTATCAGCAATCAGATGATAAAATTGGCGGCTTTGGGCGTTATCTGATGCGGGTTTTACCCTATCGCGCTATTCTCATCCAAGCGATCGCAATTAACATCGTCATCGGACTACTCTCCCTTGTCTCTCCCTTGATGATGCAATTGCTCACTGATGACGTACTCGTGCGGGGAGATACGCAACTGCTAACGGTCGTGGCAATTGGAGCGATCGCTATGAGTCTATTTAGCAGTGCGATCGGTTTGGTACAATCTCACCTAATCGGTCACTTTGGTCAACGCCTGCAATTAGGACTGATTCTAGAATACGGACGACAACTGTTGCGTTTGCCCCTCTCGTACTTTGAAGGACGACGCAGTGGTGAAGTAGTCAGCCGCATTGCCGATGTGAATCACATCAATGAGCTAGTTTCCCAAATTGTCCTCGGTTTACCCAGCCAATTTTTTATCGCCTTGGTTTCCTTGGGCTTCATGCTCTTTTACAGTTGGGGGCTGACTTTAGCTTCCCTGGCTGCCTTTATGATTGTCACCCTTGTCAACCTGCTTTTTCTCCCAGCCTTGCGCCAGAAAACCCGCAACGCGATCGTGTTGGGTACAGAAAACCAAGGCTTTCTCGTTGAAACTTTTCGCGGTGTCCAAGTGCTAAAAACTACTCAAGCCACTCCCCAAGCTTGGCAAGAGTATCAGGCAAATTATGGTCGGCTTGCTAACTTGGGCTGGAGTACGATGAAGCTGGGGCTTTACAGTGGCACAATTACTAATATTATTTCTACTTTTACTAGTATTGCCTTACTGTGGTTAGGCTCCTACTTAGTAATTAATCGTACTTTGAGCATCGGTCAATTGCTAGCGTTTAGTGGTATGAGTGGCAACTTTCTCGGCTTTTTGGGTTCAGTCATCGGCTTAGTTGATGAGTTTATCACTGCCCAGATTGTCATCCAACGCCTGACGGAGGTGATTGATGCTACCCCAGAAGACGAAAAGGACGAGAAAAAGCCTTGGGCAGAAGTTAAGGGCAATATAGATATTACTTGCACCAATCTTAACTTTCACCATGCAGGTAGAGTTGACTTGCTGCAAGATTTTTCGCTGATTATTCCTGGCGGTCAAGTCATTGGTCTGATTGGTAAATCCGGCTGTGGTAAAAGCACCCTTGCCAAACTGCTTGCTGGTTTATATTTCCTCCAATCTGGCAATATCCGCTATGGCATCTATAATCAGCAAGACCTCTCGATGGAATGTCTGCGGCAACAGGTAGTACTAGTACCTCAAGAACCTCACTTCTGGAGTCGCTCAATTATTGAAAACTTCCGCTTCAGCTATCCTCAAATCGCCTTTGAACAAATTGTACAAGCTTGCTCTATTGCTGGTGCAGATGAGTTTATTAGTAAACTGCCCGATAAGTATCAAACTGTTTTAGGCGAATTTGGCGCGAATCTTTCTGGTGGACAACGACAGAGATTAGCGATCGCTAGAGCTATAATTACTGACCCGCCGATATTAATTTTAGATGAATCTACTGGCGCTCTCGACCCAGTGAGTGAAGCCAAACTGCTAGATAGACTGCTATCTCATCGACTGGGCAAAACCACAATTATGATTAGCCATCGCCCTAAAGTC
Organism: Nostoc sp. NOS(2021); assembly: GCF_017115025.1. Classification (GTDB taxonomy): domain Bacteria; phylum Cyanobacteriota; class Cyanobacteriia; order Cyanobacteriales; family Nostocaceae; genus Nostoc. The sequence goes on along the minus strand of NZ_JABXKM010000268.1, from coordinate 18,121 downwards.
ATCGGGCGGGCTGATTGGATTGTACTGCTGGAAGAAGGGCGTTTAAAAATCCAAGGCACTCCAGAGGCTCTACGCCATCAACCTGGTGAACACTTAGACTTTTTAGACGGCGTTGACCCCTTTACAAATGGTTTAGTGCCTAAATCCTCTAACTCCAACGGTAAATTCAGCACAATCAGTAAATAAAATAGCATGATTAGCCATTCCAACTCAGACTACTTGCCCCCAATTCAAGACAACGAGTTTCTCCCGCCGCTTGGTAGTTGGACTACTTGGGGTGGACTAGTTCTTGTCTGTGCTGTGGGGTTAGGCGTTCCACTTGCCTCTGTTACCAAATATAAAATGACGGTTAAAGGACAGGCTGTTGTCCGCCCTGCTGGGGAATTACGGCTGGTTCAAGCTGCTACGGAAGGTCAGGTGACGCGGGTTTTTGTTGCAGAGAATCAAGTTGTCAAAAAAGGGGATGTCATTGCCACTATTGACAACTCGAAGCTACAAACCAAAAAGAGCCAACTGCAAAGTAACATTGGGCAAAGTCGTTTACAACTGTTTCAAATTAATGCCCAGATTAATGCTATTAATAGCCAGGTTTTAGCTGAAAATGAGCGCGTCAACCGGGTTATTGCTGGTGCTGAAGCTGAATTAAGCGATCGCAACCGGAACTATCAAGATAAACTTATCACTACCGCTACTGATGTCGAAGAAGCGGATGCCAATGTCAAAGCTGCGGATGCTAGTCTGAAAGCAGCCCAGTCAAAGCGAAATCGTTATGAGACTGTAGCTAAAGCCGGAGCCTTGTCTCAAGATCAATTTGAGGAAGCACAACTAGCTGTTCGCCAGCAAGAACAAGCTCTTCAGGCAGCTAAAGCCAAATTGCAAAATGTCCAAACTGCTCTTAATCCAAGTAATGCACAAATAGCGATCGCTTCTCAACGCATTGCCCAAGAAAAAGCTACCGGCAAAGCCAGCATTGCGACTTTAGATAAAGAACGCCAAGCTCTAATCCAGCAACGAATTGAAATCCAAAAACAGCTAGAGAGCGACAAGAGTGAACTCCAACAGGTAAATATCGACCTCAGTCAGACTAGAATTACTGCCACAGCAGACGGAATTATTTCTAAATTAAACCTGCGAAACTCCGGTCAAACAGTGCCTGCTGGACAGGAAATTGCTCAAATTGTTCCCAGTGATGCTTCCTTGGAAATTAAGGCAGCAGTAGCACTTCAGGATAAAAATAAATTGAAACAAGGTCAAAAGGTACAAATGCGGGTTTCTGCTTGTCCTTATCCAGATTATGGTACTCTCAAAGGCAAGGTTAAGACGATTTCCCCCGATGCAATCGCACCTCAAGGGAATGCTGCTAATGTCACCGACACAACATCTGCCAACCAAAAGATGGCAGCCGTTGGTGCGTTTTATGAGGTAAGAATTGAGCCAGAAAGCCTTTCTCTAGGTAGGCAAAAACACCAGTGTGCTATTCAATTGGGAATGGAGGGTACAGTTGATATTATTTCTAGAGAAGAGACTGTGATGCAATTCTTTCTGAGGAAGGCGAGGTTGATTGCAGACTTGTAGCGCGTTGGCGTAGCCCGCCGCAGGCATCGCATTGTAACTATTCGTAATTATTTCTAGCAATCCTACCGTGGGTTTTCTATCTATCCTTATAGGGGGTTGTAGTTAACTTGCTGGTTATTTAAGGGGTGCAATGTCTAGAAAAAAGCGAAGTAGGCAGCATTGGCGCTGGAAATTAGCACTGGGAAGTTGGTTGGTGATGGGTAGTGCGATCGGCGAAGCTATATTGCAGACATTCGCCTTCTCTTCTAATTGCGCTTTTGCCCAGATCATACCTGATAGCACTCTACCCAATAATTCTCGTGTTACAACACAAGACAACATCAGAACCATTGAAGGGGGAACCCAAGCTGGAAGCAACTTGTTCCATAGTTTTCAGAAGTTTTCCGTTCCAACTGGCGGCACTGCTTTCTTTAATAATGCTACGGATATTCAAAATATCATCAGTCGGGTAACGGGTGGGTCAGCTTCTAATATTGATGGATTAATTCGCGCTAATGGTACAGCTAACCTGTTTCTAATTAATCCTAATGGGATTATTTTTGGTGCAAATGCCAGCTTAAATGTTGGTGGTTCCTTTGTGGCGAGTACAGCGAACGCGCTGCAATTTGGAAATATCGGATTTTTTAGCGCTACTGATCAAAATGTCCCTTCACCGTTATTGACTATTAATCCTTCAGCATTGCTGTTTAATCAGATTAATCAAAACGCAGCGATTCAAAATAACTCAATTGCATTTGCAGGAAAAGATCCAGCAGGTTTTGATGCATTTGGTTTACGAGTACCAGATGGTAAGAGCTTACTGCTGGTGGGTGGTAATGTCAGTATGGATGGGGGACGATTAAATGCTAATGGTGGACGAGTTGAGTTAGGAGGATTGAGCGAACCTGGTACTGTTGCGCTGGGTGTAGATGGCGATAATCTCAGCTTGATGTTTTCTGAAAATGTAGCGCGAACTTCTGTATCTCTTACCAATCAAGCTGCGATACACGTAGAAGGGACTGGTGGCGGTAATATTGCAGTCAATGCCAGAAATCTAGAGATTTTAGGAGGAAGTGTCCTAACTGCTGGTATTGGGCAAGGATTGGGCACACCTGAAACTATTGCAGGAGATATTACGCTGAATGCTACCGGGAAAATCAAAGTTGCTGGTAAAAGCACAGTTGGTAATCTTGTGCGCTTGGAGTCAAAAGGTGATGGGGGCAATATTACTATCGATTCTGGTTCTTTCTCATTACAAAATGGCGCTCAAATTGCTGCCTCAACATTGGGACAAGGAAATGCGGGGAATGTAACAGTGCGTGCCAAAAATGCTGTTGACCTTGCTGGTAATGCTTACATCTTCAGCACAGTAGAAGCAGGGAGTGTAGGTAAAGGTGGCAATATCGACATCAATGCTACCTCCTTATCGCTAAAAGATGGCGCTCAACTGGCAACCGCTACTCGTAGAGCATCTGATACCCAGCCGGCAGGACGGGGGGATGCGGGGAATGTCAATGTGAAAGTTACAGGCATTGTTGATATTGCTGGGAGGAAAAACCGTTTTTTTAGTGGGATTAACAGCTTGGTGCAAACCGGGGCAGTTGGCAATGGGGGTAACATTACTATCGATTCTGGTTCCTTCTCGTTACGAGATGGCGCTCTACTTAATGCCTCAACATTGGGACAAGGAAATGCGGGGAATGTGACAGTGCGTGCCAAAAATGCTATTTCCCTTGCAGATGCTAACATCTTCAGCATGGTGGGTTCGGGAGGTGTAGGTAAGGGTGGCAATATCGACATCAATGCTGCAACCCTATCACTAATTGATAGCGCTAACCTGCAAACCATTACTGCTAGAGCATCTGATACCCAGCCGGCAGGACGGGGGGATGCGGGGAATGTCAATGTGAAAGTTACAGGCATTGTTGATATTGCTGGGGAGAAAAATGGTTTTGCGAGTGCGATTGTCAGCAGGGTGGAAACGGGGACAGTTGGCAATGGGGGTAATATTACTATCGATTCTGGCTCATTCTCATTACGCGATCGCGCTTTTCTTTCTGCTGAAACTGCTGGACAAGGGAATGCAGGGAATGTGACAGTGCGTGCCAAAAATGCTGTTTCCCTTGCTGGTACTGCTGCCATCTTCAGCACGGTGGATGCAGGGGCTGTGGGTAAGGGTGGCAATATTGACATTAATGCTGCTTCTTTCTCGCTAACTGATGGCGCTCAACTGCTAACTGCCACTAGTTGGGCATCTGGGAACCAGCCAGCAGGACGGGGGAATGCGGGGAATGTCAATGTGAAAGTCTCTGGGGAAGTTCACATTGCTGGGGAGAAAAATGGTTTTGTTAGTGGTATTTCCAGTCGGGTAGAAGAAGAGACAGTTGGCAATGGGGGTAACATTACTATTGATTCCGGTTCTTTCTCATTACAAGATGGCGCTCTACTTAATGCCTCAACCCTTGGACAAGGCAATGCAGGTGCAATTAAAGTTAATGCTGCTGATTTTCTTACCATTTCTGGCAAGAGTGCTAACTTTACTAGTGGCTTGTTCGTTAACTCCCAAAGTCCGACGGGTACTGCTGGGGATATTATTGTCACCTCACCTAGAGTTACCTTAGATAACGGTGGCACACTCAACGCCCAATCTGCATCGGGTAACGGTGGCGACATCAACTTACAAACTGATTTATTGCTATTGCGTCGTGGCGCTCAAATTTCCACGACCGCAGGCACAGCAGAAGCTGGTGGTAATGGTGGCAACATCACCATCAATGCCCCGTCGGGTTTCATTGTTGCCGTCCCAAGCGAAAATAGCGACATCACTGCTAATGCTTACACAGGCAACGGTGGGAGAGTAGATATTCAAGCCTTTGGTATCTATGGCATTCAACCCCGCTCTAATCCAACTTCTCTTTCGGATATCACCGCTAGTTCTGAGTTTGGCGTAAATGGCACCGTAGAACTTAACACGCCAGATGTTGACCCCAACAGTGGCTTAATCAACTTGCCAACCGTACCAGTTAATACCCAAGTAGCACAGACCTGTACCGCAGGTAGCGCTGTAGCTAAGAGCAGTTTTACAATCACTGGGCGCGGTGGCTTACCACCTAACCCAGGTGAAGCCCTCAGCGCTGACGCAGTGCAGGTAGATTTGGTAACTCTCAACCCAAAAGTAGGTAAACCCTCTACTCCAGCAGTTTCCACAAATCCCATTAACCCAACACAAACTCGCATAGTAGAAGCTACTGGTTGGGTAACTGCTGCTAATGGCGATGTAATCCTCACTAGCTCTGCACCCAGCGTCACGCCTCCTTCTTCGTGGCAGAGTCCAGCCGATTGCCGTGTGTTTAATCAACGCCAGGGAGGTTGAGCAACTTACACTGTCTATTTTTAGTAAAAACGCGGTGCAAGTGGTGGCAAAAACATGGCAAGAAAAAAATCTAGATTACGGAAAATCAAACGCTTTTTAAGTGTACTGCTGCTTTTGGCTATGTTCTTAGGCGCTCTTTTATTGCCCCCTACTTTCGCACACGTAACTGCGGAAAACTCCATTATTCAAAAGTTGCCCTACGCCCAGAGTTTGCTGGAACAGGGCAGTAAATTGTATGAAGCTGAACGGTTTGCTGAAGCTGCTACTTCTTGGCAACAGGCTATCTCTGCATTACAAGGCAATGGGGATGGACAAAGGCTTGCGATCGCACTGGGTAATTTATCATTAGCTTATCAGCAATTGGGACGGTGGTCAGAGGCAGAAACTGCGATCGCTCAAAGTCTTAATCTATTACAAACTACTCAAAATATAGACACCAAAGAGCGAACCTCTGAACGAGGATCTGCGCTAACACAAATTCTAGCCCAAGTCTTAGATATCAAAGGTCGCTTGCAATTGGCTCAAAACAAAGCTGAAGATGCCCTGGATACTTGGCGGCTCTCTGTTGACATTTATGCCAAAATAGGCGATGAAAGGGCGGTTATTCAAAATCGCATTAACCAAGCGCAAGCTTTGCAAGCTTTAGGGTTTTATCGTCAAGCCGAGAAGACGTTAAGAGAAAGTACCCAGATTCTCCAAAGTCAACCCAACTCACCTGTTAAAGTCGCAGCTTTGCATAGTCTCGGTAATGTCGTGCAAGTCACTGGTGATTTAGAAACATCTCGGCAGATATTGCAGCAAAGTTTAGAATTAGCTTCATCGTTGCCAGATCAAGAAGCGATCGCTGATATTCTCCTCAGTCTGGGTAATACAGCCCGTGTTCAGCAAGACACGCAAACAGCTATAAAATATTATCAACAAACTATCAAAACTGCAACCTCACCCACTACACGCATCCAAGCTCAAGCTAATCAACTAAGACTACTGCTGAAAACTGAGCAATTGTCAGCTTTCCAAACATTGTCCTCTCAAATTAAAACTCAGCTTCACGACTTACCCGTTAGTCGGACAGCAATTTCTGCCCAGATTAACTTTGCCCAAAGTCTAATGCAATTCCGAAAAAAAACCGCCGCAGACACGGACTCATGGTTAGACATTGCCCAATTACTAGCAACTGCTATTGAGCAAGCAAAAAGTTTGCAAGATAGACGCACAGAATCCTATGCTATTGGTGTTTTAGGCCAAGTTTACGAACAAACTCAACAGTGGTCTGATGCCCAAAACCTCACCCAACAAGCCTTACTCATCGCTCAAGATATCGATGCTAAAGACATTGGCTATCAATGGCAATGGCAACTAGGACGTTTGCTTAAAGCTAAGGGAGATATAAAAGCAGCAGTAGCAGCTTACACAGAAGCAGTTAATAACCTCCAAGCCCTCCGTAGTGATTTAGTTGCTGTCAATTCTGCGGTGAAATTTTCCTTTCGAGAGGAAGTTGAACCAGTTTATCGACAGTTGGTTGATTTACTTTTGCAATCTCAGGGTAACTCGCAACTTAGCTCAGAAAATCTCGCAAAAGCCAGCAATACAATCGAATTACTCCAAATAGCAGAACTAGAAAATTTCTTTCGCAACAACTGTTTGAATGCTCAAATCCGTAATCCAAAAAAAGATCCAACGGCAGCAATTATTTATCCATTTATTTTGCCAGACCGATTAGAGGTGATCATCCAGTTGCCTCAACAGCGTTGGTTGCACTACACTACCCCTGTAGTTGAAAAAGAAGTGGAAACTACTTTAGCGCAACTACAGGAAAATCTACCCAAACCACACACGCTCCGACAAGTTCAATCTTTATCCCAGAAGGTTTACAAATGGCTGATTCAACCTGCTGAAGCTGCCTTAGTTGAAACTAAGACTCCTACTTTGGTCTTTGTGCTGGATGGTTGGTTGCGAAATATTCCGATGGCAGCTCTCTACGATGGCAAACAATATCTAGTTGAGAAGTATAACATTGCACTCACCCCCAGTCTGCAACTGATTGAACCTAAACCATTCGAGAAGCAATTAAAGGCAATAGTCGCAGGATTGACTGAAGCAAGTTCTGGATTTTCTGCACTACCCAACGTCAAACTGGAGTTAGAAGAAATCGGCTCTCAAGTCCCTAGCAGCATCCTTCTGAATCAAAAATTTACCAGCAAAACTTTGCAAAATCGGATTAATTCTCTATCTTTCCCTATTGTTCATCTTGCAACTCACGGTCAGTTTAGCTCCAAGGCTGAGGAAACATTTATTGTTGCTTGGGATGAGCGTATTTATGTCAAAAAGTTAAATGAGTTAGTGCGAACACTAGAGCAAAACAGACCCGAAGCGATTGAATTGCTCATTCTTAGTGCTTGTCAAACAGCTACCGGGGACGAACAAGCTGCACTAGGAATTGCTGGTGTCGCTTTTCAGGCAGGAGCACGCAGTACGATCGCTTCTTTGTGGAACTTGGATGATGAGTCTACTGCTGTATTGATGAGTCAATTTTACCAAGAGTTAGCCAACAAAAACCTGACTAAAGCTGAAGTACTCCGTCACGCCCAGCTAGCTCTTTTGCAAAATCCCAAATACAAACGTCCCAGGTTTTGGGCCCCCTATGTTCTTTTAGGCAATTGGCTTTGAGCCATCACCACTTCAAGCGGTGGGATTCAGGCTAGGAGTTGGAGTTAACTTTTTGTCCATTTACTTACGCAGATGCGATCGCATCAACTTACAATGCCATTGCATCGGCTGACAATGCGATTGTTTCGACTGACAATGCGATTGTATCGGCTAACAATGCGATTGTATCGGCTAACAATGCCATTGTATCGGCTAACAATGCGATTGTATCGACTGACAATGCGATCGCATCGACCTGCATAAATGAGCTTACCTTGTCTCTCTCCCCCTGCTCCCCTGCATCGTCCTTCACTACTCACTCTCTAAATTGCAGCACTCCACCTTTGGTTCAGTTGCAAAATCATTCAAACCAACAGCTTTCAACAACGCCGTCCAAGATGTATCTTGCGAATTGGTGCGACGCAATTCACTAGCAGCACTCAGCGCTTCATACCAAATACCATTAGCCGCATAAAGGTTTACTTGCTGGAGTGGTGTTGCTTTTTCCAGTTGAGTTTTCAAAGCAGGGTTTAGTTGCTCTCGTTTTACATAGCCTTCAACATTAGCAATAATTTGGTTATCCTTCTGACAGTAGATGTTAAAATACCATCGATATTGCTTGCCAATCTCTAAAGGTGCTGCTTTTGATGGCAAGCGAAGGTTTACTACTCCTGGTGTCCCCGTTAAAGAAGTTTTGTAAATAGTCTGATTTTGTGCTTCATCTTCTAGCACAAACTCTCCAGATGCAAAGTCTGATGCATAAGGAACATAGAATAAGAAACTAGGATGCTTTGCGATCGTTGTGCCAAATACCAATTCTGATTTTGAATAAACAGGTACTAAAGCTGTGAGCCGCTTTTGAGAAGATGTCTGGAGCTTATTTATATCCTGACCACAGCCACGACTCCCTGCTTCTGTTCGCTTACCTGGTTCCCCGATGTCTGGCGGTGGGGGCGGTGCTGCGAAAATCAATGATTGGTTTAATTGTTCTTTGCGATTTGCAGGCTGTGCCTGCACATCTATACAGCTAAGGAATGTTAAACTAACGGCGAGTAAAATTTGAATCTTTTGCACAGATAACTTCATTTTTATTTATTCCTCAAGTAGTAAAAATCAGTTGTCGTTGCTTTGTTGTGAAAACAAATAAATTGCCACTGTGCCGCCAGTAGCCACTAAAACCAAAGCTGACGGAACTAGGGGAACCCAAATCCCTTGGTAAAAGAGAATTAAGCAAAAAACGTATAAGACTCCAAGTACACCTCCTCCCGCCAATACTAAATATAGTCTTGAGCGATCGCACCAAGCGATCGCCACTGATCCGGCTATACCGATTGCACCTCCAACCACTGACCAACCCCAAACCCACAAAACTTCGCCCCAAAAGGGCAAAACTGATATCAAAGGTCGCCCATCCATCACCGCACTCACCAGCTGACTCACCATTTGGGCTTGCAGAACCACTCCTGGTATTTCTTCGGAAAAACCCTGCCCAGTCATGTAGGGCGTAGGACTATAATCACGAAAGCTTTGGGCAGTAGTACCAATCAGAACAATTCGGTCTTTGACTTGTTCAGGGTTGACTTTACCCCTAAGAACATCTGTGAGTGTGACTGTAGGAGCAATTTCTAAAGGAGAATTTTGGAAAGAACGGTAATTGAGCAATATTTGGTAGCCCCGTGTATCCGCTTGTTGATAGCCACCCTTATGAGGCTGCAACCGCTTAAAAACGATGTTGCCTAACTGCAAATCTCCAGAATCAGTGTATTTGGCAGAAATGCCTTCTCCCTCCAAGTAGTGGAATGCCAATTGAGCATTAAGGGCGTAGCGTGCAGTACAAGGGGACGTTACGTCTGCTGGTTGCATTGCCAATAAATGACGACGCAGAACATGGTCTGGGTCTGGGATAATATCACTAAATCCTTGGCGTTCTGGCGTCACCCCCAAAGGAGGTGCAATTCCCGGACGGTCTTTTGTAAGTTCTTGAACTTTGCAAATTGCAAAAAGTCTGTCATTTATTTTCAACCTAGTCGCCAAATAAGCTTGGTTGCGTTGTGATGACTGATCGTAATAAATATCCAAACCAATGGCTTTGGGTTGGAACTGTGCAAGTTTTTCCAAAAGTCTGGTTAGTGCTAGATCCGATAGTGACCCTCTTCTTTCCTTTTGTTCTGGTAACTGAAAATCTTCTTCGGTAACAGTGACTATCAACAGACGCGGATCTTGCTTTTCTTGGGGACGCGATCGCATAAATTTGTCATATAAGAGCAACTCCGATGTTTGCAATCCTCCTTGATGTCTTACCCCCAGTACACCAACAGTTATCAGCAGGCTCAACAGTAGCAAGGTTCCAAGGCGGCGAGTGTTGGAAATTCGGGGCTTTGTCCAAGTCATTGGTACTACGGCAGGATGTTCGCTAATTACTGGCAACCAACTTGCACCTGGATATTCCTTTTCTATTCCTTTGAGCCTTTGTCTGGCAGTGCGAACCGCAGCATATATAGATTGTCCTGATGAAAAAACCTCTAGAAAATGCTTTAAAAATTTTTGAGCTACCTTATCTGGTACTGGTTCCCGCATGACAATAATTTGCGGAATCTGTAAATCTTGTAGTTCTCGCGCTAATCCTAATCCATCGCAAGAGTTGAAAATCGCCAATTGTAACCCGTTGGCAACAGCATTTCTCAGGGCATATCTGAGTTCATCAATTGTTAATTTATCTGTTTTATTAATATAGATGCAACTAGCTTCACCTTCGCTTTTGCTATGACCTGCGAAAAATAAGACATTCCAAGGTTGTTTCCACAATTTGTCGTCGATATCTGAATATTGAGGTTCTACTAAAAAAGTTGTAGCAGCATTAGGTAATTTCTCTAATAACTGACGGTCTTGCTCCACATCAATACCGTCACTATCGCCCAAAATTGCCAAAATTCTAATTTTATTCCTAAAGGTGGATGTTTGCAATGCAGCTGTTACCGGTTCTGATTCTGGAATACTGATAACAACTTCAGCTTTCAGGTAATCTCGATCTATCAAATCCCACAAATGCCAGGGAAGTTTTTTGAGTTGCAAACAATGAGTGCGAATCAACACCCGCACTTCTTCATCTGGCATCAAGTGTTTGAGCCATTTTTCCCGCACGGGACGAAAAGACTCTGATAGCAACCAGTCATTCAGATGCTCCCGTACCTCACTAGCTTTTGTATTGCACTCCTGACGTCGCTGGGAAATAGAACCATCGTAAATAATTTTTTTGGCTTTGATACGGGTAAATTTCCCCAAGCTGCGATATGTGGACTGCCATTGGTCAATTGCTATTGCCATATCTAGATTAGAGGGCAGCTTGCCAGTAATTTCTGTAGTCGGCCGTTTGCCCTCTTCCCCAATCTCCAACGTTGCCTGCACGCCTAAGTGCAAATCGCCATCTAGCTTCAGCACAACTAACTTTTTCATTGGCAGCAGCCCTGCTGTTGTTCTTAACAAATGACAAAATTTTCTGTAATGCTGATATCTCCCAGAACAAGTTTAACGCTAAAACGTTCTCCCACCTCACAACTAAATTCCAATTGAATATTCTTATTGCTGCTTCTTGTTTGAGCTTCCATCACAGATACTCCCTCAAAATCCAGCACCATTAAATGGAGATTTGGTGGCAGATACTCTTGTCCATTTGTCGGATGTAATTCTACGATAATGTGGATTTCTTGCTCGTTATCTGGAGGTAAGGTAACGACTAAAACCACTGCACGCTCGCTCAAAAGCTTTCCTAAATAAATCAACTTACCCCTACTAAGAAAAGCACCATTGCTACTTCTTAGACTCCAAGCTGGATTGACACCTTGAGTGCCTAAAAGAGTCTCAATCTCTTGCCACTCAGCTTCAAAAATATTCTCCAACCATTGCTTCAAATTAACTAAATTATGATTACAGTCCAGCGAATTATCAGCTATTTCAGCAACCTGGAATTGAGAAAGTTCTTCTAAATACTCCAATAGATTGTCTAAAGGTTGCAATTGGTTGATGGGTAATAAATCAGTTTGTACTTGCTTGACAAATCCCAGTAGCGTTGCTTCTCTAAATGATTTGTTGATTTGCACAGCTACATAGCCAATTCGATTTGACTGTACTTCTGGCGGCACATAAACAAATTGTGCATCTGACAATACTGGGCGACATTCTAATAATCCCAAGTTTTTTAGCGACAAATCAGCAATATCCATAAGTGTCTGTTGTATGAGATTCCAACTATCACTTTTATTCAAGTCTGTCTCAAATCCCATGCAACATAGATAATAATTTACGAAAGATACAGACAAAGTATTGAGATAAACTTGTTCACCTTTTGCTTGCGTGGTTTGTTGTCTGCGTAACTCTTCTGCTCGATGTCTTCCATCCACAGGTATCGGGGCTGAGAATGTTAAAAAATCTCTAATGTTGTTCATATTTTCTGCCTAGCTAATTAGATGAAAAATCAAATATATAAATATTCTTGAAATTTGTCAGCAAATTTTTTCAGACAACGCTGGTAAAAGCTATGGAGAGATGTGATTCCAATACCCCATTCTGACGAAATCTCTTTCCAGGAAATGCCAGAACATCTTCTTTGAGCTATAGCTTGAAAATTTGCCTCTGGATGGCCTTTGATGTGTTCCTTGCAAAAAATTAATTCTGGGTCAGTTTCTATACATTCTCTTACTTGTTCAAATAAAGACATAGGTTGAGATGAAGGTATATTTTCCAGATGAGAGTTTTCCAGATTTATTTCACTTTCTTTGCCGATAACTTTAGGGATAGCCTCTGGAAAAAAACGTTTAGTTAATAGCATATTTACCCAAGTTATCACTTCGCCGCGTTCTGGGTCATACTTATTAATATTGTTATCTTGACACAGATAGAAAAATAAATTTTGTACTGCTTCATCATAGATATCTTCATAAACTAGTTGAAATTGACCTTTATAAGGATGAACAAGCTTATCTGACTGCCAAATAGCATTAATCAGCCGTGTTAAAGCTATCCGCTTTTCCTTGGTTAGGTGAGTGTATTGTTGGGCTGCGATCGCTAATTCTTTAAGTTGTGCATTTAGTTGTTTTCTCCAGTCATTAGTCATAAAAGACCTCGAATCAGAACGCACCAAGTTGCGAATTCATATATATCTCATGGATTGATCGCAACTTTTACACAAACCAGGCACAATTGTTACAAAACTTTGTGCTGATACATTGAACTGGGGACTGGGAAGATTTGGCTCGGCGCAACACCAGATTATTTCTTTGGTGTTCACGCTGACCTCCTTTCAAGTTCGATAGTAAGTTAAATTCCTCTTTGGTGGAGGTATGAGCCACTAGAATTAGCTGGACTAATCCCCAGCCTTACATTCTTGCTCGATAAAACTCAGTAGTTTCTCTTCAAACTCAGGCAAATACGGGCGCTTCAACTCTCCCAAACACTTCAAAACTGCCTCTGCTGCTGCTTCTAGCTTGCCACTGTCCCATAGTCTGTTAATGCGATCGCTCTGTTCTTCCTCGCTCAATTCCTCCACTGAAGAACCAAAGATTTTTTACGAGACACGTAGGGCGTTCGCGAGTGCGTCTCGTAGAGAGGAAAAAGGTGTCCTTTCAAGAGAGCAAATAAATTTATTTATGCTCTGTCAAAATTCATAATTTTGACAGAGCATAATTTTGAATTCCCCGTTCGCGTAGCGTCTCGCAGAGAAGGGGTTGACTCTCAGAATTCATTCTGAAGCAGTTGTTGAGAATAGTGCTTCATCATTACCTTAAGTATAAACACAGGTTTTAACCTCTGTAGATGCCGTTACAAGCCTTTTAAAGTACGTATTCTTACGTTAATTCCCCAAATTAGTAGCTTTATTTATCAGTGAATTTTCTGTGAAGTAGGTAAAAAAATTTTAAATCATTAGAGACACATATTAGTATCGAAGCGTTGAAAGCAGACAAAAAGATTCGTTTCTAGGGTAAATAACAGAATGGCTACTGTAAATGTTTTGACAAATTTATCACTGACTACAGTGGGAGCAGCAGTTATTGCACTGGGAGCAGCAGGAACCGCAGAAGCTGCGACTTATACTGAAGTGGGTGATGCAGGTAAGACTTTAAAAACCGCCCAAAATCTTCCTGGTGGCATTAATGTCATCAAAGGAACTATCTCTTCTAAAAACGGTGCTGACCTCTTTTCTTTCTTTTGGGATAGTGGGCGATTCAAAGCTACGACAGTCGATGGTGCATCCTTCGATACCATACTAGAACTGTTTGATTCGTCAGGTACGCTAATCGCTCTGAACGACGATTCTAAGGGTACGCAGCAATCCACTCTCAATGAGTTTTTGGATACTGGTGAGTACTTGTTGGGAATATCATCCTTCGCCAACTTTGCCCTATCTGCTTCTACTTATGGTGATATTGCTCCTGGTTTTTCTTCTGGCGGTTACTCTATCAGCCTAAACAAGAAGACTGCTTCTGTTCCCGAACCCGCTTCTCTCATTGGTATTTTAGGCTTAGGTGCTTTCGGCATTACCTCTGTTCGCAAGCGTAAACAACAAGCCGCAGTTAGGGCATAAGCATCAATTTTTATTTCAGCCGTTTAATTTAACAAACCACTGCTGTGTCAATATGGTGCTGACACAGCATTTTTGATTCAACCATTGTTACCCAACTTAGCAAGTAACTGCCGAATCACAGATGCATCGTCGGCATCAGGAACTTTTATTAAATAATTTTGTAAGTCGTCTACGGCTTGGGGGTAGTAACCGAGTTGATAATAAATCAGACCGCGATCGCGCAATTCTAAAGTTAAACCAGGAAACAGCAACAAAATTCGTTCAACCGCTGCCAGCGTTTTTTGTAAATCTTGTTGTTTGATATAAATAAATTTTAAATTTGTCAGCATCCGTGCCAAAAATTGCCGATGACTGACTACGGCTAAAAATTCTGGTTGTAGCGTCACAGGTTGCTGATAAAGTTGAGACAGTCGTTCTTCGCAATCTTGAGCAAATATTATTTCACCGCCATTGAAAGCATCTACAAAAATCTCTATATCGGGAACATCCGGGCGGATTAGGAAATGTCCTGGCATTCCTACACCCACCATCGGAAAATCAATCCGTCGGGCGACCTCCAGGTAAACCAGCGCTAAGGTAATGGGAATCCCCACTCGGCGATCAATTACATCATTTAAAAAGCTGTTGCGCGGGTCGTAATAGTCAGTTTTATTACCATAAAACTTTAAATCTTCGTAGAGATACTGATTAATACTTTGAACTATCCGCAAAGGATATCGTGAATCAGGCAGGCGTTCTTGAAGCTCCCATGCCATTGTATCGAGAGCATTGAGATATTCCTCTGGATCTAGGTTGGGATATTCTTCTTGTGCAATGTACAAAGCTGCCTTTGCTAGGTCAATGTGCTCGTCAGACTGCTGAATCTCCTGGTAAAAATATTGTCGTGCTGACGATAAATTCATAAGCTGTTGCTCGGTGGAAGTGTGAGGATGAAGCGAGAGCGGCTTGGCTGAACTGAAAACAGTTTTTTGTACCTATTTTTATATTAGGGATATTCAGAAGATTTGGAAATGTAGTTTGTACATAGGTTTCGTGACATTAGTCTATCCAGAGGATGAAAATGCTTTAATGCCGCTCTTTTGTATTGACTAAAATGCACATTTATAGTATTTTATTATGCTAAATCTGCTTTGAGCAATGCAAAGATGTATGGTATCAAACTACCAATTAGTCATTACTAATTACCCAAATTCCGAAATGGTGTTGAGAGCATGTGTATTAACTATTTGAATGAAATGGTACATTACTGCTCTTTCTGCGATGTGTACGACGGGCTGCGATCGCTAGGGAGAGCAGATTTTTTATGTGAGTTCACTTTACTATTGTCAAGTTTTAGTAAAGTTCAGTTTTTTTACTACCTTGACTAATAATACTCGTAATTATACGAACCAATAAAATCAGGCTAATACCATGCCACTAACCTAATAATTTTAGCGAGATTGAAAAATTAAGTTATTCTGATCACTGCTTGTATGTGCGATCGCTACAAGAGGCTAACTTATCTACACTGTCGCCTTTATGCATCTTAACCCGTCCACCCATAAGGGTGACGCTCCTTCTGGTGCGTCCGCTAGGCGTAGCTTGCTTCCCCGTAGGGGTACGCGGCTCCCGACAACGGGGAGGCAGTCCGTTGGGCGTTTTAATTTTGGATATTTCTAATGCGCCACAAACCTCAACCACCAAGCTGCTTTTTAAGGAATTACTAAGGGAGTTATGTCCCCGTCCGGTGCTAAAGTGAAAGATGACATTGCTTATTATTATGTCTTCTCCGACCTTATCTGAAATCTAGCTTCAATCATTAGGCGCAGCATGGTCACAACCGCAGAAAAAACAAACATTGGTTACATTACCCAAATCATTGGCCCAGTTGTAGACGTTAAATTTCCCGGCGGGAAATTGCCAAAAATCTACAACGCTTTGAAAATCACTGGCACCAACGAAGCTGGACAGGAAATCAACCTCACTGTTGAAGTACAGCAACTGCTGGGCGACAACCAGGTGCGGACTGTTGCGATGAGTTCCACCGAAGGCTTAGTGCGCGGTCTGGAAGTCACCGATACAGGTGCTTCCATCAGCGTACCAGTTGGTAAAGCAACTTTGGGTCGGATTTTGAACGTCCTTGGCGAACCTGTGGACAACAGGGGCCCTGTAAATGCTGAGGCAACTTTACCCATCCACCGCTCTGCTCCCAAATTCACCGACCTGGAAACTAAACCTTCGGTGTTTGAGACGGGAATTAAAGTTGTTGACCTCCTGACTCCCTATCGACGCGGCGGTAAGATTGGTCTGTTCGGCGGTGCTGGTGTTGGTAAGACCGTGATCATGATGGAGTTGATCAACAACATCGCTACCCAGCACGGTGGAGTATCCGTTTTTGCTGGCGTGGGTGAGCGCACCCGTGAAGGCAATGACCTCTACAACGAAATGATTGAATCTGGGGTAATCAATAACGAGAACCTCAACGAGTCAAAAATTGCTCTAGTCTACGGTCAAATGAACGAGCCACCCGGAGCGAGAATGCGGGTTGGTCTGTCGGGATTGACAGTAGCGGAGTACTTCCGGGATGTGAACAAGCAGGATGTGCTGCTGTTTATTGATAACATTTTCCGGTTTGTACAAGCAGGTTCGGAAGTATCGGCGCTACTGGGTCGGATGCCCTCAGCAGTAGGATATCAGCCCACATTGGGAACCGACGTGGGTGAACTGCAAGAGCGGATTACCTCGACTACAGAGGGTTCGATTACCTCCATTCAAGCAGTGTACGTACCTGCGGACGATCTCACCGACCCCGCACCTGCTACCACCTTCGCCCACTTGGACGGAACAACAGTACTGTCTCGCGGTTTGGCAGCTAAGGGAATTTATCCCGCAGTTGACCCACTGGGTTCGACTTCCACGATGCTACAGCCCAACATTGTTGGTGAGGAACACTACAATACTGCCCGTGCGGTGCAATCAACTCTGCAACGTTATAAAGAACTCCAAGACATTATCGCCATTCTCGGTCTAGATGAATTGTCTGAAGAAGACCGTCTGATCGTAGCGCGGGCCCGGAAAGTTGAGCGTTTCTTGTCCCAACCGTTCTTTGTGGCAGAAGTATTCACCGGTTCTCCTGGTAAGTACGTGAAGTTGGAAGATACCATCAAAGGGTTCCAAAAGATTCTGTCTGGTGAGTTGGATGCTCTACCAGAACAGGCTTTCTACTTGGTTGGCGATATTAACGAAGCGATCGCTAAAGCTGAAAAAATCAAAGGTTAGTCATTAGTCAAGAGTCATTAGTCATTGGTCATTAGTCATTAGTTCAAGTTCTAATGGTTAATGGCTAATGGCAAGGGACAAGTGACAAAGGACGAAGGACAAAGGACAAAGGACAAATGACATTAACCGTTCGTGTAATTTCCCCCGATAAAACAGTATGGGATGCCCCAGCTGAAGAAGTCGTTTTGCCTAGTACTACTGGTCAACTAGGTATCCTAACTGGACACGCACCACTTTTGACCGCCCTGGATACTGGTGTAATGCGAGTTCGTGCCGCTAAAAATCAGAATTGGCAAGCGATCGCTCTTTGGGGTGGCTTTGCCGAAGTCGAAGAAAATGAAGTGACAATCCTGGTTAACGGCGCTGAACGTGGCGACAAAATTAACCTTGAAGAAGCTCGTGCTGCTTATAACCAAGCAGAAGCACGTCTGAATCAAGTAACAGGAGGCGATCGCCAAGCCCAAATCCAGGCAACCCAAGCCTTCAAACGGGCCCGCGCTCGGTTTCAAGCCGCTGGCGGTTCGGTCTAATTTAACTTTATATTTCAGATTTGTAGGTTGGGCAATTTCCAACCTACAAGATATTTAACGCGATGTGCGACTTAATATTTTGACCTCACTTCCATTCCTCTCTCCTAAAAGGAGCTACGGTGTACACACAAGTCTGAAATAGTTGATTAACCAAGGTTTTACCCCACCCTAACCCTCCCCGAT
>NZ_JABXKM010000212.1 GCF_017115025.1 Nostoc sp. NOS(2021) | reverse complement strand
TATACTTAGCTATGATTAGCGATCGCTCTCTGGAGAAAAACTTTTTGGTTTACTGGTTCATAGCTGCCGTCATGCAGATGATAGAGCGTTAACAGCCCATCTTCCCAAAACCAGACTTCCAATACTCCCAGAGCTTTATAGCGCTCTAACTTGCTGATACCACCACTGGTAAAAACGACTTCGATGGACAAATCTGGAATCGGTTTAGCGCTGCCAATGCAGTAGGACTCGTCCGCTTGAACCGAGACAACCCCTTCTTTTTCCTGGGTCATTGATCGGGTTGGCTGAAAGAAAATGCCTTTTTCGACGAGAAAGGTTGTCACTAAATAACCGATGATACTGGCAAAAATTTCATGTTCGCGTCCCGGCATGAGAATCTCGATTGTATCGTCATAGTAAAATAGTCGTAGACCAGGAGAACCGTCAAAACCCTTTTGAATTAACTTGAACTGTTCCCACGTCCCATAATGGACAATGCGTTGGTCGGTAGTTCGGTCGAGTAGTGGAAGCATCGCGTTCACCTCTAGCAATCCCTGCCCGAATTGTTATTGCTCTTTGCCAGCATGACTATTATACGCTTTGAAAATGATTGATTTGTTTGCGATCGCTCCTTTATGATTTACTCCATTGCAATCGCTTTGTGTGAAAATATGCAAACGAGCGATGTCTACGACGGTCACTGTGCTTTGTCGAAGTGCGGGCTATTCGGTGTCGCACTGTATATCTATGCTAGGGTTTGGCGTTAGCGAAGCTCGCCGTTCGCGTAGCGTCTCGTAGAGAAGGCATCGCAGTTTCACGAATAGCCATCACAATTACTTCTGCAAAAATTTTTATTCTGCTAGTTTACCATCTGAATAATTCTCTATCAGATTACCTGCCTGCTGTCTCAATGATTGCCCCTTCATAAATTTGCTCAAATAATCTGATCCAGCTCAGGTCGTTGTGTTAGACTGCTGGCGCTGGGCGACTTGGATTAACAACCTTAATGCCTCATTCACTGCTTCATCGTTGGGAAAAGCTTGGGCAATATCGGGATCTAAAAGTACTAGGTTCGTTTTTGTACGATATCGCTCAACATATTTACCTCTAACCCCGCTTGCCATTTGAGCGAAGTCGTACTCAGGACGTAATTCATCTTCCATTTCGTTTTCAACTTCCTTGTTCATAAAACCTCTTCTCTTGGCGGGTAGCATTTCGGGCGCTGATAATTCGTATCTTTTCCCCTCTATCAGTATGTGCAACAACTAAAAGTTGTTCAAACCTAGATAAGCCAATAATAACGTAGCGACTTTCTCTAATGGAGTGGTCAGGATCAGGAAAAGTTACGGATAGCGGGTCATTAAATACGGTTGCAGCTTCCTGAAAAGAAACACCATGTTTCTCAAGGTTTAGTGTCGCTTTATCTGGATTCCATTCAAATTCCATGTAAAACTTTCCCCACCTTTTTTCCCAGAGTTTAAGAAGCTGGGGAAATACAAAATATAACCTAGCGCCTTAATTCTGCCAATTGAATCAACTCGTCTACCACTAACCGAACACCTAATCGAATTTTCTCTAAGTCAGCACGGACAGCATTGTATCGCCTGTTATGTGCTGCACGATCGCCTATTACTTTCAAGTCACGCAAAATATTCTTCGTTTCACGGCCTAGAGAAAGTCCATTCTTATCAGCAGCATCCGCAATAATTCCTGACAGCATAAAATAATTGCCATCCGAATCAGCTATACGGAATTGAGTCTTCTCATGTTCGTAACACTCAATTAGAAGTGTTTCAACGAGCCGACGAATAAGTACTGATGCACCATCATAAAAACCGTATTGAAAACAACCATTTATCTGAAAAGCTATTTTTTCAATATAACCCCTTGTATTCTTCCATATTTCTTCCGGTAAATAACCATGCTCTAAGTCAACGTCAGCAGGTGGACTTTCAAGTATTGGAGCAAGCCAGTCTTTAATCGTACCGCGTTCAGTCGGTTTAACCTTGAATCCTGCATTAGTTTTGGTTGCAAGCTTTGTCTTAACAATCGCTTCTTCAAGTTGTGTTGGATTAGGATTACCAAGTCCAGTTTTATAGATGATACGTGCCAACATACCTGCCTTTATATAAGTACCTGGTGTTGCACAATCATGCAACCATAAAATAGCTAGAGCGCGTTGGGCGTTCGATAGTTCAATCTGATTGAGTCGAATACAAAAATCTTCTATTTCCATCTACCATCTCACGAATCTTTTTTTCCATTGGGAGCAGGTAAGTCATGTTCAACCATATTCTCACCGTGGTTAGTAATTTTAATGTTGCTTCGCTCCGAAGTGTTAATCCATCCTTTATTCTTCGCAGTATCTCGAATGCTTTGAGGCATATTTTTTGGTGTCCGTCGTCCGGCATCCTTAAAGCATGTAAAAACGTATTCTGCTGTTATTTTGTCTAGCTCTAGGACTCGTTTAAGGTAATAAACTGCCACAGTAATAGCTTGCTCTTGAGTTTTTGGATTTTTCTGAGAATGGAAGTCCCGGTATGAAAGCTTGCCTTCTGGCCGTAGGTTTAAATCTTTGACAATTGTCATTGTGGGAGGCTTGTACGAACTCTTCTTCTGTTTCGAGTTTGTAGAAACGCTAGGAACACTCACATCTTCCTCTTCGTCTTCTGTGTCAAGCTCTTCGACAAGCTCATCTTCATCACTAGGAACCGCAGAAGCCGATAAAACGTTTATCATTTTTGGAGGAGACTGAAAAATTTTGTTAGCTGCTACATTAATTACCTGTAAACCTTCTTGAATAGTTTCATCATCACCCTCAACCTCTGCGAAAAATACACGGATGCGCCCGCGCTCTCCTTTGTTTGCCATTTTCCTTACTAAAAAGACTTTAATCAGTCAGTATAGCCTGAATTTTAATCAGTTTGCTACTATGAGCTTATTAGTTTCACTGGATTGTTTAAACGGTAACTTCTTACTCAAGAAACTTACAAAACAAAAAGCCCGCATTAGCGGGCTTTTTAAATTAATCAAGTAACTAAACTTACCGTTTCGCTAACTTCTTCGACATCTTCCGCAGACGAATCGATTGGGGTGTAACTTCCACCAATTCATCGGGGCCAATATATTCCAAAGCACGCTCTAAGCTCATATCTATTGGTGCTTGCAGTTGCACTAGTTCATCGCCACCAGCCGCGCGGTGATTGGTTAACTGCTTGGTCTTACAGATATTTAGTTCTAAATCTTGCGAACGATTGTGTTCTCCTACAATCATGCCTCTGTAAACCTTTGTACCGGGAACAATAAAGAATGCTCCTCTATCTTCGGCATTTCTCATGGCGTAGAAAGTCGAAACGCCTTCTTCAAAGGAGATTAAAACGCCTTTGTTACGGGCTTCAATGTCGCCACTGAGTTGACGGTAATCCAAGAAGCTGTGGTTCATGATGCCTTCACCACGAGTCATCCGCATGAATTCACCCCGGAAACCAATCAAACCACGGGCGGGTATGACAAATTCTAACTGGGTGCGATCGCCACTACCTGGCTGCATATCTTGCATTTCGCCTTTGCGTTGTCCAAGGCGTTCGATACAGCTACCCACACCATCAACAGGAATGTCTAACACCAAGAGTTCAAAGGGTTCGCAAGGGTGTCCGTTGACTTCGCGGTAAATAACCTGTGGCTGAGATACCTGAAACTCGAACCCTTCCCGGCGCATGGTTTCGATTAAGATACCTAAGTGAAGTTCCCCACGACCGGAAACGAGAAATTTATCGGGAGAATCGGTTTCTTCGACACGCAAAGCAACGTTGGTTTCGAGTTCGCGGAATAAGCGATCGCGTATTTGTCTTGATGTCACCAACTTACCTTCTTGACCAGCAAAGGGCGAATCATTCACCCAGAAGGCCATTTGCAAGGTTGGTTCATCCACTTTAATTAGTGGTAAAGCTTGCGGATCATTGGGGTCAGTAATCGTTTCCCCAATATAAGCATCAGCGAAACCAGCCACCGCGACAATATAACCTGCGGTTGCTTCTTCCATCTCTACTCGCTTGAGTCCATCAAAGCCCATCAATTTGGTAATTTTACCCTTGACAATGGTACCATCTTCTGTTATTAAAGCCGCTTGCTGTCCTGAGCGGATAGTACCGTTGTGAATTCTGCCAATCACAATCCGTCCCAGATATTCAGAATAATCTAGGGTTGTAACTTGCAGTTGCAAAGGCTTATTGCTGTCGCCTACTGGTGGTGGAACGTGTTGCAGAATCGCGTTAAAAAGAGGTTGCATGTCTACCGATTCTGCTTCCAAGGTGTCTTTGGCAAAACCCGCCATACCGGAAGCAAACAGATAGGTAAAATCACACTGGTCTTCATCTGCTCCTAATTCTAAGAACAGATCCAAAACTTTATCAACAGCAATGTGGGGGTCAACTTTACCACGGTCTATTTTGTTGATAATAACGATGGGGCGCAGCCCTTTTTCTAAAGCTTTTTTCAGGACAAAGCGTGTTTGAGGCATCGGGCCTTCGTTGGCATCGACAATCAGAAGACATCCGTCAACCATGCCGAGTACGCGTTCAACTTCGCCGCCAAAGTCAGCGTGTCCAGGAGTATCAACAATATTGATTAGTGTTTCTTTGTAGCGAACTGCTGTATTTTTCGACAGGATAGTAATACCCCGTTCCCGTTCTAGGGCGTTGGAATCCATAACGCAATCCGGAACGTCTTCGCCTTCGCGGAAAATGCCGGATTGTTTGAGGAGTGCGTCAACCAGGGTGGTTTTGCCGTGATCAACGTGGGCGATAATGGCGACGTTGCGAATTGGGAGCGTCATAAGAAGCTTTTGGTGAACTCTAGAGAGGGTTTTGAGATTTACATTGTTAATGCTAGGCTGTTTTAACAGAATTAAGTATGATTAGCAAACTCTGTAAAGAACCTTTAATAATTCTAGCGTAATCGTCACAATTGCGGTGAGGTTTGTCAAGGCTGCATTGCGATCGCCTGAGTACAGATCACCGTAAATAGTAGAAATGTACTAAAATATTATCTGTAAGTGACCGTTAAAAATAGCTAAGATAGTTAACCAGTCTTAATTTGCGAGTCTGATTATGATTGATTGTCTAGATGTAGCTCGCTACTTCATTATCAGAGCTTACGAAGACTGTATAGAAGCAGAAATGACCAACATGAAGGTTCAAAAGCTTCTGTATTACGCGCAAAGCTTACATTTGGCGATGTATGATCAGCCATTGTTTGAAGAAGAAATACAAGCATGGCGCTATGGCCCTGTTTGTCCTCCAGCTTACAGGTTTTACAGTGAATTTGAAGCTAAACAGTTACCTATTCCTAGTCAAGAATTACTGTTAGAGATCGCTGAGGATAAGAGACAGCTTCTAGAAGAAGTATGGGAATATTTTGGTGGCTACCATGCTTATCAACTTAGTGGTATGACACACTTGGAGTTTCCTTGGAAAAAGGCGCGTAAAGGTTTGCTACCTGAAGCTAGCTCAACCAACCCAATTCTTCTTGAAGACTTGAAAGCATTGGGATATCAGAAACTAGACCAAATAGAGCGTGACCATCCTGCCTATCAATTCGTAATGCGGGAAATTTTAAAGGACGCTTGTACTTCGGAACCATCAACTCGTATTCGGAAAGGAGAAGTGCGTGACTGGCTCAACTCCCTTCTCGATTGAAAAATCCGATAATTTCAACCGTTCTTTCAAAAAACTCGCAAAAGCCTA
The DNA here is from genome assembly GCF_017115025.1 of Nostoc sp. NOS(2021). Lineage (GTDB taxonomy): Bacteria > Cyanobacteriota > Cyanobacteriia > Cyanobacteriales > Nostocaceae > Nostoc. Next base: position 32,618 of record NZ_JABXKM010000212.1, on the reverse strand, counting down.
CAGGTCGGATTTTGTTGAGTCTGTCGCAGAAGTTTTGGAAGATTTAATTGAAGATCAATATCCGATCAATTCTCGTAACGAGCCTTTACTTGGAAAGATTGAATTACCTCAAGGATGGTCATTTCACAAGCTAGAGATGAAGGTATCCAAAGGCGCTTCAGGACAAATTAGATTAATGTATTTAGTCAATACAACTGATTGTGTAATCAAGCTTGTGTGGATTTATAGCCACGAGCAATTTGCAAAACGCCCTACAGACGTGGATTTAAAGAGCGTTCTTAAGGAAATCTTAGATTGTTAATATTTGACTTTTTAGATTTATCAATAATCAATATATATGACTGTATAAAACTAGCATTAAAGTTTTATCCGCCTGCGGATAGAATACAGATTTAAATATTATCTATCTAAAGGTAGAAGAACAGAAATTGTAACGAAAATTTATGTTTCTCTACCCAGAGTTGTGAGAGCGATCGCTCAAAAGAAAGAGGGAATATCCCTAACCTCTATGTCAAGGTTATATCAGTTAAGAATTACGAACACTTTGCCGAGGAGAACACGGATGGTAGTTACTTTAGATGATACGAAACGTAATGCTATTGCTGTAAAATTGGCAAGTATCAAAGCGCTTCAACAGTTAGTAATCGAAAATGAGAAATTGCTTTTGAGAGAAGGGCTTGATGCCGAAATTGCCGATCGCATTCGGAATTTCCTCAATGATGATGAAAAAAATCTTGGCGTTTTGGAAACTGTAATTGGTCAGTATGGCATTCAGGCTGAACCCAAAAAAACTGTTACACAATTCATTGAAAAAGCCGGCGAATTGTTCAAAGGTTCTGAGTTGAGCCTGTATGAAAAAGTATCTCAGCATGAATTGCTGAAACATCAACTAGTAATGAGTGGCTTGATAGTTCACAAGGCTGCTCAAAAAGTTGGTGCTGACGTGTTGCTAGCGATCGCACCTTTGAATACCATTAACTTTGAAAACCGCGCTCATCAAGAGCAACTCAAAGGTATTTTAGAAATTCTGGGTGTCCGCGAACTCACTGGACAAGATGCAGATCAAGGTATTTGGGCGCGAGTCCAGGATGCTGTGGCCGCAGTCAGTGGTGTGGTAGGTAGCGCTGTTACCCAAGCTAGTGACAAAAAGGATCTAAATATCCAAGATGTCATCCGCCTCGATCACGGAAAGGTAAATACCCTGTTCACCGAACTGCTGCAAAGCAATGATCCGCAGAAGATCCAAGAATACTTTGGTCAAATTTACAAGGATTTAACGGCCCATTCTGAAGCTGAAGAAGAAGTAGTCTATCCAAGAGTACGTCCTTTCTACGGTCAAGATAACACCCAAGAACTGTTTGATGAACAAGCTCAAGCGAAGTTGGCATTAGAGGAAATTAAGGCTCTTAGCCCATCTTCACCCCAATTCAAAGAGAAAGTCAAACAGCTATTGGCTAAACTCGGCGATCACATTCGTCAAGAAGAAACCACACTGTTCGCTGCCATTCGCAACAACTTGACCACTGAGCAAAGTGAACAACTGGCTACTGAATTTAAAGCTGCTAAGACTCGAATTCAACAAAAACTCGGTGTTGTTACCGAATCGAAAGTGTAGGATGCTTTCGGGCTTTCTATATCCCCTAAAAAAGGTTAGTTAAACAAAAACTCCCAGCACTGATGTGCTGGGAGTTTTTATTTACAAATTTTGCTGACAGTATTTATAAGCAGCATAGGCCATAGTGACAACCCCGGTGATAATGGCAGATTCATCGACTTCAAATTTAGGATGGTGTAATGGGTGATTAATGATTCTTTCTTTGTAGCCTACACCCAAGCGAAACATAGAACCAGGGACGTGTTCCAAATACATCGAAAAATCTTCAGCACCAAGGGAGGGTTCGGGTAAGACTTGAACGCGATCGCTACTCCAAGCTTCTTCGGCGGCTGATTGTAACAATTGCGTCAGGGCGTAATCATTTTGAACGCTGGGTACTCCTTGGCGATAATTAATTTGATACTTTGCCCCGTAGGTATGGCAAACATTAGATACAATGTTTTCAATCCAGTTCGGGAGATGGGCACGGGTTTCGGGATGGAGCGATCGCACGGTTCCCAATAACTGCACTTTATCAGCAATTATATTCGGCGCTCTGCCACCATTAATCTTCCCGATGCTCAATACTACAGGGCGCAAAGGATTTTGCGTCCGGCTGATCGCTTGTTGCAGTGCAGTAATGATTTGGCAAGCAATCCAAATTGCATCAATCGCCTCATGGGGACGCGCCCCGTGGCCAGATTCTCCCATAATCAGAATTTCTAAATCATCAGCGGCGGCTGTCAATGCCCCGTAACGCACGCCAATAGATCCTGCGGGTATAGAAGGGAAAACATGAATCCCTAATAAAGCTGAGACATTTTCCATCGCCCCATCTTTCACCATCCAGCTTGCCCCTTGGGCAATTTCTTCGGCGGGCTGAAATAAAAACCGCACTTTCCCACCCAAATCCTCAGCCACTTGGGACAGCACCATTGCCGTTCCTAACCCGACTGTAGTGTGGACATCGTGACCGCAAGCGTGCATAATACCATCTGCGCGAGAGGCATATTCTAAATTAGTGCCCTCTTGAATTGGCAAGGCATCCATATCGGTGCGAATTGCCAATAAACGGTCATTTTGGCTAGTGCCTTGGAGTTCTCCAATCACGCCGGTTTTGCCAACTCCCTCTTGTACGTGCAGCCCACTGGAAGACAAAACACCAGCAACAAAGGCTGCTGTTTGGTACTCCTGACCGCTGAGTTCTGGGTGAGAGTGGATGTGGCGGCGAATTTCAATTAAGCGAGGCGCTAGTTTTGCTGCTAAGTCTTTAATACGGGTAAGCATCGATTCAATTAATCTACAGGCTTTTTTCCCATGATAAAGAAATGTTAACAAACAAAATGCTTTTTACCATACAAGGAGAGTTGAGAAGAAGCGCAAGGGCAGGGACAGAGGGGATAATATTTTAACGTGAGTTTGACGAACCTTTCCATCGGGAGCATCTCAGTGAAAGCAAATATACCAGATGATAAACAAGATTCTTGCTCCCTTTCCTTACCAAGAAGAGGGTTAGAGTGAGGTTTTATAAGACTTTTTACGAAAGTGAGATAGGCAATTGAATTATAATCTGACTTCCCTTACCAAGAGTAGAAAAACATTCCAATTTGCCACCATGTTTTTCGGTGATAATTTGATAGCTGATTGCCAGACCCATACCTGTTCCCTTGCCTACAGGTTTGGTGGTGAAGAAAGGATTGAACATACTATTTTTAACCTGTTCTGGCATTCCCCCGGCATTATCAGCGATCGCAATTTCCACCGACTGCGAATTGCTGAGTGAGGTGCGGATGATAATCTGGCTAGGATTTGCCTCTATTTCCTGATAGGTGCGATTGGCGTTTGCTTCGTCTAAGGCATCGATCGCATTCACCAGAACATTCATCAAGACTTGATTGAGTTGTCCGGGATAGCATTCTACTTGGGGCAAGTTGCCATAATCCCGAATCACTACAATTGCTGGACGTTCTGGTTTGTCTTTCAGACGATGTTGCAAAATCAACAGCGTACTTTCAATTCCTTCATGAAGGTCAACTGCTTTGAATTCTGCTTCATCTAGACGAGAAAAGTTCCGCAGTGATAGCACAATATTCCGAATCCGGTCAGTCCCCATTTTTATAGAAGCTAGCATCTTCTGTAAATCCTCCATCAGAAACTCCAGATCGATTTCCTCAGCTAGCGCTTGCACCTCTGGATCATTGCGGGGATGACGTTGTTGGTAAAGCTGAATCATCCGCAGCAAATCTTGAGTGTATTCGTTTAGGTGGGTAATATTGCCGTGGATAAAGTTCACTGGGTTGTTGATTTCATGTGCCACACCTGCCACCAGTTCACCCAGACTAGACATTTTTTCACTTTGAACCATTTGTGCTTGGGTGTGGTGTAATTCACTCAAGGCGGTTTTGAGTTTGGCGGTGCGTTCTTCCACTCGCTCTTCCAGTTCTGCATTGCTATTTTCTAAGGCGATGAAGGATTCGCGCAATTGCTCTGCCATGTGGTTAAAAGAGTAGGCAAGGGTATTGAGTTCTTGGATGTTGCCGTCTTTGACTGTCTGTTGTAAGTCACCGAATGCGATCGCCTGACTTGCCTGATTCAAGCGCAGGATGGGACGCACAATCCTGTCTGAGGTAAATATGCCGATCGCCGTTGCTACTACCAGCGCTGCAAAACAAAGCAGGATGCTAATTTGGGTGTTGGCATTGATTTGCGCCATAAAGGTTCTGTTTGGGATACTGGTAACAACCAACCAGTCCAAACCATATTGGTCACGCCAAGGCACAATATGCACATTGTAATTTTCTCCTTGAAAATTAACGTTCAGTTTTTGCGTATTGGTGATGGACTGCAAGTCTGGAATGTGCTGCTGAATCTGCTTGGCAATGCCTTGCACAACCGGATTGGGGCTATCGATTGCTTTCAAGCGCTTAATTTCGTTATTTACTACGGTAAAAGGCTTCTCCTGACCGGAATTGGCAATCAACATCCCATTGCGCTCGATAATGAACACTTGTCCGAAACGGCTAACGTCTAATTTTTGCAAAAATTCGCTGAGTTTCAACAGATGTATTTCAGCCCCGACAACACCAATAAGCTTTTTGCTGAGATCATAAATTGGACGGCCTGCCGATGCCACAATATAGGGGGGATAGGCGGGATCATAATAGCTGTAAATGCGAACCCAGATCGGTTTCCCTGCTTTGACGGGTTCAGTGTACGCAAGTTCATTGACAGTGTCCCACGTGCTAGTCGCCATAATTTTGGTCGGGTTGCCATCGTTGTCCGTCAAGTAAGTTATCGTATTTTTCGGCAGGCTTGGCGTTTTGATTGCATTATCATCGATTGTGACTGTCTTGCCATCGTAACGGCCAGCTCCAGTTCCTTCCCCGGTTGCAAGGTTCAAGCTGATAAAGCTCAGATCATAGGCTTGCATTTCGTGCCAGAAGTACTTGCCAACAGTTCGGCGATCGCGCACATTCAGCAATCCCATACGAATTGCATCCGCGTTTAGCTGGATGACTTTATGCGGAATCGACAGATAGGCATCCAAATGTTGATTTACCTCACTGCTGGTTCGCTTCATCAATTGCTCTGCTAAATTGTGAACTGCTTTCTCGCCATTTTTAAACGATAGATATCCAACCAGCCCCACGATCCCAAAGACTTGCAACACGAAAGGAACGATTAGAACAAGCTGTAATGGAAATGCGTGGATTTTGCTAGATGGATGTGTCTTCATGAGTTGTAAACCTTGGGTCGATCGGGTCTTTGCTTAAGCTAGATTACCCATTAGAAACTTCGTGTCACCAAATAAGGGACTGACAAATAAAAAAATAACCAAAATTCCTTAAGTAGTGCTACTTAATTAAATTTTTTAGTCATAAGTACTATTTTTAATGAATTTCTTTAATCAATATTTATTGAGTATTTATACCGAAGTCTTTTGAATATACTGAAGCTACTCTATAGGAATCCTACTTAAATCTTGCTCAATATACTGAGAAATAAAGCTCTGTATGTCAAGCTTCTAGGCAGCTTATTTGTTCAAAAATCAAATAGGAGTCCTATAGCAATATCTTCCAAAAGAGCTGGTGTTTTTCACAGAGTTAGCAAGACAGAAAGCGCTTGAAGTCCAATGGAACGGTGTTGCCCAGGAACTCAAAGAAAACATTGCTGAGGAGATGGGCCTCGGTACACAAGGAGTATCTCATTACATGCTTTTAGCCCAAGGGCTTGAAGAGGCACTAGGTGTTCCTGTTAAAAATACAACGCCGTCAATCACTACATCCAAACTGCTTAGAACTGTGCAATCAGTATTTAATCAACAACCAGCTTATGTACTTGGGGCAACCTATGCGATTGAGGCAACCTCAATTCCTGAGTTAAGTCTGATCGTGCAACTTATAAAGTGGTTGCTGGAAGGAGCAATGCCTAAAGATTTACAATATTTCTTCAACAAGCATTTAAATCAGTGGGAACTTGAACATGAAGAAGGTTTAAGGACGACTATCGCAGCATATATACAACCCGAACAATTTAGAGAGTTTGAAGCAGGATTTCTGGCAATTATGGATGCGATGGAAATATGGTGGCAAGAATTAGCGCAAGAGGCAATCTCATCCAAGGTTACTCTGGGCATGGCGATCGCCAAAAAGCACTAGTTAAACAGAAGTTAACACCATGAATATCTTAACCAATCCTTCATTTATAGATGAAACTTCTAATACTAATAAACCGAACTTTGGATTACCTGGTTACTACTACTTTAGTGACCAAATTTTTGCTCATGAGCAGCAAACGATCTGGAATAACACCTGGCAGTTTGTAGGACGTGAATCTGTTATACCTGCTCCCGGTGATTATCTAACTTGCCAAGTTGGCGATCAGCCCATGTTCGTGATTCGTACTAACAACGGCGAATTACGAGCGATGCACAATGTTTGTCCACATCGGGGAGCACGTATCTTGGAGGGGCAGGGACATTGCCAACGGGTGCGTTGTTTGTATCATGGTTGGAACTTCAATTGGGAAGGCAATCTCAAAGGTCTACCTCGCGCTGAATGTTTTCCCAATTTAGATAAATCGGCTGTTCATCTACTCACGGGACGGGTAGAGACATGGGGCGGCTTTATCTTTGTTCACCCAGAACTAGAAGGGGAATCGTTAGTAAGTCATTTGGCAGGATTCCCAGTCTACCTAGAACAATATCAGCACCCTTGGGAGGAACTTCAAGAGGTTGATCACTGGTTTTATGAAGAACCAGCCAACTGGAAGTTTCCGATCGAGAATTATCTGGAGTGCTATCATCTGTCCGTTGTTCATGCTCAAAGTTTAAAGTGTTTTGATCCAAAAAATATTACCTATACTCCAACGGGGCGACACTACCAGATATTTGTTCCCTTCACAGATGAGGAATTTGTGAAAGATCACCCCGCTTTTTCAGGAGAACCAAGGGGACAATCTTACCAGGGCTTCATTTTTCCCAATATGATGGTTAATACTGCAAGAGATAAAGTTTCAGTTTTTCGACTGACTCCCTTATCTCCTACAAAAACTAAGTTTGAGGTTTTTATTTATCAAACAAAAGCACAGATTGAAGCATTTCCTTACAACCACGATGACTTTCGACCTGAATTTGAGCGGGTGCTAAATGAAGACTTTAGGGTGGTGCGCTCACTACAAGCGAGTGTTCATTCCAAAGCTTATGGTGTAGTTCAGCTTGCAGACATTGAATATGGAATTACTCACTTCCATCAAGTGTTGTCAGAGTACTACCAATCTTAATACAGGGTAATGGTAAATATGTAGCGATCGCAAAGCCTGAAAACCTTGCTTCATAAGAGCTAGCAAACAGAAAATCACTACGTCTATACCACTACCCTCCATTAACGAGTCTTTGAGGTCAATTACCGACTCAAAGCTAGTACTATACGGCGTAAATAAACCACCCCTTCGGGTTCGGCAGTTCCTCATGGGGGGAACCCCCAAGACCGGACTGCCTCACCATTCCAAATCAATGAAACGCTTACGCTGTATACCTGTTTGAATTTTAAATTTTGAATTCTGCCTTGCAGTACTACTTATTTTGAATAACAGGTTGTGCCTAGAGTATTTTCGGGTTTAAACTTGTTACATTCTCTGGTCTTTTGACGCTCTGACGACCAGTCATAAGGTTTGTCGGAGGTGACGATACCATTAGCCAGAGTTGTTAGTCGGAAGTTAGCCCCCCGAAAATTGGTAAACTGCAATTTGGCATCTTTTAAGTTTGCTGCTTCCAAATTGGCGCTGATGAAACCGGCAAAAGATAGATCGGCATTTTCCAGGGATGCTGATTTCAAATTTGCTCCTGTTAAGGAAGCACCACTGAGATTCGCCGAATTTAGAACCGCACCTTCTAAATTTGCACCGGTGAGATCAGCATTCGTGAGATTAGCTTGAGATAATGTAGCGCTGCTCAAGTCAGCCCCTCGTAAATTTGCTCCAGTTAGATTCAGTTTAGTTAGGTCAGCACCACTTAAATTACACCGGGGACAGGCACTTGTTGCCTTCAACTGATCTAAATCTAGCTGATTTAATGCAAAGGCCCGCTCTGCAAACCCAAAACAAGCTAACAGGGCGACGGTAGCGACAATCTTGAGTTTCATATTTTTTACAGATATCCACAAAAATGACAAGTTACGCACATTGCGTACTGTCATACTTACATATACCGCTTCTCTAAGGAAGAACAGGGATGAAGCATTGATTAAGAAGCTGTAAAAATACTATGAATTCTCATGGTAAGACTACTCAAACTGAAATATAGGCTATAGAATCGAGTCGTAAGGAAGTATACCGAACCAATTATAGACTACTAAATATGTGATCCCCCTAGCTCGATGAAAAAGATGACTAGGGGGATCTTGTTTTTGGGTATGGGGCATTGGGCATTGGGCATTGGGAAAACACTTTCTTTATCGTAAATTAAAGGGTTTAAGAAACTGCAATCTACATGTAGCACCCATTTCAGTCGGGGTTTAAATCCCCGTCTGAAATGTCTTTAATTTTGAATTTTGAATTTTGAATTTTGAATTGTTAACCCCTTGTCTTCCTCATCCTCCTCTGCTCGCTGCCTTCTTCATCGCCACCCTAAAAGGCGCAATCCAGGAACAATTAGGTAATAACTCACTCCTAACCAGAAGCTGATAAAGAAGCCCACAGAACCAAAAAAAATCAGAGGCTTGCATAACTCTGACCAACCTGGTTGACTAGAAAATTGGAAGATCGGAGGTGCTAACCTCAAAAGAATCAAAACTGCATAGGCGATCGCACTACCAAAGGCAGCGAACACGGCGTACACTATATGATGGCTGCGAAGTCCTAAGCTTAAGGTGAGTAGGCAAACTGCGACTAAAATCACTGCCACTAAGCCCTCGCCGCTATCTTTTGGTGTGATTAATTGCAAAATCAACCAGCCGAAGCCATAGCTAATCATGCCCATCAGGGACGCCACTAAAAACCGCCGCCGTTGACCAAAACACCCGGATACTGTCAGTCCCCAAGCGGTTCCCCAACCTGCTGCGACGAATACCAAAATATCTGCCCCGAAGACGAGTTGAGTATTTGGCACTAATTCGTTTAGCTGACTCAAAATAAATTCCACAACCCGACGGCCTAAACTTGTCCGATACGCCAAAATAAAACCAGCGATCGCACCAAAACAAGCGCCGATACTACTCAAGATCATCGCCCAAATCGTCGCCAAACAAGCTTGGAAAATTTTGATGATCGCCTGAGCGATAAAAATAACGGTTTTGGTTACAGCTTGGCTAAAGTTAGCTAAAGTTTGTTCAATAGCTTGTGTTAGCAGTGTAAATCTCCGGTAAGCTTGCGTTGAGGCTTGCTTAACATTGTCTCGCAGTTGAGAAAATAATCCTGGCGGCGGTAATGGTTGAGAAATCTTCGCCAACCGTTTTTGAATTATCGCTGCATTTGCCGGACGCGATCGCACATCCGCCTGCACCATCTCATCTAGCAAATCTGCTAGTTGCGGGTTGACATTTACCGCAGTTCGCCAGCGCAATTTCCCAGTTTGCTGATCTTCCAACTCTAGCGGGTACTTGCCTGTTAGTAGTTCAATCACCGTTCGACCAAGGGCATAAAAATCGGCACTTGGCCCGACAATACTTCCAGTTACTTGTTCTGGTGGACTGTAGCCAGAAGAAAATAAGCGGGTGGAACTAGACTGAGAACGCAGCTTAGAGGCGCTAAATTGTTTTGCACCGCCAAAATCAATGAGTACCAGGCGATCGCCCTCTGTTTCCCCTTGAGGTCGGGTTACAGTTGGCGAAGATGTACCCAGCATTAAATTAGAAGGTTTGATATCCCGGTGAATAATCTGACGTTTGTGTAATTCTTGTAAAATCTGTACAGCTTGGGCAAACCAGTTTAAGACCAAATCCTCTGGACACCCTTGGGGAAACTTTTTTAATATCTCCTCTAAAGTCCGCCCATTGATTTTTTCCATTACCAGACAAGGCAGTTGGTGTGGTTTGGGATTAAACAGGTTTATGTGAAAATACCCATCGACATCGACAGTTGGGACACCCGGATGCTGCAAGCTAGATAAAACCGCCGCTTCTTGGGTAAATAATTCCAGTGCCTTTGGTGAATCTTCTACCAAAACTTTCAGCACTTTCTCGGTTTGAGTTTTTTCATCCCAAACCGTGTAGATTTGAGCAAATCCTCCCGAACCCAACGGCTGAAGTGGAACATAGCGGTCTAACAACTCTAGCGGTGCGCCACAGCTGTTACAAAATTTGTTTCCCCAAGGCTGAGGATAAGGACGTTGACAATCAGGATTTATGCAGTGAACCGCACTCTGAGTGATGTGGGACACAACCGCTACAATACAAAGGCTGACTTGATTTTAGCGTTTCTTGAGAAAATACCATTCTGAGTTTTTGATTACTCGTGCTGATTCCCATAAAGAAAACCCTCATAAAACCGATGAGGGCATTCGTTTATATCTATGTCAGTCCTTAATTACGAAAACTTCTCTTACTCTGTCTGTGCTTGGCAACTTCTTTGCGCTTGCGTTTTTCTAGGGGCGTTTCAAAATGACGATGCTTTCTCATGTCTGGAAAAATTCCAGCCTTGGAAACTTCTCGCTTAAATCGTCGTAAGGCTGACTCAATGTGTTCATTGTCACCTACAATTACTTGGGTCATTATCTCTCCTACTAGGTTGACTTAATCAATGGGTATGCAGATGGTAACAGTGCAAAAAAAAGACAGACTCCTTGTCTGACTTAAGACTCTAGGTAAATTTTTTTGGTTCCAAGGTTAGTAGCGGGAGCGTCCGCCGCCACCGCCGCCGTATCCTCCTCGATTACCACCAAACGAACCTCTATCACCTCTGTCTTCCTTGGGTTTAGCCTTATTCACTTTCAGGTCACGACCCATCCACTCAGCACCGTCGAGAGCTTCAATCGCAGCTGCTTCTTCAGCTTCAGTTCCCATTTCCACAAAAGCAAAGCCTCGCGGACGACCTGTTTCACGGTCAGTAGGTACTTGAACTCGCTTTACAGTACCATATTCTGCAAAAATACCACTTAAATCCTCTTGTGTAACGTCATAAGAGAGGTTACCTACATAAATTGACATCGATTCTCTCCAAAATCATCATTGTGTAGAGATTTTAATTTCTCTGAGAAGTCTGTAAATACTAAAAGGAAAAAGCCTTTCAATACTAAAACCAAAGACATCACCGAATTAACTCTCCTAATCTAGGATGACATAGGAGCCAACTCTCTGCATCCAGTAGATAGTTAGCAGATAGTTAACCAGTGATGCGATCGCTTAGGTGCGATCGCCCGCCCCTACCTACCCTAAGTACAACCCATCGTCCAAAAGGGTTGGAAATGGAAGAAGATAAATTCTGTAGGGTGATACAGGAAATCAGACATGTAGGGGCGCATCTTTGAATATCCGAATTGAACGTTTGATTGCATTAACCATGAAGCATTACTCCAAAATTTTAATATGAAAGGCAAAGTCAGGCAACAAATAAAGGCTATGCTAACTTGTACTCCTTTGGAGAAGACCGCACTGGCTGCCCTTAATCCCCTCCCCACAAGCCTACGGTGTACACACAAGTCCTAAAAACCTAGTTTTGTAGTGGCGTGGCAAGACTATAGCGTTTCTCAGTCGCATGGAATACAGGTCTTTAGTTTTTGGTTTAGTGCAATTTCTGATCAAACCGATGCTGAACTAAATCTGCTGGGGCAAAATAGAAAACATGACGATTGAATCCAATTCCTCTAATCTACCAACCCCAGAACCAGTCCCCGAAAACAATTTGCAGCCAGATGACTTTGACGATAATGCAACTGAGAAGAACTTAAGCTCAGAAGTACTAGCGACACAACAAGCACTAACGGCGATTGGATCTTTGCAATCTCCGCAACATACAATTGCTTTACAACAGGCCCGTTCTGACTTCAAGCAACCCACTACCAAGCAATTCACAGTTAAGCCGAGGGCATTGCTGATTACTCTCATCGCGATCGCTATCACCTTCATTGGAGTTATCCTCAATAACTGGCTGATCGGCATTATCGGAACGCTGATGACTTTGCTGTTATCCCTAGCAATACTGTTACCTTGGTTGCAAGAAGTTTTAAACGAGTGGTTTTCACCCCAAGAACGCACGCTGTTTGTGGCCTTTTTGGGACTAATAGTAGCGATCATCGGCTTGATCAGGTTCACAGGTGTAGGCGATCGCTTGCTACTTTGGGGACACCAAATTAACTGGGAAATTGCTGGAACCCTTGCAGAATGGTTTGGCGCTTTGGGGCAAATTTTCATCGCCGTCATCGCCGTTTACGTAGCATGGCGACAATATGTCATTTCCAAAGACTTGACAATTCAGCAAAACCTGCTAACAGTTCAGCAAAACATTATCACCCAGCAACAGACGATTGATTCCTATTTCCAAGGCGTTTCAGACTTGGTATTAGATGAAGAAGGATTATTAGAAGATTGGCCTCAAGAGAGAGCGATCGCTGAAGGACGCACTGCGGCAATTTTAAGTAGTGTCGATGGCAGTGGGAAAGCGAAAATTCTCCGCTTTCTCTCACGTTCCAAGTTGCTGTCACCCCTAAAACGCGATCAACGATTAGGTCGGCCCATTCTCGATGGGAGTGGCGGATATGCAGAAGACCGCCTGGAAGGTGTGCGTGTCATTGATTTAGGCGTAATGCTAGCCGCAGCAGACCTTTCTGGTACTGATTTGCGTTGGACTGACCTCAGCGAAGCTAATCTTGTCCGCGCTAATCTGGTCGGTTGTGACTTAGTAAAAGCCAACCTGTCCCGCACAATTTTATATAATGCTAATCTCAGTGGTGCTGACATCAACGGGATTCGCCTATTCTACGGTGTAGTGGACAAAGCATCACCCCGCAGTCGCACTGAACGACCAGATTATGAAACCGGCGAACACACTGGCGCTGTGGTGGAAAATGCCAATTTGACGAATGTGCAACGGATCTCTGAGTCTGCACGTTACTACTGTTGCACTTGGGGTGGCGAAAAAACCAGAGGCACTATTCCTGGTGGTTGTGAAGGTATTCCCAATAACTTGGGACGATAATTATCGGTCAGGATTTTGCCCAATAATTGTAACGTGAGTTCGATGAACCTCTCTGTTTCCGAAAGGGAGGAGCAACGAAAAGTTAAGCTTTTTACTTCCCTCTCCGCTTCGGAGCTACGGTGTACACACAAGTCCAAAAAGCTCAATTTCTCATTGTTTTCTCGTTCCCATGCAGAGCATGGGAATGGCTGATTAGGGTCTGCTGCCTCCAGTTAGACATTGAGTCAGAGAACTCAATGAATGCATTCCCAGTCTAAGACTGGGAACGAGTCGAACGAGTCAAGCCTTATCAAGCAAGGTTTTTAGGACTTGTGTGTACACCGTAGCCGCTTCGGAGAGGGGCTGGGGGAGAGGTCAAACAAGATTTGTCGAACTCACGTTAATTGTAAGTGTTCAGGTCACACTTGACGGTGGATGGCTTGGTAGTCGCTCTGATAGTCATCACCCTTAATCCAGACAACCTATGCCTTTGGTGGTTAGCGTCGGCGTAGGCATCGCCTATTTCTTCCTGATTTAGGGATTTCCAACAAATAAACTATCCAATCTTGTGGGGCGGGCATCTTGCCCGCCTTAGCTTACGGGCGGGTGAGACACCCACCCCACAAGAAATTATTGGATGTTTGTTTATTTGGAAGTCCCTTATTCAATGTATTTTCTGTCTATTTTGTCAGAATCCGAGCGCAGCGGTTATGTAACCTGATTAAATAATCAATGCAATATATGATCCAAATCCGAATCAAAAGATTGAAATGGGAAGCCTAAGCGTATCCCCTCGAAAATGATCTAGTGATGAATCAGATGATCGGCGATCGCCCCATTTTATTTGAACCCAATTCTCAACGCAGTGATGACTTTAGTTTGTTGCAAATGTTTGCTCTGATTGCTGATACATTCGGCATTCACATCCAACCACAGTATCAAGATACATTAAAGAAAAATTTTTTAACTCGCATCCGGGCGCTGGGATTATCTTCACTCAATGATTATTATCATCTCTTGGTGGCAACAAATCAATTAATTCCCAGTGCGACAGAGTGGCAAGAACTAATCTCTTTACTCACTGTCACTGAAACTTATTTTTTTCGAGATCAGGGGCAGATGTCCCTGCTCAAAAATCACCTGTTACCAGAGTTGATCGAGCGCAAACGGCAGCTTAGTTTAACTGACTGCAACGCTACCAATGGAGAATTTTATCGCCCGACATTACGGCTTTGGAGTGCCGGGTGTTCGACCGGTGAAGAAGCTTACTCACTTGCGATTCTGGTGAAGGAACTGATCTTCGACTATCAGGCGTGGGACATTCTGATTTTAGGCACAGATATTAATCAACCCGCGATCGCCCTGGCTGAACAAGGAATTTACAGCGATTGGTCTTTTCGGACAATCACTCCAGAGATCAAAAGTCGCTACTTTCGATCGCACAAAAAAGGTTGGGAAATCGATCCTGCGATTCGAGCAATGGTCACATTTCAACCTGAAAACCTGATGCAGGATAGTTACCCCGCTTATACATCTAGCATTCACGATTTGGATTTGATTCTTTGCCGCAATGTATTTATTTATTTTGACTTCAACGCGATCGCACGAGTTATAGACAAGTTTTACTGCTCTCTGGCACCAGGAGGGTTTCTGCTCACAGGTCACACAGAATTACATGGCCAAAAAACTGAACCGTTTCAAGTCAAAAATTTTCTGCAATCTGCGGTTTATCAGCGACATAGACCACATCTCCTTCAGCAAGGCTCAGGTCAAAGGCTAACGCCTTCTCCCAAACTTGAGAGAGGGGAAACCGGAATTTCTAACCCCGCTTTACCAACATTGGAAAAGAAGCTGGGCTTCGACCTGAGCGTTCAGCCAAAGGGGGTAAGCATAAACACTCAACAAACCCTTTTAGATGCAGCCAAGCGATCGCTAACTCAAGAAGCTTATGCCGATGTCATTCAAATAGCAGAACAACTGATTGCTCTTGCCCCCCAACATTTTCAGGCATATTGTTTGATGGCAGAAGCTTACGCGAATTTTGGCGATTACTCCCAAGGAAATCAGGCGTGTCAGCAGGCACTCCAGATCAACCCATTGGCCATCGAACCCTATCATTTGTTGGCTCAAATTGCCGAAGAGCAAGGAGATCAGATCAGTGCAAAATTATTCTTAAAACGGATTATTTATCTGGCTCCCACTTCTGTTACTGCTCACCTGGAATTGGGTTCTATATATGAACGTGAAGGAAATGTAAAACAGGCTCAAAAAATCTGGCGATCGCTTCTAGAAATTTTGCAAAATCTACCCCAGGAGCAAGCGATCGATTCCAATAACCAGCAAACCACTGCTGAATTAAAAGCATACGTTCTGAAGCACTTAAATTGAACCAGTTATGAACGATCAATCTTATTTAATGTTTAACCTTAACGACTCACGCTATGGCATTCCGGCTACAACCGTGCAAGAACTCTTCTTTCTGCCAGAAGTGACAGCGATCGCCGAAACTCCTAGTACAATTTTGGGCGTGATTAACCTGCGAGGGAAGTTTCTGCCTGTGATGGATTTATATCACCGCTTAAAACAAGCACGTCCCCCCTTCCAACTGACTGACAGCATGATTGTGCTGGAGTGGCAGACTCAACGAATCGGAATCATCGTCAGTCAGGTGGATAGTGTGGAAGCGATCGCAGCTGATCAGATCACTGCCAATGTCTGCGATCAGTCAAAAGAGAGTTTGCCGAATGGATTGGTGACTGGCATTGCCAACGTTGAGGAGGGCATCGTTACATTGCTCAATCCTGGACTGTTGGTGCAACACGCCCTTATAGAGACTGCTTTCAATCCAAATTCTGATTTTAACAACGGCTCAGTCAATGACGCACTAAAACACCCATCTGATTCAGCCCTAAATCACGGCTTATATGATCATTTCGATTCCCAGGAGCGGCAGATTTTTCAAGAGCGAACTGAAACTCTCCGATGTTTGATCGCTGACGAAGATTCGGCGTGGCTCTTGCCTCTGGCAGTTGTGGGGTTGGGGGGTGAGTACTTCGGGTTTGGCTTGGAAACGGTGCATGAGTTTACCGATATTCACAAGATTACCCCGATTCCCTGCTGTCCGGCGCACATTGTTGGCAACATCAACTTGCGGGGTGAAATTGTCACATTAATTAACATCAATCATCTGGTTGATTTGCCCATGAATCCAGTGCGAGCGCATCAGCAAGCCGTTGTGGTTCGTCTGGATCAACGAGTGGCGGGCATTGCCGTCGATGACATTTTTGATGTGACGTATATTCATCCCTCCCAAATCACCACAGCTCCAATTGCTCTGCATTCTGCCAAAGACGACTATCTCCAGGGGGTCGCACCTTATCGCGATCGGATGATGAGCATCATCAATTTGTCCAAACTGCTCACTTCAGAGGTGTTGGTTGTCAATGAAGAAGTCTAACGCTATGACTAAGCAGACAGTGGAGGTCTTTACCAGTGTCACCGATGCCGTCAACCGGATGGTGTTGAATATTCAGCAAATCTCGCTCAACGCTAATCAGCAATCCACTGCGGTTCAGCAAATTTTACAGGCAATGAATGCACTCAATAGCTCTGCTAGAGAGACAGCCATCGGCATCAGTCAGACTCGCGTTAGCACTCACCAACTCAATGACGCAGCCTCCACACTACAGAGTGTTGTATGAGAAGCATTCAGAATTCAGAATACTTCACGCCTGAAGTCAATGGGGTCAATCTAAAATCTAAAATCTAAAATCTAAAATCCTCTCATTGTGTGACAGCAATATCTGGAAATTCTCGAACTTATCCACTTACAGGAGATAACAAGATGGAAAGTAAGCAAAATTGGAAACTGAGATACTGGATTATTGGCGGGTATGCCGTTCCCGTGCTGGCATTGTTAGTTTCTGCCGGAATGACGATCATCAATATCAACACGGTGAACCAACGGTCAGAAAATTTATTGTCCTCTTATGACATTAACTCAATACTTGATGATCTTTCTGTTAGTGTGCAAAGTAGTTCTAAGGCAAATCGAGGCTATTTGTTAGAAAAAAATCAGCAATCGCTTGAGAGCTACCAAAAGACTCAAAAGGATTCCAAGGAATTTCTAGCAAAACTGATCGCACTTGCCCGATCGCAACAGGAACGACAGTCTTTAACCAAACTGGAGGAACTGCTGAATAAACAGATTGCTTTTGACGATAACCTGATGGCAAAGGTGGATCAGGGCAAAGTCAAAGAAGCCGTTGAAAGCTGGAGTAAGGGAAATTCCCGCAATCAAGGGCAGGATGTCGTAGACATGATTGAAGAAATGCAGAATCGAGAAGATCAGACTTTTGCAATTGCCGCAAAACAGCAGCAAGAGGCGCTCAATGCCCTTAAGCTAACGGTGATGTTAGCAAGTGGACTCTCCCTCGTGCTATCTATTTTAATTGGCATCTGGGTCATTAGCCGCACTTCCCGCCAGATGAACGCCTCTGCCAGCGCGATCGCCATTTCCACCACTGAAATTGTCACGACGATCGAGCAGCAAGAACGCGCCACCATCCAACAAGCCACTTCTGTCAACCAAACCACCACCACAATGGATGAATTGGGGGCTTCTTCGCGCCAGTCTGCCGAACAAGCAGAAGCCTCAGCCGCAGGAGCGCGGCAGGTGTTGTTGCTGGTAGACGGTCGCACTCAAGAGGGGCAGACTAGCGAATCGAGCCTACGAGAAAAAGTAGGCGACATTGCGATCCAAATTCTTCACCTGAGCGAACAAACCAATCAAATCGGCATGATCTCCACCCTGGTTAGTGATCTGGCAAGTCAAACTAATATGCTGGCACTCAACGCGGCAGTGGAAGCGGTGCGAGCCGGGGAACATGGTAAAGGCTTTGCCGTCGTCGCTGCCGAAATTCGTAAACTCGCAGACCAGAGTAAGCGATCGGCTGAAAAAATTAATGTACTAGTCGTAGACATTCAAAAATCGACCAATACCACCGTCATGGTGACAGGTGAAGGCACGAAAACCGTAGAAAAGATTGTGGATGCCATCAAAACGATCGCATTAAACGGTCAGCAAATTTCCCTGACTTCCAATCAACAGGCGATCGCCGTGCAACAAGTGGTAGAAGCCATGAACTCGCTGAATATTGCCGCTAGAGAAACCGCCTCTGGCATCAGTCAAATTAAAGTCGGCACGCAACGGCTCAACAATGCCGCTCAGGAACTAAAAGCCGTTGTCTAAAAATGTCTTGGAGTTACAGGTATGTTGAAGAATATGTCTCTGCACGGAAGATTGATGGGTTCATTTTTTCTCATGGGCGGTGTCGTTTTGGTCATCGGATCTGTCGGCTGGTGGGGTATCCATCAATTAAGCAGCCATATCGACACCCTCAGCCTTAACAGCCTACCCAGCATCGACGGGTTGTGGAGAATTAATGAAGGGCAGACCCAGATCCAGTCGGCAGAGCGAGCGATTAGCAACCCCGAACTAACCTCCGCAGCCAGACAGTCTGAGCTAAATCGAATGCAGACAGCCTGGAAGCAGATTGATGCAGGCTTTGAGGAA
Organism: Nostoc sp. NOS(2021); assembly: GCF_017115025.1. Lineage (GTDB taxonomy): Bacteria > Cyanobacteriota > Cyanobacteriia > Cyanobacteriales > Nostocaceae > Nostoc. The sequence continues at coordinate 13,842 of NZ_JABXKM010000212.1, read as the reverse complement.
TATGATGCCGCGCCCCGCGCTCCCGACGAGGACAAACTCTACCAGACGTTTAAGCAACAGTGGCAGGCGTGGAAGCAGGATGATGCCGCCTATCTTCAGGCTTATCAGGACTTTGCCCGGTTAGGTATTGTAAACCCCACTGCCAGACAGCTTGAATTGATCAGTCAGAAGCGGGATAATTCTCCAGAAATGAAGGCGGCGATCGCTGCTGCCGATCAACTGACAAAACTCAGACAAAACGCTGTTATCAAAAATGATGTTTCCTTTGCGGTTGCAACTGACTCAATGTTGCAACTGATCAAAATCAATCAAGATAGTGCTGAAGATGCAAATAAAGCCGCCAATGACGATTCTCGGCTGACGACAAGTTGGGTGATTACTGGTATCATTGCCGGACCTCTGGGGGCAATCTTACTAGGACTGTTTCTGAGCAACAAAATTGCTAAACCGTTGACAGGCAAAATTGCTGAAATTGTGCAAACAATGGCTGCCTCCACCAATGAAATCGCCGCGACGGTTGAGCAACAAGAACGGACTGCTACCCGGCAGGCAGCTTCGGTGAATCAAACCACCATCACCATCGATGAATTGGGAGCCTCATCGCAGCAGTCAGCCCAACAAGCAGAATCGGCGGCGGCAGGCGCACGGCAGGCATTGACCCTTGCAGGCAAAGGTACTGAAGCTGTAAAACGCACCCTCAAGGGCATGGAAACCCTACGGCAGAAAGTGGCAGCCATTGCCGATCAAATCACACGCTTAAATGAACAAACCAAGCAGATTGGCAGTATCTCTGGTCTAGTGGGCGAGTTGGCAAGTCAGACCAATATGCTGGCGTTAAATGCGGCTGTAGAAGCAGTCCGGGCAGGGGAACACGGTAAAGGCTTTGCCGTCGTCGCTGCCGAAATTCGCAAACTGGCAGACCAGAGTAAAAAATCAACCGAAAAGATCAACACCCTGGTAGGCGACATTCAATCTGCCATTAATACCACCGTCATCGTCACCCATGAAGGCACCAAAACCGTGGAAGAAGGGATGCGAATTGCCGAGGAAACGTCGGAGTCCTTTGCAGGTGTAGAAGGTGCAGTGAATAACATTGTCCTCAACAGTCAACAGATTTCACTCAATATCAACCAGCAAGCGATCGCCATTCAGCAAATTGTCTCTGCCATGAATGACCTGAATATTGCGGCGCGTGAAACTGCCAGTGGCATTGGCCAGATCCGCTCTGGTACTCAACAACTAAACGAGTCAGCGCAAGCACTCAAGGCAACCATTTAGTCACCCAATTTTAAATTTGAGATTTTAGATTGAAACCAGCAATCAAGTCAGGCGCTTGTCACTTAATTTTAGATTTTGGACTCGACAAGCTCAGTGCGGAAACGCTCAGTCGAACGCTTTTAAATCCAAAATCCAAAATCCAAAATTTAAAATCTAAAATTCCCTCACCTAACCCCTGCCATAACACCATGATGATCGATGATGAAGAACTGAGAGATGTTTTCAAAGTAGCCAGCGAAGAACACCTGCAAAACCTGGATGATGGATTGCTGCATCTGGAAAACCATCCCGATGATCTGGCTGTCCTGGAAGCCTTGATGCGGGAGGCGCATTCTCTGAAAGGCGATGCCAATATGCTGGGAGTCAAAGATGTGGGCACTCTGGCACATCAGATTGAGCATGTTTTGATTCAACTCAAGCGGCAAGAAAAGCCGATCTCCGCACCGGGCAATGCTGCGACAGACACACCCTATGAACGCCTCGCTCATGCGATCGCCGCTATCCGCAAACTCGTTCACGAAGCCGTCACCGGAGAACCTGCCAGGGTTGATACCTTTTATGCTCTGGCGGAATTGATGGGAGCGGGGAAGAGGGAAGGGGGAGAGAGTGGGAGTCAGGAGCCAGAAGTCAACGGTATTGAATTCACAAATACAGTAGAAAACAATACCTTTGATAGAAATGAAGAGCAAGAGGAAAACGGATCAATCCAAAATCTAACATCCAAAATCCAAAATCCAAAATCCAAAATCCAAAATCCCCAGTCCCCCTCCTACCGCATCGAAACCATCCGCGTTGGCACTCGCCAGCTGGATACGTTGATGACGCAAGCAGGGGAGTTAACCGTGACCAAAATTCGGATTGCTCATCGGCTGGGAGAAATTGAGGCGATCGCTAATCTGTGGGAAGAATGGAACCGAGATTTGTTCACTAATCGGTTTGCGTTCAGCCGAGAGCAAGAGGGTAAGGTCGCCCTCCAGCGTCTGGAAACTTTTCATCATCACTCTGAAGAACGATTAGAGCAACTGGGTCATTTGGTGAAAACCCTGCGGAGTTCCCTTTCAGAAGACACAACCCGACTGGAACAACTGAGTGGCGATCTAGAAGAGGGGATTCGGACTCTGCGATTACTGCCCTTTGCCACGATCTTCAATCTCTTCCCCCGGATGGTGCGCGATCTGGCGCAGCAGCAGGGAAAATTGGTGGAGTTGATCCTGGAAGGCAAAGACACCCTTGCCGACAAACGCCTGTTGGAAGAAATGAAAGATCCGCTAATGCACATCCTGCGGAATGCGATCGATCACGGGATTGAGCCACCACAGGAACGAGAACGGCTAAGAAAACCAACAACGGCAACGATTCGGCTCAGGGCTTACCAGACTCCCACTAACATTGTGCTGGAAATCAGTGATGATGGACGGGGGCTTGACCTGGATAAAATCAAACAAATAGCGGTGAAACGGGGCATTTGCGGGGAGGAAGAATCAGCGACAATGACTCCCAGCCAGATCCAGGCGTTGATCTTCGCACCGGGGTTTTCAACAGCACCCCTGGTGACAGAAGTATCAGGACGGGGTGTGGGGCTGGATGTGGTGCAAACCAATGTTGAGAAATTGAAAGGCACGATTGAGGTGGAATCGTTACCTGGACGGGGATGTACGCTGCGCGTCAATCTCGGTATCACCTTGGCAACCGCCCATGTCTTGATTGTGCAAGTGAACGAAATGCCCTACGCCATCCCAGTCGAGTTTGTGCAAACCGCTTGTTTGATCAAGTCAGAAGAGATTTTTCCCTTGGAGGGACATGATACAGTAATTCGGGATAGCCAACCCATTTCGATTGTGCAATTGGCTGATCTATTAGAACTGCCCCCGATGCCATCTGGGTTAACTCAAGAAACGGCGCTTTCCTGTATTATTCTTCAGGTTGGGCAAGCACAACTGGGTGTGGTGGTAGATGCCTTGGTGGATGAGCAAGATGTAGTGATTAAACCCCAAAGTGAGTTACTTAAACGAGTCCGCAATGTGTCTGGGGCAACAATTTTAGGCACTGGAGATGTGTGTATGGTGTTGAATCCCCAGGATTTGGTGAAGTCAGCCCGATCGCGATCGCAGTCCATCTCTTCTACCCAAACTCGTCAATTTGCGCCCACAAAACAAACCATCTTATTAGTGGAAGATTCTATTGCCACACGCACTCAAGAAAAGCGGATTTTAGAAACCGCAGGTTATCAAGTGATTACTGCTGTGGATGGTCTGGATGCATTGAACAAACTGCGATCGCACACCGTGGATGCCGTTGTCACCGATGTGCAAATGCCAAATCTCGATGGCTTGGGGTTAACTGCCAAAATCCGCCAATATCATGAATATAGCGATCTACCAATTATCCTGGTGACTTCCCTTGCCAGCGATGAAGATAAACGTCGGGGTGCGGAAGCCGGAGCCAATGCCTACATTATCAAAGGCAGCTTTAATCAAGAAGCTTTACTGTCAACTCTCAAACGCTTAGTGTAGCGGTTTTCCGATGAATGAAGAATAATTTTCTCGTAGGATGTGAACTTACTGTCAACCGATGAAAAACTCTGCCCCGATTCGCGTCTTTCTGGTGGAGGATTCGCTCGTCGCCTTAACCATCCTCAAGCGGATTCTGGCGAGTTCCCCGGAAGTGAATGTGGTGGGAACTGCTGCCAATGGCGTGGAAGCATTGGAGCAAATTCCAGCCGCACAGCCCCAGGTAATCTGCACCGATCTGCACATGCCCAAAATGGATGGACTGGAACTAACCCGCCGGATTATGACAGACTATCCCCGTCCCATCCTGGTGATCAGTGCCTCCGTCAACACCCAAGAAGATTCCCGCAATGTTTTTAAACTGCTGCAAGCGGGTGCATTGGATGTCTTCCCCAAACCTAGCATCGACTCCCTTTCAGATTATGAACAGGTTAAGCACGAATTAATCAACCGGATCAAGGTTCTGGCGGGGGTTACAGTCTTTACTCGCCACATTTCTAGAACTACGACGGTAGAACCCAGAACGCAGCCTGTTAGCCCCAAAAGTCAGCCAGAAGCATTCAGCCCAAAACCTGTCCGCAATTCGCAATTCCCCCTGCCCAAAGTTGTGGCGATCGGAGCCTCCACAGGCGGACCCCAGGCATTATACACGATCCTGAAACAACTCTCGGCAAACTTTCCCGTACCCATTCTGTGTGTCCAACATATCAGCGAAGGATTTCTGCAAGGATTGGTAGATTGGCTAGCAGGAGAATGTTCTCTGCGCGTGACGATCGCCCAAGCGGGAGAATTCCCCAAACCGGGTACTATCTACTTCGCCCCCGAACGACAACACCTGCAACTCGATACTCAAGGGCGATTAATCACCGTCGGCACCCCTCCCGTTTCTGGGCATCGTCCCTCCGTCACAGCATTGTTTCAAGCCGTTGCCACCTGCTACCCGCGATCGGCGGTTGGCATTTTGCTGACTGGCATGGGACGGGATGGCGCAGATGGATTACAAGCGATCGCCCAAGCCGGAGGCATTACCATTGCCCAGAATGAACAAACCTGCGTTGTCTTCGGGATGCCCAAAGAAGCGATCGCTCTGGGAGCCGCCCAACACATTTTGCCAATCAGCGAAATTGCTCCCATGCTCTTGAATCGAATCTGCTACATCAACTCTAGACATCCTTAGACTTCTTTTGTCCATTTGACGTTTCATCGGGTGAAGTCGGTTGTCTATTATTCTATATGTTTAGGACAAGCTCTAGTTATAGGCTGGGTTAGGTGTAGTTATAACCCATACGGCTCAGAAGGTTGATGCGTTACGACATCCTACCAGCAGACTTGACAATCCCAAATTGGATTATGAACAAGCAGATCAGGTGTCAATAAATTTTCGTACAGCTTCTCGCAATTGTTCAGCATCAAAAGGTTTGATCAGATATTCTGTTGCACCCGCCAGATGCCCCTTCACCCGGTCGAAGGGGGAATCTTGAGATGTCACCATAATCACGGGCAAATGCTGAAACTGGGGCAGACTCCGCACCGTGCGGCAAAACTCCAACCCGTTTACATCCGGCATCTGCACATCCAATAGCAACACTGAAATCCGTTGATGATAAATGATCGACAGGGCATCAACCGCGTTAGCGGCTGTCATGACCTGATAGCCAGGTTCTAACGCTCGTTTAATCAGTTGATGAATGACGGGGCTATCATCAAGTGCGAGAACGATCGGTGAGCTTGTCGTACCATTTGACATACTTTACAGTCGATGAGTTAATCATCGTTGGCGTTTACCTTTAGCATTTCTAAAGCAAGACTTCAACAATTGATATTTTGATAATTTTATACACACTTCAAATACTTTTAACATTTTTGAGGAGTCTAAGTCCCTCGCTTCTAACAAGCGACAAGTTTTGCGGTGGGGTTAAGGGACTGACAAATAAAAAAACATCCCAAATTTTCTTGTGGGATGGGTGTCCGCACTACGTGCCGCTACGCGAACACCCGTCCCATATTCAGGGCGGGCTTTCCGGCCCACCCCACAAGATGGATAATTTATTTCTTGTCAGTCCCTAAAATCCCCATTGCAAAACTTAATTACGTTAGCGTCACGCAAAGCGAGTCCGCGTACTCTGTAAGAGTTGCAAGCTACGCTTTTAGCGTCTCGTAGAGAGCGTCATTACGAATTACGAATTATTTAACCACAGGCTCAACCGGAATTTGAATCCAGAACTCGCTGCCTTTCCCCAGCTCTGATGAGCATTTTAAAATGCCGCTATGTTTTTCAACCACAATTTGATAGCTGATGGACAGTCCCAGCCCGGTTCCCTTGCCGATCGGTTTGGTGGTGAAGAATGGATTGAACAGTTTTTGCTGGGTTGTTTCTGTCATTCCAGAACCGTTATCTTGAATCCGAATCACTACACTATCTGCCTGGGATAGATGAGAACTACTCGATTTTTGTCTACTAATGAGTTCTGTGTGAATGGTAATGATGGGATTAGGCGTTTCATCTAAGGCATCGATCGCGTTACCCAAAAGATTCATGAATACTTGATTCAATTGCCCCGCATAACAATCAACAGGCGGTAAATTTTCGTATGCCTTAATCACCTGAATCTCAAACCTGGCACTGGTTAATTTCAAGCGACTCTTCAAAATCAACAACGTGTTTTCAATCCCTTCATGGATATCCACAGGTTTCATCTCGGCTTCATCCAGGCGCGAGAAATTCCGCAGAGATAGGACAATTTGCCGAATTCTTTCTGAACCCATTCGCATCGACGACAATAGACTGGGCAGGTCTTGCGTCAAGAAATCAAAGTCGATCGCCTCCACCTTTTCCTGAATAGCAGCAGTCGCATTGGGATAAGTTACCTGATAAAGATGCAATAGTTCCAGCAAATCCCGAACATAGTCGGTTGCATAAGCAATATTGCCGTTAATAAAGTTGACCGGGTTGTTGATTTCGTGGGCAACTCCGGCAACCAATTGCCCCAGGCTCGACATCTTCTCTTGCTGCACCAGTTGCATTTGGGTTTGCTGCAACTGGCTCAGTGCGTTCCCTAGATAGGTTGCTTGAGTTTGGGCAGCAAAGGCGGTTGCTCGTGTTTGGGCAAGCAGTTCTGCCTGATCAAGGGCGATCGCCACTTGATCGGTGACAGCTTTGAGTAACCGGACTTCGCTATCAGTCCATTGGCGAGAACCGCGACAGTGATGGCAAATAATCGCACCCAATTGACCAGAATGGGTTCTGAGTGGCAGCAACAGCACCGAGGTTACTGCCAGTTGGTGCAGCAGGGCGTGATCTTCCGGGGTGAATACCTCTGAGGTAGCAGAAACATCCTCAATCCTTAGCATATCTAGATTTAAGATGGTTTTTGCCAGGAGGGAGCCATGCCCAAGCGGAAGTTCCCCCAGCGCCATGCGGATCTCTGGGTTAGTCGCTTCGTGAGTCACCATAAAGTTGAACTGATCTTTGTTGGGCAGACACCACAGAAAGTCACAGCGATCGACTTGCAACAGAGTATGAATCTCATTCACCGCCGTTTGTAAAATCGTGTCCAGATCCAGAGAATTACGGATTTGATTTGCCAGATTAAACAGAATTGAATCTTGTTGACCAAGCAATTCCTGAGTAATCAACTGCTGTTTTAGTTGTTTGATTTCCGGCATGATTTGACGCAACTTCGTGGTGTTGCGTTTTAGCTCCAATTGCACCATGACTTGCTGACTGAGCGTCTGCAATCCCCGCCGTTGTTTCTGGTTCAGTTCACGCAGTTCGGAATCCATGACGCAGAGTGTACCCAGGACGCAACCGCCAGCCGTTACTAGGGGGACTCCGGCATAAAACCGGATATTGGGAGCATTTATGACGAATGGATGGTTGGCAAAGTGGGGATCAGCCAGGGTATCTGGGATCACAAAGACATTTGACTGGCGAATGGTGTGGTTACAAAAGGCGAGGTCTCGTCGAATTTCTGTCAATGTGGTTCCGACCTTAGACTTAACCCACTGGCGATCGGCTCCGATAAAACTCACCAGTGCCATTGGAGTTTGGCACACATCAGCCGCCAATGCTGTCAAGTCATCCAATGCCTGATCGGGTGCAGTCTCCAAACCCTGAAACTGATAGACTGCTTTGAGTCGTGTCAGTTCGTTGGTGCAGGGCATCGTTGTGCAGGAGAGTATGGAATCAAGTAGCAATTCAGGGATTTTCATAGTTTTTTAATTGAGGCGCGATCGCCAATTTGACGGTGAAACATGTGCATTGGTTGGCGCTTTCCGTCGCGATCGAGCCACCGATTTCTTCCACCAACTCAGTAAGTTGGGATACCAATCTTTCTGCGGCTAGCCCCCATAAATAGAATTTAGGGGCTATCTCGCCGCAGGAAGATTGGTATATTAACATAAATAGGTCGTTTCAGCCTTTTACAAACCATCCTTTGCTAGTTGCGTAGGCGCGGCCCGCACTTCGGCCCTTCTCTACGAGATGCTGCACTTTTGCAAGGCTCAGTGACCACGCGAACGGCAGGTCTTACAGGTAGCTCTGTGGAACTGCTCAGGGCACAGGCAAAAGTATTACAGTGAGGCTGTCTAACTGCTCAGTGATCACCGCAGGCATCGCAAAAAGGTATAGGACTTACGCATTAGAGATCCCCCAACCCCCTTAAAAAGTTGGCTCTTGAGATCCCCCCCTTTTTAAGGGGAGGGGAGACAAAACGCAGCTTTGGCGGGGTGGGGTTCTTCGGGTTTAATAAGTAATTAAGCGGACATGATATTACGCAAAACCACACATGGTAGGGGCAATTCATGAATTGCCCCTACCAGAGAATCAGGGTTTTGACTATTGTTTGCGTAAGTCCTAATTTGTAATAGCTGTGTTAGCACTTGGGTATTCTCCCTGGCAAAAGCTTCAGCAATTCCTCGCCCAATACCACTGTTTCCCCCTGTAATTATTACAGTACGGGATGTTTGTAAGTTCATGATTTCTCATTACTTAGGGGTAAATCTTGCCTTCAGGTAGGGTGAGGATTTCAACGCCATCTTCAGTTACAGCTAAGGTATGCTCACATTGAGCAGAAAGCTGGCGATCGCGCGTGACAGCAGTCCATTTATCACTGAGAACCTCGACTTCGTAAGTGCCTTCGTTAATCATTGGCTCAATAGTAAAAACCATCCCTGGTCTGAGGCGCTTACCTTTACCGCGTATGCCATAGTGGGGAACATCCGGCGCAGTGTGGAAAATGTTACTGATGCCATGTCCAACAAAATCTCGCACCACAGAAAAGCCTTGGGCTTCAGCATACTCTTGAATGGCTGCACCAATGTCTCCAATGCGTGCCCCTGGTTTAACTTCAGCAATACCCAGACGGAGACACTCCTCTGTCACCTCTACCAGCTTTCTGGTTTTTGGGGAAGGAGTCCCCACAAAAAATGTCTTGGATGTATCGCCGTGATAACCCTCAACAATTGGCGTTACATCAATATTAATGATGTCACCTTCCTTAAGAATTTGCTTGGCGTTGGGAATGCCATGACAAATTACCTCATTTACACTAGTGCAAATCGACTTGGGATAACCCTTATAGCCAAGGGGTGCGCTTTTTGCTCCATGAGCTTGCGTCCAACGTTCGGCTTCATCATTGAGTTCAAGAGTGCTAACCCCTGGCTTCACGAACGGTTCCAGATGTTGGAGAAGTTTGGCTGCTAAACGCCCAGCTTGACGCATTTTGTCTAATTCTCGCTGGGATAAAATAACAATTAGTTCAGTTTTCATTAACTTTTATAGAAACACTCGGTAAGCGTAAAACTCAGTCCCTTTTGGGGCGAGATATAAAGCGACTCGTGGGACTTTAGGAAGAATCATTATTGGATTTTAAAGTCCGTCGTTGAGTCAAGAATCTCAGTGTCTTTAGACCTGAGAGTGTCAACTAAAGTATCTTTCATAAACATAGTTAAGCCAGTCTGTGCTGCTCTTTGTGCGGCATCAGCAACCTTTAGGGTATACAAGCTCTCCTCTGGGGTAACGTACAAAGGAGTGCCATCAAAAAGATGGTCTAACACCATACTCGTGTCTTTGGCGAACAAACCTCGGCGAGGGCCAACCTCTATAGGTGTTGTTTCCCCTGGCTGGATGAGAATTCCTGTGTCGCCATCAAAAATTAAACCACCTTTTTCACCGTGAACTTCAAACTTGCGTTCTGATTGCCAAAGACTTTCGCCTTTGCCATAGACTACTTGGGCTAAAAGTCCACTGGTAAAGCAGAGTTGACTAGTGCAGAAACAGGTTTGGTAGTATTCCGGTTCTATTTCCCAATATCGCTGGTGAGAGTTAACTGTAAATACTTTACCAAATAAATCGGTGAGACGATGTAGGCGAGACAGCGCCCCAATTAAGGGAAAGCCGAACAACTCGTGGTTATAAGTCCATTTGCGGGGTGCAGGATTCTGGGGATTGATGGTGCTGTAGCGAACATAAAACACCTCACCAATTTTGGCTAAGTTTTGCTTCAAGGCTTGATGTAAACCACCCAAAAGTTCCAGGTGTTCAACGTGCAGAAGTTTTTGTTGGGCTTTGGCTAAGGCAATTAGTTCCTCAGCTTCGACTACATCCAACGAAAGAGGATACTCTACAATCACATCTTTGCCGTTGGTAAGTGCTGCACGAGCGATCGCCCCATGATCTCGATTAATTGTGCAGATCACCACTAGGTCTATATCTTCACGCTCTACTAGCTCTTGCCAAGAACTCAACGCTTCAATCTGGTACTCTTTGGCAAAGATTTCTGTTTTTTCTGCGGTATGACCAACAACTGCGACTAAATGCGATCGCGATCGCTCATCATGAAGAAATGCCTTAGCTCGAAACTTTGCCGCATACCCAGTACCCACCAAACCTACACGCACTCTTGCTTTTTCCAAAGCTGCTTCTGGATTATACATGATCCTCACTAATTCTGTTTTTGATCCTGCCAGTTCCCAAAAAGGCGCTAACTTACAAGCGTCTAACCCCAAAAAATCAGGTGATTAAAAAATCTGATCCAACAATTATCATAGCGATCGCCGACCTGATCGAATCAAACAGCTCTGCTTTTTAAGGGAAGTTGAGGATCTCTTCTGCGTAAGTTCTACAAAATCTAGGTGGCATTAATTCTATTCATGTTTTTTCATCCATAAGATAGTTTTTTTTAATCACAGCCTGACTAGGGCAGGAAATCATATAAATAAAACTTATCGGGATTAAGCAACTAAATTTCATTACTAATCGGGTTGAATTTCCAGTTACATCGTTTAATTTTTCTCGTAGTATCAGAATTGAAGCAAATTTTAACTAGCGGCTAATCCCACAGAACAGCCGTGACCTTTGCCTAAAGATAACTTATACTGTCGTTTGCAAAAGAGAGGATTACTCAATGGCTAGTTATAAAGTGACACTAATCAACGAGGCTGAAGGACTGAACCAAACACTTGACGTTGATGACGATACCTATATTCTAGACGCTGCTGAAGAAGCTGGTCTTGACCTGCCTTACTCTTGCCGCGCTGGTGCTTGCTCGACCTGTGCAGGTAAACTCGTAAAGGGTACCGTTGATCAGGGTGATCAGTCATTCTTAGATGATGATCAAATAGAAGCTGGCTATGTACTCACCTGTGTCGCTTACCCAACCTCTGACGTGACAATCGAAACTCACAAAGAAGAAGAACTCTACTAAGAGTTAGGCCCCTCAACAATAAATCTCTTGCAAGAGTTAATGATGTTGACAAAATAGAAGCAGGGCATTTAGGGTCAACACCCTTTCAATGCCGTGTGTACCTCTTAAAGCGACTTTGACAAAAAGCCTAATTTCGTGTTGAGCAGGAACACAAAATTTACTGTGTTCCTGCTTGATTTTTTAAGTATGCTTAAAGTTTAGTCTCTTTGCTGAGAATTTGAATCTGAGTACCAGGATAGTAGAATTGGAGAATTTTTGGACTTGACCAACCTAATTTAGCTAAATTTTGAGCGCCAGTTTGACTCAAGCCGACTCCATGTCCTAATCCACCCCCAATAAAAGCGTATCCCCACAGTTCGGGCTTGCCTTTGTTTAGGGGTTGTATGTAAAATAGCGTACTCTTAGGAGCCGCAAAGGCACTACGAACTTCGTCTTTGTGAAGAACAAAGGTGCTGTGATCAGTTTTAACCGCCAGTTCCAGGATGCGTCCACTCTGGCTTCGCTTCACTACTGCCATAGCCTGAATTGTCTTAAATTTGGCATCGGGACTGTTTTTCACCTGCAAAAATTTCTGCAAGTCCTTGATAATATCCTTTAAAGGGGTTTCCTTGTGCCAACGAAACATGTCCCACTTGCTTTCATTAAATCCTTGTTGCGTATTAATAAATTTTTGGAAGTTCTTTTCATCTGCTAAACTCTGCTTAGACAAGTTCCAAAAATTAGTAGGAGCATCCAGTATAGGGCGCAGATAGGGACGATCATCGCCATTCCAGACATCGCTGAAGGAGGCGGTGACGCCACCAGTGGTAGAAGAATACAGAGCGTCTACTAGTTCATTTTTATATGTTAGTACCTTACCTCTGGTTGAGGCGATCGCTCGATCTGTTTTGGCGGCGGCTCCATTCAGCCCATCATAAACTTGGCAGTGAGTATCAGCACACAACTGATAGTTATCTGCGGCAAACCTGCGTAAATTTCTCAAGGCATAAGTTCGGGCGAGAATTGCTTGAGCTTCCAGGGACGCTGTTGGTGCATCCGTGCCGATTTCGTAAGGCAAAACTCCACGCAAATAAGTTTCTAAGGGTACTTGATTAACTAGAGTGTATGTGCCGTAGGCATTTGGCTGCAAATTCAGTCGCCCAGCATAAAGACGAGCAAACTCTTGTTTTTCGCTTTTATTCACCCGAATCAAATTTTTATCAGTGCTAATTTCTAAATCATTCGGGCTGTAGCGCTTGCCATCCACCACCCAACTCACTCGCGGCACTTGTTTCAAAATTTTAGTATCAAGATATACTTTTTCTTTAGTAGAAGCTTGGATGTTCTGCAATAGCAAGCGTCGCAGTAAAGGAGTGCTGTAAACATCTCGTTTTGCCCAAACCTGCCAGCGTTCTGGCTGGGCTATTTCCACTTCCATTCCCTGAGAACGCCATTTATTAGCACTGTCTTCCGCAGTTTCAAAGGTGCGGTATGTGCCCAAAACTACGACTTCTTCGACTGCTGACTTGGGTAAAGCTTGCATGACTGTTTCCAGCTTTACAGGGTTCTTGGTAACTAGGATTTGCTGCTTGTTGCCCACTTGAAATTTTAGCTTTAAGCGATCGCCTTTTATGGGTTCCAGTTGCAGCTTGGCTGTGGGTTTATCGCCAAATCGCTGCACAATCCCAATTTTCAGTTCCATATCCTGAATGTTGCTCTCAGGCCCTGATGCCGCAGTTAGTCCCAATAGACAAAATGTTGTCAGCAGAGTGTGGGAAAAACGCCAAAACGAAAATTTCATGGCTACCTGATAGGGTATCCCTAGTGGGAAGCAAGCTACGCGCAGCGTCTGGTAGAGAAGCGCGAAGGAGTCATCGTTCGCGCAGCGTCTCGTAGAGAGCGTCTTCTGCCCCTTAATGCGGCGTTGGAACTGATTTTCCAATTGCTTTGTAGCGCGGTTTTTTTGTCGCATGAGTGATCCAATGATACCATTACCAGTTTTGCCCAAAGTAGTTGCAAAACGAAGTCATTATGACTATGATTTATTTAGAGACAGAAAACAGAACTAGTTGGATAAACTCCTTATGGTTAGAGTCCAAGAAATTCCATTAAATCAGATAAAACGCCCGTTGCCCCGTGTAAACGATCCAAATAAAGTGCAAGCCTTAATGGAATCGATTGCGGAGATTGGGCAGCAAGAACCTATTGATGTCCTAGAAGTAGATGGACAATATTATGGCTTTTCTGGTTGCCATCGGTATGAAGCTTGCCAGCGTTTAGGCAAAGAAACCGTTTTAGCCAGAGTCCGTAAAGCACCCCGGAGCGTTTTGAAGATGCATTTGGCATAGAGAATGGGGAGTGGGCATGGG
>NZ_JABXKM010000102.1 GCF_017115025.1 Nostoc sp. NOS(2021) | reverse complement strand
TCTCCCTCCCAGCCTCCCTCTCCGAAACGGAAAGGGAGGAGCAACGAAAAATTAAGCTTTTTACTCCCCTTTCCGCTTCGGAGAGGGGTTGGGGGAGAGGTCAAACAAGATTTGTCGAACTCACGTTCAGTTAATGTCCTAACCTTCTTGTCCGTTGCTATAGCTGTAAATAAGCCAGGACTTACGCAAAAAAGTTCCGAAGTAGCGGTAATTCATGAATTACCGCTACGACAAATCAGGTTTTTGAGAGAATTTTGCGTAATTTCTATAAGTAAAACTAATAACTTGTATCAGTTTTTTTGAAGTAACAAAACTTGATTAAAAATTGTAAAGCAGTGTAAGGTACATTCACAGGCGAAAACAAAACCGCCTGATTCATAAATAACCGCAATCATAAAACCATGACAACAACCTTACAACAGCGCTCAAGCGCCAACGTATGGGATCGATTCTGCGAATGGATCACCAGCACCAATAACCGTATCTACATCGGTTGGTTCGGCGTAGTAATGATTCCCACACTGCTAGCCGCCACCGCCTGTTTCGTAATCGCCTTCATCGCCGCACCTCCAGTAGACATCGATGGTATCCGTGAACCTGTCGCAGGTTCCTTAATTTACGGAAACAACATCATCTCTGGTGCAGTAGTACCTTCCTCCAACGCTATCGGCTTGCACTTCTACCCAATTTGGGAAGCAGCTTCTCTTGATGAGTGGTTGTACAACGGCGGCCCTTACCAATTGGTAATCTTCCACTTCCTGATTGGCATATTCTGCTACATGGGTCGTGAATGGGAACTATCCTACCGCTTAGGAATGCGTCCTTGGATTGCGATCGCATATTCTGCACCAGTAGCAGCAGCATCCGCAGTATTCTTGGTATACCCCATCGGACAAGGTTCCTTCTCTGATGGTATGCCCTTGGGTATCTCTGGAACATTCAACTTCATGATCGTGTTCCAAGCAGAACACAACATCTTAATGCACCCCTTCCACCAATTAGGTGTAGCAGGTGTATTCGGCGGAAGTTTGTTCTCTGCAATGCACGGTTCATTGGTAACTTCTTCCTTAGTTCGTGAAACCACCGAAACCGAGTCCCTTAACTACGGTTACAAATTCGGTCAAGAAGAAGAAACCTACAACATCGTTGCAGCCCACGGCTACTTCGGTCGGTTAATCTTCCAATACGCTTCCTTCAATAACAGCCGGTCACTGCACTTCTTCTTAGCAGCGTGGCCTGTGATCGGCATCTGGTTTACCTCCTTGGGTGTAAGCACGATGGCGTTCAACTTGAACGGTTTCAACTTCAACCAATCAATCATTGATTCTGAAGGTCGTGTGATTGCAACTTGGGCAGATGTAATCAACCGGGCTAACCTGGGTATGGAAGTAATGCACGAGCGTAACGCTCACAACTTCCCCTTAGATTTGGCTGCTGGTGATTTTGCTCCTGTAGCTCTAACCGCTCCTGCTATCAACGGTTAATCATAATCTGAGATCCGCTCTTCACGCTTATCTATAAGTAAAAGACGCTCTCCCGAAAGGGGGGGCGTTTTTGCATTGGGTTAATTGGTACGTTAAGCATGGCACTGGACACTTTTTTAAAGTGCAAAAATATTGATGGGTGTTGTATCAAAACTAGACCGCTATAGTTGAGAACTTAGGCAATAATGATCAAAAAGTAAATTTTACGGGTAAAAATTGCTAGCAGCGCTGATAATTGCCTCAAAGCTCAAGTATAAGGAGAAGGCAAGAATGATTTTACACCGTGGGCATAGGGTAGTAGCTGCTTTGTTGCTGTCAGTGGTATTACTGACAACAGCCTGTACTCAAACTCCAAAAGCACCTGGACGTTTTGACCAGGTGCAAAAAGAAAGCACTCAACAAAGAAAGGGTCAAGCGGTTACTAAGACCGCAACTCAGGGTAGCGAATTTAATAAACTTTTCCCTGATGGAGGTGATGGCTACCAGCGCGTCTATACCCAAGAGAAAAAAGGCTTTGCGGAAGCGAAGTTGAAAAAAGGCGGTAAAGAAGTAGCGTTACTGTCTATTTCTGATACCACCAGCACACCGGATGCAGCAGCAAAGTTCTCGAAGAGTACCAAAAAAATTGGCGGTTATCCCGCAGTAGAAGTAGGTAAGACGCAAACTGCAATTTTGGTAGGTAAGTACCAAGTAAAAGTACTTTCCCGCGATCCGTCATTTAAAGCTAGCGATCGCGCAGATTGGATAGAGAAGTTTAATCTTAATCGTCTGGCTAACCTGAAATGAGCCACATTGCCGACATTAAAGATAACAAACCGTAAATAAGGAGATTTTTGTGAGCAAATCGATTTTTGAATTGGTTGATAAATTGCCAACCGGCGGCTTGACTGTTTCTATGTTAAAGGCCCTTGATTTTGTTGCTCCTGGCGAGTGGCAAAATACCGTCGGCTTTGTCAACACCATTAAGACAGTCACTGGCGAAGACGACGAAGATTTAATTCAGCAAATTGGCGAACGAGCGATTTATCTATTCAACGACAAATCCCAAGGATACCAAACAGCCTTGTGGCTTTATCAAACCGTTGATGCTACAGATAGAGCTCTTGGTGCAGCAGCTTTAGCGAACAAAGTTGGCGAAAAAATTCCTCTGTTGGGTTTTTTAAACTCTGTCACTCCCAAACCTGATAAAGCCCAAACCATCGATCTGACATTAAAATTAGTCGCTGAGTTGGTAGCTTTCTGCCAAATTAACGGCATTCCTGGAGATAGTATTGGGGATTTTGTCGCCTCTTTAGGAGAGTATAGTGGTGAGTCACTCATCCGTATGGTGGCATTAGTTTGCGTTGATGGTTTGATACCTCTGGGCCCAGGCTTTATCAGCAAAGCCTTATCTATGCTTGATCAAACAAATCCACAGGAGTTAGAACAAAACTCGACTTTTCAAAGTATCAAAGATGTGATTCCAGGGGATAATCCTGCTGGGAAACTCAACTTTATGAGCGAAAGCTTTGACTCAGTTAAAGGTTGGATGAGTGGGCTAGTCTCCGCCAATGATTTAACACCACAAAAGGTTGTCCACAACTTGCAAGGTTTTATCGATATTGCCGATGACAAGTTAGATTACCTTGCAGCGTTCATTGATGTATCAACAAATTATTATGAACACACAGGTACGCAAACTTTGGCACATCGCTTGATTGAACGGGCGGTGGCTGAGATTTAGGTTGATGGGGAGTGGGGAAGGTGGGGCCCCCTTTGGGGATAAGGGGGGTAATGAGGAGTGGGGAAGAATAACTATTGGTTATTGACCTATGTCCCATGCCCAATACCCCATGCCCAATGTCCCATGCCTATTAGGGTAAACGCAAATCTGCTGCGATCGCATATAGGTAAGGTTGAAAAATAGCCAAGTTTTCCAGTTTCTCAAACTTACCTGTTTGCGTACCTGGGTCAAATGCAGTGGTAATTACGTAAAGTTTACTACCATCAAACGCAACATGACCGATATGTTGCTCTTGTACTCCACCTTGTTGCTTGAGTCCAGCGAACCCATAGCGGATTCCCTGAAGCTTACCAATGGGTACTGGTTGCGGTGGATAGGCTGAGAAAAGAATTTGTTTTCCATATTCACCCTGACGGTCTTTCACAAAAGCAGCATAGTGGTCTGCAACCCAAGCCTTGAGTGCTAGTAATACCTGGGTTTGGTATTTGGAATTTTGGTAGTCCACTTGGGAACCAGGTGGAATACCAGCTGCTACGAGTTTCTTTTGGAAATCCTCATTCTTTGCTAATGGGTAAACGTTAATCTCAACTGTACCCAAAAGTTCCCCTTTGGAGGAGACACACAATAAAGGCGCATTTCCCTTACAAGCCGCAACTTGCCAGTTAGTTGGAGCAGCAGCATTTCCCAGGATTTTCTGCCAGATATTTCCCTCGTTAGGGTTAGGAAGTTTTGCAACGGTATGGGGTTCTACCATTTTCGGTGGAGAAAATTGGGGGAGAAGAAATTTTGCTCCCAGTGGTATTGACACCAGCAAAATAGAACCTAGTAATAAATGATAAAGTCGTAACATTTTATTGAAAATCTAGAGCCAGGGATTGCAAACTGACGATATCTACAATACTTTATGGGTATAGAGGAAGAATACATTTATAGCGTTTCCTAATCACATAAGGTATAGCAACGGACAAGAAGGTTAGGACATTAACTGATGATAAAACCTATATACAAACAGACTTTCAACCCAGTTCCCAGTCCCCAGTCCCCAGTCCCCTGCTATACATCAGAGCAAGCTCCTCGCTTGCTCTTAGGGGGTTGGGGGTGGGGTTCTTGTACCTCACTTAAGCCAGAACCGCTATATATTGCTGCGAGTTCCGCAAATGGAACTCAACAAACTATATATAGCGCTTCTTTGTGGAATGAGGTAGAAGGTAGGGGGGCACAGCGATGCATTAAACACACGGCTATTTAACTTGATCTCAATAAACTTCTTTAAATAAATCCAGAGCGCAGTTCGGCTGCCGCTTCTCTAACCGCCTGCTTCGCCTTATCTACCACTGCTCCGGTGCCAAAGAATTCATGAGTCACGCCGTTATAGTTGGTTGCCTTTACAGGGGAACCCGCCTCACGCAAACGCTTGGCGTAGGCTTCTCCTTCACTACGCAGTGGGTCAATTTCTGCCGTAATCACGGTCGCAGGTGGCAGACCGCGCAGGTTTTCTGCTCGTAGTGGTGAAGCATAGGGATTACTCCCATCAGATTCACTGTTTAGATATTGCCTCCAGAACCACATCATCATCGCTTTGTTGAGCGGTTTGGCGTTGGCATTCTCCTGGTAGGAGGGTGTGTCAAAGGCGTAATTGGTAACAGGATAGATTAGCATCTGATGCACAGGCATCTTACCCGCTCTATCACGTGCCATTAAGCAGGTGACAGCTGCCAAGTTGCCACCTGCGCTCTCGCCGCCGACTGCAACCTGCTTGGGGTCGCCGTTAATTCGGGCAGCATTCGCCATAACCCATTGAGTTGCAGCATAAGCATCTTCCGCCGCTGCGGGAAACTTATGTTCTGGGGCTTGGCGATAGGCGACAGATACAACCATACAGTTAGCTGCATTAGTCAAAGCGCGGCACGATGAATCATAGGTATCTAAATTGGCGATTACCCAGCCGCCACCGTGGAAGTAGACCAGCACGGGGAAAGGCCCCTTTCCCTTTGGTAGATAAATACGCGCTAGAAGATCGCCCCCCGACCCTGGTATAAGTTGATGATTGACATCCCCGACCATTTCCACCGCAGGTTTGCGACGTTTGGCAAGCACGCCTATAACTGCATCTGCCACAGTCGGGTTGTTGCGAGCATTCATGGGCGACAATTTCTCAATGGGCGGTGCGTTAAAAGAGGTAAGTTCATCTAACACGGCTTTCATCTGGGCATCAGGTGTAGATACAGCCCCTGCTGACTTTGCCAAAAGTGGGCTACCTAAGGCGATCGCTACCACCCCTGAGCCTGCTAGCATAGCAAACTCTCTTCTCGATATTTTCTGATTCACAAACTCCTCCAAAAAAGACCACAGCAGAAGTACAACCTAAGTCTGGCTAGTTTTTCCATCCAATTGGGCGCGTAGGCGTAGCCCGTCGTAGACATCAGTGGCGACATCATCTGAAGCACTGGATTATTAGCCCGTTATAAGTGGCTCAGATCGCAATAAGCTTACTTCTCGATGGCATTGAAGAGACTTACTTAACCTTTTAAAGTAACTCATCAGTATTAATTTTAAAAACCTAGAAACAATCCTGCCTCTAGCATTGGTCAGTAATGCCTAAGTTATTGAACCGGAATAAACTACTGCTAAATGCAGATGTGATTATGAATACAAAAGAGTTAATCAAAGCGTTGGCATTAAAGCAACGTGGTATTTGCTCTGTTTTGGCTGCTTCGCTATTAATTTAACTCAAGGTTAGAAATCCAAACTTGTAACTTATAATACAATTTTATCGGAAGATACATTTAATATTTATGAAACGAACCGCAAAGTACGCAAAGTCAAGAGATCAGTCAAGGAATTAATTATTAAGTGCAAGTTTACAAGTAATTGGTATAACTCCTTAAGGTTTGAGGACAATCTTGATGCAGTTGTCCTACTTGTGCTTGAAAATTTCGTAACTGTGCGGTGCTTGATCTAGCGGCAGAGGCACTCCCCCGTGATTACCTGAAGTAGAATCAATAAAATTGATGCCAGTAATGTGTCCACGACGCAGATGAAGATAGCAACACGAAAGGTATTAAAGCACTTTTCTCCAATTCTAAAAATCGGTTAGAACTGACTAGAGTCGTGAAAAGATGTTAGAAAATAATTACATACGTGTTTAGTATAATAATCCTTACGCAATTGAAAACATATACGTCTCGTAGCACTGAAAGCAAAGACAGTCCTACTACGAAGAGTGTTGTTTATTTATGTATGCCTAATTACTTGTGGCTTGCCGCAGGTATGTCTACGATGAAGAGATGCTGGCTGGATGTGAAATCGAAGGGCAAATTTGCTTGGACTTGTTAACTGAAGCGAGAATGTTGTTTACGACGTTGCTTGTGCCTAGCAATTGTTTTACGCTTCTCTTTTTCTATCGGCGTCTCGAAGTGACGTTTTTTTCTCATATCTTGGAAAATTCCGGCTTTAGAAACTTCCCGCTTAAATCTTTGCAAGGCTGATTCAATACCTTCATTCTCCCCTAAAACTATTTGTGTCATTCTCATTCCTGCTTAGGAATAAGAATTAAATAACTAGGACTAGCCCTTTCAAGGTGAGCAGATGTACTATCACGGTTTTTGCGGCATTTTAGCCATCGGCTGGAATTGAATAAAAAATCTATCCTTTAAACCCCAGATTTTTGGACTGTAAATTAAGCGTAAGCGATCGCCAAAATCCCAGAATCGGCTGAAAAACATGATTTTCTCATAGTACAAAGGTTCACCTTGAAAGGGCTGGTCCTAATAACATACAATTTATGTCCCTGGCTTACCTCACCCTCAATCCCTCTCCTTATAAAGGAGAGGGAAGCTAGATACAGGATGAAGTTTTGCATTTTATTTAATTCACGTTCCTTAATGTGGATGAACAGTTCAAGGCTAGATATAAAATAAAATATTCCAGCAGAGTGGAGCCTTTGGCTTTATCTGCTGGAGACTCTAAATGTGGAATTTTCAGCAATCGACTTAGTAACGATTATTGTTGCGGCGGGCATTACTGCCACCCCAGCTACCACGAGGGGAACTGCTTCTTTCCTCACGAGGTTTAGCTTTGTTCACTTTCAAATCACGTCCCATCCACTCAGCACCATCAAGTGCATCAATGGCAGCTTGTTCTTGTGCGTCTGATTCCATTTCCACAAAAGCGAACCCACGCGGCCGGCCTGTTTCCCGATCTGTGGGTAGTTGAACACGATTCACTGTTCCGTATTCTGCAAAAGCCCGCTTGAGGTCCTCTTCTGTAACCTGATAGGACAGGTTTCCGACGTAAATTGACATAGAAATCTCCGAATTCAGGGAGTATAGAGAGTTAAATTCGGAGAGACGCTTTTTAGAAATCAAAACGAGTTACTCAACCGAAAATAATCTTTATGTCCATGAGTTTAACATAGCCTTCAGCCTTTGAATATCGTCTAATAGTGAACTTTATTGACAAATTCAACCTTTAGGGCAGGTTTGCAGACCTCCCAACGATAGGCTTTTGTTGCTTGTACTATAAAAGTTACACTTCTAACAGCAAATCGGAATCAACTTGCGATCGCTCAGGCAGTTAGTGTTTTGAAAATTAAGCTGTGGACTAAGGGGTAAAGATTATTATTAGTAGTGTTGGTAATCATACTATGACCGAGTGTTTTAAAAGCAAATTAAAAAATATTCATCCTCAAATGCTCCATTAGCTATGGTCAAACTGCGCTAAAATCTTTTCTGCTTGCTGACACAGTACTTCGTGATATTCACCGTTACTAGCCAGCAAACCTCCCCATTGATTGATATCACCGGTGTTATACTGCAACGGAGTACCATCGAAGTGGGTAAATTTACCACCAGCTTCTGTTAAAATCAGTTCTGGGGCTGCTATATCCCAATCTTTGGGCGCAGACTTGCCGGAAAGGGAAATGTAGATATCTGCTTGTTGCTCGACAATGGTGGCGATTTTGCAGCCGACACTACCCACAGATTTCTGATTTTGACAGGGTAAGTTTTGTAGTAAGTAATCTAAGCGTTGGTTGCGGTGAGAGCGACTAACAACTAAGGTTAAATCCTCAACTCGTTTACCTGACGACACTTGTAAAGGAACAGATCGATCACGGGTTTCTACAAATGTACCCCCGCCTTTGGTAGCGTAATATAACTTTTCTGTCTCTGGTACTGCCACCACTGCCAAGACTGGGCGTGTTTCCTTGACTAAAGCAATGTGAACTGCATAGTCCCCAGTTTTTTCGATAAAGTCTCGTGTACCATCCAAAGGGTCAATTATCCATACCCAAGGGGCAGAAGGCTGTGTACCACTACTTGGCGATTGGTAAGTTTCTTCACTAATGTAAGCAAAATCTTCGTTACCCAAAGTTGCTTGTAACCTCTGCAAAATATATTGACTCACAGCTACATCGGCAACGGTAACAGGCTCATTCTGTTTATATTGTACTTCTAAGTTAGGGTCTTTTGCAGTGCCGTGGTAATACGATCGCAGTATATCTGCTGCGCCCCAACCTACCTCACGAGCGATCGCTAATATTTCTTGTAAGTCTTTCATTAATTTGGCCTGATCTAAAAATTATGTATAACCTGATTAGGGGCACACAGCGATGCTTACTTAGTTTAACGAATTACTAATTACGAATTACGAATTACTTTAAATCCATCCAGCGCCGCGTACCAAAAAATTTACAGGAATCAGCAGCAATATTAGCTGCCAGTGCCAGTGCATCAGTAAAACTTTTCCTTAAAATGTAATCACAGAAAGCACCGTGGAAAATATCTCCAGCCCCTAATGTATCAACCGCTTGTATCTGTGGCACATCTACGATACCAGTTTTAGTGCAACTCAAGTATTCAATTGGTTTTTGTCCGTGGGTAATGGCGATGTGAGGAATGTCAAATCCGCCCAGATAGGCAAAAATGTCTTCTCCAGTCTGGCAGTTGGGGGGATAAAAATTAGCTGAACAGATGGCATAATCTACAAACGGCAGAATTTGCTCAAATCCAGGCTTCCAACTACCACCATCAATTACTACTGGGATATTCTTGGCTTTAGCCATTTGGGCTATGGAATAACTAACCGCCATTTGATGTCCATCAATCAGTACTATATCGGCATTTTGCAAAATATCTGGCGGGATAGATGCGCTGCTGGCTTGAGTTTTGACAGCATTGATGGAAACCACAGCTCGTTCACCCGTGGCTTGAGTGACAATGATTGAGGAGACGGGCGGTGCTAAATCAGTGTTAGGCTCAAGGTCTGCGATCGCAACTTTGTAATTTGCCAAATCACCTCGAATTAGCTGCGTCATGGGGTGAGAACCCGCCACACCCAAGACTGTAGCCTGATTACCTAAATGGCTGAAAGTCACAGCCGCGTTTGTTGCTGGGCCACCTGCTGCCACAGTATAGTCAGTAGCGACAATCTTCTGATTATTCTTAGGGGCAGAGTCAGCAAGGTAAATCAAATCTAAGGTTACTAAACCTACAAATAACCCACGATCCGATTTTGGATTTTGGATTTTGGATTTTGGATTATTCATTTATCATTATGTTTCGTATAGGTGCATAAATTATTATTTTTAACTCCTGTACAGACGCGATTAATCGCGTCTCTAACTCCTGTACAGACGCGATTAATCGCGTCTCTAACTCATGCAAACCGATCCAAAACCAGGAACACTTTACGTTGTCGGCACACCAATTGGCAACCTGGAAGATATAACCTTTCGGGCGGTGCGAATTTTGCAGACTGTGGATATCATTGCTGCGGAAGACACCCGTCACACAGGGAAACTACTACAGCATTTTCAAGTTAAAACACCCCAGCTAAGTTACCACGAACACAATCGTACCAGCCGCATCCCAGAATTATTAGAGCATTTAGTTAATGATAAAGCGATCGCTCTGGTGAGCGATGCTGGAATGCCAGGAATTTCCGATCCTGGATATGAACTGGTGAAAGCCTGTATTGAGGCGGGAATTCCTGTAGTTCCCATTCCTGGCGCTAGTGCAGCAATTACCGCTTTGAGTGCATCTGGATTACCAACGGATCGGTTTGTCTTTGAAGGCTTTCTCCCGGCGAAAACTCAACAGAGACAAGAACATTTAAAATCTCTGCAAACAGAATCTCGTACATTGATTTTCTACGAATCGCCTCACCGCTTGCGAGATACTTTGCAAGACTTAGCAAAGGTTTGGGGAAGCGATCGCCAAATTGTGCTAGGGCGGGAGTTAACTAAATTGTATGAGGAATTTTGGCGGGGGACAATTGCCGAAGCGATCGCTCACTACAGCCAACGAGAACCCCAAGGTGAATATACATTAGTCGTGGCAGGAATTCCAGCCAGTCAGCCCCAACTGACACAAGAGGAATTGAAAGCCGAATTGAAACAGTTAATTAGTCAGGGAATATCGCGATCGCAAGCTAGTCGTGAATTAGCAAAAGTTACTTTCCTTCCCCGTCGCCAACTCTATCAACTAGCTCTTTCTTTAGTTCTAGACTCTGATTGTAATATTTAAACGCATCATAAAGGTAATATATGCAAAATACCAGAATCTTAACAATTCAAAATTCAAAATTCAAAATTCAAAATTAAAGACATTTTCAGACGGGGATTTAAACCCCGACTGAAAATAACGCTACCTGTATTGTTGGGGTCTTAAACCCTTTGATTTACGATAAATGAAGTGGTCGTGGTTTACTAGCCAGATATCACATGAAAAGCTTAGTTCGTTTTTCCTTTTGGAAGCAAATTATTCTTGCTCTGGTGTTTTACACTGTTTGCAGTAGTATAGGTATCCTCCTTTCACCGGATGGAATTGCCAAATTAGCGGTACAAGAGGGAAGAGAGTTTCAGTACTGGGATGCAATTCATTATGTCAATCTGGGTTTGCATCCTCATTGTCAAGCCTTCTACCCACTCTGGTCACAAGTAATTCGTTTGTTTGCCCCAGAGAGTTCCGTCGTTGGGCTTCGCTATGCTTTTATCCTCTCTAATCTCCTTTTTGTCTTGTCACTACCTATCGTCTTATTTGTCTTACGAAAAGTCATTAAGTCAGAAAGTTTGAGCTTTATCACTCTTATACTTTATGTTATTAATCCTAATTCTATTTTCCATAGTATTGGCTACACTGAGAGCTTGTTCTCGCTCTGGGCAATCATTAGTGTGGTAGCTCTTTTATTTTCAAATTCTGTGTTTTGGAATAGTATCTTAGCGGTGTCCGTGATTCTGATGTCTGTGTCTCGACCGAGTTTAGTGCAACTTCTCTTTGCTGCATTTGCGGCGATCGCTTCTGTCTTTTTAGGAAGTCACTTAGGGTCTGAAACCCATTCTCAAACTAGGGAGTGGAAAAAATATACTATCCCCACTGGACTGATTGCTATATGCGCTATGGCAGGTTATTCCATCTACGGCATTTATTGTCTATTATCAACAGGCAACTTTTTGGCTCCCTTTCAAGCCCAGGTGGATTGGGGAAGAACTCTTCAGTTTCGACCGTTGTTTCTGCTGTTTCCCAGGTCGCTGTTAAATGACTTACACGGTCTATACTTTCCATTTATTCTGTTCTTCTTGGTGGTTGTTCTCATTTACTTTCATGCCAAACACAAGCAGATTTTGCTGTATGTACCCAAATATCCTCTACTATCGATAACCCTTTTTTATCCTCCGATAGCGATTTTGATTTATTCCATCCGTTCTTGGCAGTTAGGAAAAGCGGGTAAACTTACTCCTCAATATGTTACTCCAACCATTGCCCAACTCCAAACGAATTATGTGTTCTTTTTTTGCTTATCCATTTGTATAGCCAATGCAGCAATTGGATTTCTAGCCGCTTCCCACTATCTCTATAGTCTGGCACGATTTGTATTTGCAACGCCCTTCTTTTTTATTGCTTTTGGTGTGGTGATAGACCATCTTGATAGTCCAAAGACACGAGAATTTCTTTACGGGTGTCTCCTGGTTTCTGGCTTAGGACTAATCGAACAGTGGTATCGTTGGGGCAACAACCATTGGGTAGGATAATTGGATAGAAGGTGTTTTTATTCACTGAACACCTGTTATCAGTGAGTAGTCTTGATCAGCTGAAAAACATCTAAATTGCATAATCGAATTAAATAAAACTCTTGTTTTGCTTTATTCCATGCGTTCTTGGCAGTTAGTAAAAGCGGGTAAACTTACTCCTCAATTCCTCAATGTGTAACTCCAACCATTGCCCAACTACAAATGATATCTAAAGATTTTTGATATTAGTTCTCTAGATAGAGCAAGAATTTTGTCGGCAAATTTTAAGATGAAATAGTCAAAAGCAAACAAAGCAGATTCTCAAGGAAGGAGAAATTCAATGGGTAACATTATCGCTTGGCTGGTTTTGGGTTTAATCGCAGGTGCGTTAGCTAAGGTATTTTATCCAGGAACCCAAGGTGGCGGTATTCTCTCCACCATTGTATTAGGAATCCTTGGAGCCGTAGTCGGAGGCTATTTGGGTCAAGTATTGCTAGGAAGTAGTTCGGCAGCCGCTGCATCTGTAGGAGCTTTATCCCTTGGAAGCATTTTATTTGCTGTTCTTGGTGCTATGATACTGATTTTTGTTTGGGGTTTACTGACTCGTCGAGCTGTGTAATAACCTCAAATTAGCTAATACTCTTGGGAATCACTTATAGCTGCAAGAAACCGATAAAATGACATTAGAAAAAGAGCGAAGAACTATAGGAGTTTTCGCTAGATGTTCGGATGCACAATTGGCACTTGAGGAACTAAAAGCTTCTAATTTTCCAATGCACAAAGTTTCTGTAATTGCAAGGAATGCAGAAGAACAAAGTGATATTGCTGGTGTTGAGGTTAAAGACCCCACTGGCAATACATCCTCACAAGACGCTTTAGGCGGTCTTACTGGCTTATTAGTTGGTTTAGTCCTCTGGGTAATTCCTGGTATAGGCCGAGTCATGCTAGCCGGAGCAGAAGCAACAGCGATCGCTACCACTTTACCAGGTGGTGCGATCAATGCATCCGCAGGTGGTTTGCCTGGTGTGTTGCTAAGTTTAGGAATTCCTGAACAGCAAGCACAAGGTTACAGCCATCTTGTCTGTAAAGGTTACTATTTGGTGATCGTAATCGGCATAGACATCGAGATTTGTGTTGCTAAGAGGGTTTTTAATCGCTGTGATATTCAACAGTGTGGTGTTTATGAGCCATACTCGACCCCAAATAGTCGCTATAAAAATGCAGTTGGTGTTTTTTCTACCCGCCAAGACGCAGAAAGAGCGCTTACTGAACTGAAAACTGCTGGCTTTCCGATGAGTCAAGTGTCGCTGATTGCTAAGGATACAGAGACCATAGTTGGTATTACTGAGGTAGAGATCAGCAGTTCCAAAGATAACTACACTAATTTAGGAATTTCTGACGATCTAGCCAGATATTATGAACATCAAGTTACTCTTGGCAATTACCTATTAGTCCTAAATAGTACTGATATCTACATGGCAGGTGCAAAAGCTATTTTAGAGACTAACAAGATTCAACATTTTCGGATCTATAGCCCATCTAAACTTGATGCGGCTAGAAGCGATCGCCAGGTGATTACGAACTTCTAGTTAAACGTCAAGTTAATCTTAAGAGGTTTGACGATATCCCGTGATTGTGCATCTTCCTGAAAATTTAGAGTAAAAGTATATTCATTTTCCTATAAATTACATACCTCTGTGGGTATAGATTGCCTTTTGAAACCTTAACTTTCCACCACAATACTGCTTGCGATAACTAAGGTTACGGTTGATGTTTATAGTGATGTACAATGGCATTAATGTCATACCAAACCGCAAAAGCCACTATATTTAGTAATATTAAATGAGCGTTGAGTTTTTTAATATCCTCCAAGGGTTTTTTGATAAAAAGGTGATGTCAATATTAAACCTAAGCGACAAGAGGGTAGTCTTAGAGTAAAATAATATCTGTTTCAAATAGTAAAATAGTAGTTTCATAACCAATCCTACCCATTTCTGGTTCTGAACCCATTTGCATTTCTACAAGACACTACCAGTGTCCAGAGTTAGGATGGCATTGTATTATGGCTACCAATCCATCGAGAAATTCTACCTTTTGCCCTTTGCAGAATTTGGGTCTTGCTAGGTTAATTACTGCAATCATAAAAACCACCATTTTTTAGTAAAGGAACAAGTGTTTAATTATCCACCGCCAGATTCAATTACAAAATCAGGTGGTTGCTTCTTTTGAAAGAAGTTATGCTATCTCAAGGTTTCATATTAATTAAAGTATCAAAATGTTAGATAAAAAGATTATTTATATACTTATTTAAAATCAGGTTACATTTGTAAATGTATTAAGATACAAGTGATAATATTTTGCGTGTAAAAAAACTAGACATATTCCACGTAAAGGAATATCCTATATTTGTTTTGGATAGCTAAAACATAATCAGAATAGTCTCAAAAATAGAAATAATTTGAATATCTGCCGGGAATAATGTTGAACCGTTTGAAGATTGGAACCAAGATTGGAGTAAGTTTTGCCCTGAGTTTGGCAACTCTGACCACCATTGGTCTAATCTCCTACCAAAGCACCAACGATCTAATTGAAACTTCGCGCCAAGAAAACCATACCTACCAGGTATTAAGTGAGCTTGAAGACCTCAACTTGCAAGTGACAAATGCTGAAACTGGGCAACGTGGTTACATTGTTACTGGAAAACAGAGCTATTTAGAGCCTTATAAGGCTGCCACTCAAATACTGGCTCAAAAAGTTAAGGAACTTCAGAGGTTAACAGCAGATAACCCTAAGCAACAACAGCGGTTGGATGTTTTACAGCCACTAATCGCTCAAAAGCTGGCTGAACTTCAAGAAACTATCGACTTGCGCCAGAACCAAGGTTTTGAAGCTTCTCAGAAGGTGGTTCTGACAGACCGGGGCAAGTCCCTAATGGATGAAATCCGCAAAGTTATTCAGACGATGAAAACTGAGGAGGATGCACTGCTGAAACAGCGCTCTGAGAAGGCACAAGCAGCTGGCCAGCAAACGATCGCCAGCATTGTCTATAGTATTCCCTTATTTTCTTTGATCTTAGCTTTGATTGGATTCGCCCTGACCCGAAATATCTCAGTACCCCTGAAGCAAGTTTCTGATTTGGCAGAAAAAATGGCGGATGGGGATTTATCGGTGAATTTACCAGATAGCGATCGCCTGGATGAAATTGGTGTGTTGACGCGCACCTTCAACCAGATGATCGTTAATCTGCGAAACACAACTAAAAAAAATGACGAGCAAAACTGGCTAAAGTCTAACTTAGCTGAATTTACCCAGATGCTCCAAGGGCAGCGAAATCTGGAAAGTGTATCTCGCCTGATCTTGTCGAATTTAGCACCACTGGTTGGAGCATCGCAGGGCGTTTTTTATGCGATGGAATCTATAGACGACCAGCCTGTACTGAAATTGTTGAGTAGTTATGCTTACAAAAAACGCAAAAACCTGGCAAATCAGTTTCGCTTGGGCGAGGGATTGGTGGGACAATCCGCCCTAGAAAAACAAAGAATCCTCCTCACGGAAGTTCCTAGTGACTATATCCGCATCAGTTCCGGCTTGGGAGAAGCACCACCGCTAAATATTATTGTGCTGCCCATACTATTTGAGACGCAGGTGAATGCCGTAATTGAACTTGCCTCTTTTGGGCCTTTTAAGGAATTGCACCTGATATTTCTAGAGCAATTAACTGAAAATCTAGGTGTATTTTTAAATAACATCGCCTCACAATTGCAAACTCAGCAACTACTTGAAGAGTCTGTTGCTTTAACAGAGGAACTGCAAAGCCAACAAGAAGAACTACAGCAGAGCAATCAACGCCTGGAAGAACAGGCGCAGGAGTTAGAGGAATCACAATTTCATGTGAAACAGTCTAACGAAGAATTACAACAACTAAATCAGGAGCTAGAAGAAAAGGCAGAATTATTAGAAGTTCAAAATCGGGAAGTTGCCCGCAAGAACGAGGAAGTTGAGCGCGCGAGGCAGTCTTTAGAAGAAAAAGCTGCACAACTGGCTTTGTCTTCCAAATATAAGTCAGAATTTCTCGCAAATATGTCCCACGAGTTACGGACACCGCTAAATAGCCTGTTAATTTTAGCAAGGCTGCTAGCAGATAACTCTCTTAGCAACTTGACCGATAAACAGGTAGAATACAGCCGGACTATTTACTCGGCTGGGACTGATTTGCTGGAGTTGATCAATGACATTCTAGATTTGGCAAAAATTGAGTCGGGTACTATGTCACTCGATATTGAGCAAATTGCTTTTGCAGATTTGCAGACATCTCTAGAGCAGACTTTCCAGCAACTTGCCCACAATAAAGAACTCAGTTTTACTATTCAACGGGATGAGAAGTTACCCCTGACAATTTTTAACGA
The DNA here is from genome assembly GCF_017115025.1 of Nostoc sp. NOS(2021). GTDB lineage: Bacteria > Cyanobacteriota > Cyanobacteriia > Cyanobacteriales > Nostocaceae > Nostoc. The sequence continues at coordinate 21,892 of NZ_JABXKM010000102.1, read as the reverse complement.
CTCCAAACGCCTGCAACAAGTGCTGAAAAATCTTCTAGCCAACGCCTTTAAGTTTACCCAACAAGGAGGCGTGAAGTTACAAATTGGCATAGGATCTGAGGCAGCCGAAGTTGATAATCCCATGATTGCTTTTGCCGTTAGCGACACGGGTATAGGCATTCCAGCCGAAAAGCAGAAGATTATTTTCGAGGCATTTCAGCAGGCAGATGGCACAACCAGCCGCAAGTACGGGGGAACTGGCTTGGGCTTGTCCATCAGCCGGGAATTGGCTCAACTGTTGGGAGGAAGAATTGAACTACTCAGCCAACCAGGACAGGGAAGCACCTTCACCCTTTACTTGCCCAGGCGACAGGAAAACAATGCTAAAAATACTCTCACCACACTACCCTCTGAGCCAACCACCTCTATCCGTGCAGCATCGACCATCAAAGAAGTGCCAATCGTCGAAAACAGACCCGCGACTGTGGACACATCTGCATCCGCGAAAGTACTTAGCAGCTTCCCCATCGAAATTCCAGACGACCGGGAAATAATTCAACCAGGCGATCGCATTTTGCTAATTATCGAGGATGACGATAAATTTGCCCGCATCTTACTAGATATGGCACGTGAGCAGGGCTTTAAAACCATCGTTTCTTTACAGAGCAAACAAGGTCTAGCACTAGCGCAACAGTTTAAACCCAATGCGATTATGCTAGATATCCATATGCCAGAGATGGATGGGTGGACGGTGCTAGATCGTCTGAAGCATAAGCCAGATACCAGACATATACCAGTACATATACTTTCTGTTGATGAAAGACAGCAACGGGGATTACAGTTAGGCGCGATTACCTATCTCCAAAAACCCGTTTCTCCAGAAGCGCTAACTCAGGTATTGACTGAGATTAAAGGCTTTATTGAGCGTCAGGTAAAAAATCTCCTGATTGTAGAAGATGACCCCGTACAAGCCCAAAGTATTATCGAACTGATTGGTAATAGTGATGTCCAGAGTACAGCAGTGGGTACAGGGGGAGAAGCCCTCTCGATTTTGCGATCGCATCACTTTGATTGTATGGTACTGGATCTTGGTCTGCCCGATATGAGTGGGTTTACACTAATTGAGCAGATCAAGCTTGAACCCAGGCTTTTGAAACTGCCGATCATCGTCTACACCGGTAAAGAACTCAGCCGACAAGAAGAAACCCAACTGCGGGGACTAGCAGAGACAATTATCATTAAAAATGTGCGCTCGCCAGAGCGGTTGTTAGACGAAACTGCCCTGTTTTTGCATCGGGTGCAAGCAAATTTGCCCCCACCAAAGCGTCAAATGCTAGAGCAACTACATCAAACTGATCCGGTGCTGGCTAATCGGAAAATTTTGATTGTAGATGATGATCTGCGAAATATTTTTGCCCTCACCAGCTTTTTAGAAAGCTATCAAATGCAAGTGCTGTTTGCCGAAAATGGCAGAGATGGTATTGAGAGGCTGGAAGCTAATCCTGACATTAACATAGTTTTGATGGATATCATGATGCCAGAAATGGATGGTTACGAAACTACCCGCGCCATCCGCCAGCAACAACAGTTTCGCTCACTACCAATAATTGCTTTAACTGCCAAAGCCATGCCAGGCGATCGCGAAAAATGCATCGAAGCTGGAGCCTCTGACTACATCACCAAACCTGTAGATACTGAGCAACTGCTTTCACTACTCCGGGTTTGGCTATATCGTTAAGGAGTCATGTTTTTTATTAGCCTTTTCCAAGAGGGCTTTTCCATACTCATCACATTCTAAAGAATCCTCAAAAACAGGAACTCCCATTTTTTCAAGATACCTTATGTATCTTCCATTAGCTTGATCGTCTTCAACTAAAAACATGAGAAGACAATTGTCATATGATAAAAAATGTATTATCCCACTGTTTAATTTAGGTGTACCCCAAATATAATGATTTTCTATTAAAGCGAACTGCGTAAGTTCATCATGAATAAGCTCATCAGTGATCCCAGGTCTAGTCTTAATTTTAACTTTTTTAGCTTTCATATTTTTAACTTCTTATGATAACGAGGAAAGCCTCGTAGGGCCAGGGGGAAAAAGAGTTTTCTGTAACCCAGCTTGCCACCAGCCACCAGCCAATCATCAATTCCTTTCTCAGTATTCGGCAGTTGCGCTACTTCACACTGACACCCTTGCATAAGTACATAGCTTTCGTTTTGATCATTTTCCTAATTCGTGCAACGCCAGCCTTTCTATAACTTCTTCAGGAACATATTAGGACTGCTATTTGATTTTTGAAAAAACTCAGTACATACAGCACTTTGCAAGTAAGTGAAGTACACCCTTCCATTGCTTGGGGCTACGGTGAATTACCCCCCTTAATCCCCCCTTATTAAGGGGGGAAACAGCAAATCTAGTTCCCTCCCCTTTATAAGGGGAGGGTTAGGGTGGGGTATTTTTGTACCTCATCAACTCGCAATCTGCTGTATCTATTCCCTATTTCCGATATTCTCATTCAACTTTTGCATAAATTCTTGATGTTCAGTGGCAGCTAAACCTGCTTGTAACACAGATAACACCGTTGCCATTTCTCCTGACAGTAAGGCAGGTATTGCCAACCACAACCCCGGAAACACCTGACTGCGAATAATTCCCTGCTCATCGGTTGGTAGCGAAACATACTCATCCGCTTGCAGCCTAAACCAATCCAACTGATTATCTAATGTTCGCCAGACAATATACTCCTGTACTCCATTCCGTCGATAGGTGCGTTTTTTATCATGTAAATCGATGGCTGCACTGCTTGCTGCCACTTCTATCACCAGTTCGGGTGCGCCTTGGATATAATCATCCTCACTAATCAATGCCTGTCTGCCCGGAATGAATATTACCGCGTCAGGCTGTGGTTCATTATCCGAATCTAAACGCACTGTGGGTTCAATTCCGAGAACAAGACCAGGGGTTGCCGTTTTATAGTTCCACAACCACCCGATCAGGTTTCCATGTGGTTCCCCATGACTTTTAATTCTGAGTGGGGATGCCATGATATACACAACTCCTTCAACCAGTTCAGCTTTTCTTAAATGCGGCATTGCCTGATAGCGACGCTCAAATTCGCAGCGAGATAAGCGATCGCCATTTTCCAGAGGTAAAACTGAAATCACTTTTTTAGGAGTTGTAATCATCCCTTTGTCCTCTTTACCCAAATTGTCCAAACTGAATCAAAGTATTCTAATTTGGCAGTGCTGCATCCATTTTACTACCGCACATGAAAAAGCTCTTGTGCAGGGAGCAGGGGTGCGATCGCCCACAAGGGACGTTAGTGTTGGTCTAGCACATTACAGATTAGTAATTATTTGGGCAAGAACTACTTGTAATCAACCGTCCATAGAAAACATGAGATTATTTCTTAATAACTAGGACTTACGCAAAATATCTCTCAAACTCTGATTTCTCCGTGTCGCGCCAGTTGCTACAAGTCGGGGAACCCGCCCAACGCACTGGCTTCTCAGCGCCTCTGCGGTAGCCTGCGGCAAGCCGCTTTGCGTCTACGTTATTCCGTAACTCGTGCGTAAGTCCTAATAATCATAACTAAAAGCCCACACTGTACTCGATCAAGAGGACAATGTGGGTAATTTATGCCTATAACACAGAATGACAGTCTAGCGGAACATACTACTAACTGAAGTATCTTCATGAATCCGCCAGATAGTTTCTCCTAACAGATTAGCTACTGACAGCACCACTAGTTGGGGAAAGCGGTTGTTTTCTGGTATGGGAATCGTATTTGTCACAATGACTTCCTCAAACAAGCCACTGGATAACCGCTCCATCGCTGGTGGAGAAAACACAGCATGAGTTGCACAGGCGTATACTTGACGCGCTCCTTCTTCACGCAGTAATCGCGCCCCTTCCGCGATCGTGCCCCCAGTGTCGATCATGTCATCCACCAACACTGCCGTTTTGCCTTTAACATCGCCGATGATATTTAACACTTCGGCAACATTATGTGCCTGACGACGTTTGTCAATAATCGCCAGTGGAGCATCACCCAGTTTTTTTGCAAATGCTCTGGCTCGTGCTACACCACCAACATCGGGGGAAACAACTACAAGGTCGGGCAGTTGTTTGCTTGCTAGATAATCCAGCAATACTGGCGAACCGTAAACATGGTCAAAAGGTATATCGAAATAGCCTTGAATTTGAGCCGAGTGCAAATCCATTGCGAGAACGCGGTTGGCACCGGCTTCAGTGATCAAGTTAGCAACCAGCTTGGCGGTTATTGACTCTCGTCCTGCCGTTTTGCGATCGGCGCGGGCGTAACCGTAGTAGGGAATTACTGCCGTTACCTGTCGCGCCGAAGCTCGACGACAGGCGTCAACCATAATCATTAATTCCATCAAATGATCGTTCACGGGTTGACAACATGGCTGGATTAAATAGACATCACAACCCCGAATCGATTCTTGGATTTGAACGTAAAGTTCTCCATCCGCAAATCTTTTACGAATCATTGGCCCCAAGTCAAGACCCAGATAACGAGCGACTTCTTGAGACAGTTGTACATTGGCAGAGCCAGAAAACAGCCGCAGGCGATGATTATCGGTCAGTCCTGTTGCAGATGGTTGCACTTTGAAAGTTGCAGAACTGAGCACAGCAGATCCTCTATGTGCATTCATAGCAATATTATCATTAGAGATTTAATAGATTTAACCGAGAAATCGCCTAAAAAAACATCTGTGAGTTTTGTTGAAGCTTTCATACAAAATTAAAACATTTTCCCATAAAATTATCATTCGCTAACGGTCTAATTTTCTTGTTAAACAAACTATTGATAGCTTAACGGACATCAAGACCGTCCACTAGGTCTATAATTAAAAAATTTTGAGTTGAGGTAAATAACCCAATCTCTCAAAGATTGGTGTGCTAGATAGCTTCTGCTAACTACCTCATTTATAACTGACAGTAAAGCATTTATAACTTAAGTGATATTGAAGTTTATTCTCATAACAGTATAACACTTCTGTCTAAGTATTAAAAATGTATTTTATTATTCTAGTACCTACGCCTTGACAAAAAACGACATGTCTACAGTTCTCTAGCACTGGACACAATTTACTCACATACAAATTTTTACATAAAGGTTGAATAAAGTTCAGATAAAAATTGTATAAAAATATGTTTTTTAATATCAAAACATTACTCAACAAGGATAATATCAACTATGTAAAAAGTTGTAAGTAATTTTACTAAAATAAATTTTAATTCAGACAGCTTGGGAAAGTTGTTCAATCTAATTCTCCTGACACAGAGAGGCGACAGGCATAGTTATGGACTCTCGGCGTACTTCAGTAGTAGAAAAATCTTTAACTGCTATAACAACTGGTTCCAAGAAGTCGGCGTACTGTTTAGCTGCTATGCGACCACGACAATGGACAAAAAACCTGGTAGTGTTTGCAGCACCATTGTTTGCGTTTAGCATCAATCTGCAATCTCTGCTAGGTAGCCTATTGGCATTTATCTTATTTTGCTGTGCATCAAGTAGCTTCTACTTAATCAATGACATCGCAGATGTTGAATCTGACCGTCAGCACCCTGTCAAGTGTAAGCGGCCAATTGCCGCCGGATTAGTCAGCATCCGTATTGCTAGTGGGATGGCATTGGTGCTATTAGGTAGTGCTCTGATTTTTGGGTGGTTGCGATCGCCTCAGTTGGGTGGAGCCATAACTGCATACGCCCTGTTGCAGATCGCCTATAATCTGCGACTCAAACGGATGGTGATTTTGGATGTTGGGGCGATCGCTACCGGATTTGTCCTACGAGCCTATGCCGGTGCTGCTGCTACCGGCATCGTTTTATCAGCTTGGTTTTTACTTTGCACTGCGATGCTAGCGCTATTTTTGGGTATTGAAAAGCGCAAAGCAGAACTGCGATTAGCACAAATCAAAGGCAACAAGCCTCGCAGTGTTCTCAAATACTATTCCTTGCCCCTACTGTGTCGTATGGAAAATGTCGTCACCACTGGCACGGTTGTTACTTATGCTCTTTGGAGTGCCGGTTCATACCTGCATGGGGCATCCACCTCATTCATGTTACTAACCTTGCCCTTTGTATTGTATGGAATTTTTCGCTATCAACTACTGAGTGACCCCCAAGAGATTGCCAATTACGGCGACAACCATCCTGAGCAAGGTGGACGTAGTGAGCGCCCGGAAGAAGTATTGTTGAAAGACTTGCCGATACTAGTCACAGTTATTGGTTGGATTCTCACCTGCTTTGTGATTCTTTGGCTGAAAAACCAAGGAATGATCGAATAAATCTTACAAGAAAAGACATCAGTACTAAGTCGTTTTATTTAACAACTTGTATGAATAGTTTTACCCTTGCTGACGAGATGAAATTACCTTGTCAAAGAATGTCTGGGCTTGCTGCTCTAAAAACGCGCTATCGTCCATTTATCTGTCCTCTTGATCTGGTTCTTGCCAAGATTCCAGAAGGTGCGCGTCTTTATGATATTGGCTGTGGGACAGGAGCATTACTTTATCTGGCTTTAAAGTTGCGCTCAGTAAAAATAGCTCATGGTTATGATATTTCACCGCTTGCGGTGAAAGCTGCTGCCGCTTTTGGAATGCAACCTGAAATATTTCAGGTTATCCATTTGTCTCCAGAAGAAACACCACCGGATTTGCATGGATATGACACTGTAACCATGATTGATGTTCTGCACCATATTCCTGCAAAACTACAGGACGATTTTCTCCGTAAAACAATTGCACAGATGGATTCGGGAGCAAGGCTGATTATTAAAGACATTGAGGCATCTAAAATTATTGGGTCTTTTATGAATCAGCTTCATGACTTGTTGTTGGCGAGAGAATGGGTTCACCAACGCCGAAGTCAGGATATTGTTCAGGTTTTACAATCGATGGGAGCCACAGTTAGCCGGCCAGTTATCCGTTGGACTTTTTGGTATCCACACTTTCAAATTGTGATCTTGGTACCTTAAGCGCTGACGGGAGGAAATTTGACGGAATTTAGAGATGAAAAATCCTACAACTGTTTTCAGAAAACTCTTCAGTATCTTTGCCTCGTGGCTGCATTTTCTCATTCAGGGAAACAACCAACTAGGTTTTAAAAGCAACCCCCACAGACTACCACCACGAGCTTCTACACTGGCAAGCATCGAAATTAACTGGCTAAAAACCTGTAGTATTCAAGGTATAATCCTAGATTTAGACAACACTATTGTGTCGGAAGATGACCAGTACCTATCTCCTTGTGCAGAAGATTGGATTACGCAAGCAAAGTTAGCCGGATTACAATTTTTTATACTTTCAAATGGTAAACGTCGCTATCGCGTCAAATATTGGTCTCATCGTCTTGATATTCCAGCGCTCAGTCCAGCGAAAAAACCCTTTCCCCCTGCATTTCAACAGGCAATAGCTTATATGCAGTTACCAGCCAAACGCATACTCGTCATTGGTGATAGTTTACATACTGATTTTGTCGGGGCACTACTTTCTGGATGTAGCTACATCCAAGTTGCTAGCTTACCGCACCCGCCCCGATGGTGGGAAAAACTTGCTGGCAGATGGGTGCAAATATCTTATCCATCTGGAGGAGAACTTTGGGATTTTGATAGTGCTGCTGGTTATGAGAGTTTCTTCTAAATTGCTCTTTTTATCAAAAAATATCACGTTGTCAAGTAAGTAAATTTTCCCGATGAATAACCAGATAATTTTTAGTTTATTGATTTTAATTACAGTGGGGTTAAATACACTGGCTCAAAATCTGTTGAAACTAGGAGCAGGACAAAATCCGTTAAATATCTATTTACTGGGAGGGATTATTAGTTATGGTGTGAGTGCAATTTTTTATGTGGTAGTTTTAGGTAAATTGAATTTATCTGTTGCCTATCCAATAGTAATAGGCTTAACAATTATAGTCACAATGCTCACTGCTGCTGTAATTTTGCGAGAAAAAATTTTGTTTTCCCAATGGTTAGGAATGGGTTTGATGTTGAGCGGTATTGGTGCAATTTCTTTAGGTAAACATTGATTATAGAACTTACGCACTTTACAGATTGACCATCATGTGAAAGGTAGGCTTTTTAAGCTAAAAGTCTTGCCCTGCCTCCTGGTTTGACGGGAGGCAGAGCCGGACACAAGAGCATTACAAGGCTAGAGCCTTGTAACGAGAGGTAATTCACAGTTAGTTGTCTCTGTCAATGCGTAAGTCCTAGATTATTTGAAGAATAGTAAGTTATGTAAGCAAAAGTGCCAAGACGGACATAAATAAAACGCTTTATCGTTGCATCACTCATAGACTAAAGAGGAGATAAAATTATGATTAGAATCCAAAATCAGAAATGGTCGAGATATTATCTGTCTATTTTAATAGTGATTATTTTGAGCGTTTTTCTGCGCTTTTTTATGTTGGCAAACCAGAGTCTCTGGTATGATGAGGGTTTAAGCTTAACTAATTCTGATGTCTCGACATTTCAAGAAAGCATTTCGAGAGTTAGACACATCGGAAATAGTGATAGATTTCAACCACTATACTTTATAGTTCTGTTTTGGTGGCGTCAGGTATTTGGTGAAACTGAATTTGCCCTTCGCTCACTCTCTGCTGTTTTAGGAATTGGCTCAACTATCGTTATATTCTTTACTGCTTTGCGGATATACGGGAAAAAGCACGCCTTATGGTCTCTGCTAATTATGACATTCAGTTCTTTCTGTGTTATTTACAGCCAAGAAGCAAGAATTTATGCCTTCGCAACGTTTATAGCCTCACTTCAATTATATTTCTTTAGCAAGGTATTAGTTAAAAATAAGGCTCATCAAGGTACTTCAATATGGCTGTTTAGTATTTTTACTGCTTTAGGGATTTTTAGTAACATTACTATGTGGTTTTTGACTACAGCCCTATGTCTATCTCATATTGCCATCTATAGAAACTTCAAGCAATGGTTGCAATGGTGGCTTCCTGCTGCATTTTTATCTTTACCGTCAATTATTTATCACCTGACTTTACCTGGAGCAACTGATCCCGAAAGCATTAAAATTGCTCGTTCGGGATTACCCATAATCCAAAATATTCTTTTTGTGTTAAATGGACTTTTAGTGGGGACAACGTATGGGCCTTCAATGGAGCAGTTGCGCGGCGATGATAGAGTGCAGGTTATGCTTAGTTACTGGCCTCAGATGCTTTTATTGTTGATTGTCGGTACTGCCATTTTCTTGGCTTTAGTAAGAGTTTTATTGATACACAAAAAAAAGAGCAGAGAGCAACATGCTAATTACTTCTTTACTTCTGTTTTTGTCATAGCATTTTTGCTGGGATTGCTCTTAGCTATAGTCGCCAAAACTAATTGGGTACCACGTCACTCTTATTATCTTTGGTTACCACTTGCCATGCTTATCCCATCAGCTTTGAGTCAAAGACCTAGTATTGGTTCAAAGCGTTATAGAGTGTCTCAGTTGGCTCAAATTGCTGTGATCTCTCTGATAGTTCTGAATATTTATTCTCTTTTTAACTACTACTTCAATGAAAACTATCAAAAAGATGACTATCGCTCTGCTGTCCACTACATTATAAAAAATCGATCGTCTTCTACACAATCTGTATTTTTATTTGGCAATCCCAGATTATTTAGATACTACGGTGACACTCTAAGTCTGGATGGAAGGAAGTTAGGGGATGAGTTAAAAAAGGGGATTAAGAATGAAAATTTTGCAGGAAAAATTGAAAAATTAACAAATAGGGCGGATACAGTTTTGATCGTAGTTAATCGTGATTATCTATTTCCCAAAGGATTGATTGAAAAAGAGATGAGTGATTTGTATAACCTGGATTCTCAAGTTAATTTTACATATTTCAAAATCTATCGTTTTCCCAGGAAGAGAAATTGAATTGGGGATTGGGAACTCTTAAGTTATGCAGTAGGAAACAACCTTGCTCTGGTGGGATGTACCCGTTGAGTATAGTAGAATATTGCCGCAGGTAACTGTCCGTCGCCTCTTGGACTTAATCTTTGTGGGTGACTTCCTCCTCAGTTGCTACTACACTCAATCAATCGATCATGCAACCACCCATTACAGTTGGCACTGTCTTGCAAAACCGTTACCGCATAATTCAAATTCTCGGACAGGGAGGATTTGGTAGAACCTATCTGGCAGAAGACCAGAGGCGCTTTAACGAACTTTGCGCGATCAAGGAATTGATTCCAACAGCAAGGTCGCCTTTGGCTTGGGAGAAGGCACAAGAGCTTTTTCACCGAGAAGCTGCCATTTTATATCAAATCGAACACCCACAAGTGCCTAAATTCCGGGAAAGATTTGAGCAAGACCAACGCTTATTTTTGGTGGAGGACTACGTTGCAGGTCAGACGTACCGAACTCTGCTGGCTGAACGTCAAGCTGGGGGTCAAACCTTCACAGAGGCTGAAGTATTGCGGCTGATACAGTTGTTGCTGCCTGTTTTAGAGCATATTCACAGTCGAGGGATTATTCACCGAGATATCTCGCCAGATAATATTATTTTGCGAGATAGTGACGCTAAACCTGTGTTAATTGACTTTGGGGTGGTGAAGGAACTAGCAACACGGTTACGATCGCCAGAGAGTGCAATGCCAGAAACGACTGTGGGAAAATTAGGCTACTCTCCTAGTGAACAAATGCAAACAGGGGGAGCTTATCCTAGTAGTGATTTGTATGCATTAGCGGTGAGTGCAATTGTTTTGCTGACTGGTAAAGAACCAAGGGATCTATTTGACGAAAACCAACTAACTTGGAATTGGCAGCGGTGGGTAAGAGTTAATCCGCGATTTGCCCTGGTTTTGAATCGAATGTTGAATCATCTACCGAGCGATCGCTACCAAAGTGCTGCTAATGTATCCCAAGCACTGCAATCTCTGGCTCAACCCAGCGTCCCTACCCCAAATGTATCGAACTTGCAAACAATGGCTGTTAGTCGCCGTCCTCAGGTAGTACCACCAGCAGCTTCGCCCAAGAAACAACCCGCGCCTGTGATTCCACCAAGTCCCACTAGCTCAGTTTTGGATAATCCTTTAGCGATCGGGGCAATTGGCAGCGCTGTAGTGATCATAGCGGGATTTAGTTCTTGGGCGCTGGTAAGTTCCATCCGCAGTCAGCCGAAAACACCACCAAATGAGACGCTTCCACAAAATTTCCCTTCACCAGTGATTTCTGGTGGTACTACATCCACACCCACACCCACTAACGAGCAACCTGTTGTATCTACTAAGCGCCTCAATCTGGGAGCATTTAATAACACAGCCACGCTTAAAGATACTCTGAAAACAAATCAAATAATCCGGTACACTTTTTTGGGGCAAGAAGGTGACAAGTTAACTGCGTTTATTGACCCAGGAAGCAGTGTTTTGCTAACAGTCTTAAGTCCCAATCAACAACCAATTGATCATAATGCCCAGCAAGTAACATCTTATGAAAGCACATTGCTGGTTACTGGTAGATATACTATTGAGTTAACACTGCTTTCAGGAGTTGCCGAAAGCAATTACAACCTCAATGTTGCATTAGAAAAACCAGTCAAACCAATTCCGACAGAGACACCCTTGCCAATTCCGACAGAGACACCCTTGCCAATTCCGACAGAAACACCTCTGCCAATTCCGACAGAAACACCTCTGCCAATTCCGACAGAGACACCCTTGCCAATTCCGACCACTGGTGAAACGCCAACTTTTCCGCCGGTTGATGGAACACAACCATTTTCTGGCCAAAGAAATTAATGTTGAACACACTACTGATTACTGGAACTGATACCGAAGCTGGTAAAACTGTTTTAACAACAGCATTAGCAGCCTATTGGCAAAAATATTATCCGCAGCGTAGCTGGGGAATCATGAAACCGATTCAATCGGGGATTGGCGATCGCGAGTGGTATCAAAAGCTATTTACACTAGAACAATCCCCAGAAGAAATTACACCTTTGTACTTTCAAGCACCTTTAGCCCCTCCCATAGCAGCAGCAAGGGAAAATCGGCGAGTAGATTTAGCACTTGTGTGGCAAGCTTTGTCTAAGTTGCGATCGCATCGTGATTTTGTGCTTGTAGAAGCCTTGGGAGGGTTAGGTTCGCCAGTAACTGAAGAATTAACGGTAGCCGATTTAGCAGGAGAATGGCGTTTACCAACGGTATTGGTAGTACCAGTTAGATTGGGTGCGATCGCTCAAGCAGTGGCGAATGTAGCATTAGCTAGACAATCGCGCGTCAATCTCAAAGGCATTGTTCTGAACTGCGTACAACCCCGAACGGATGCAGAAATAGCTGACTGGACACCACACCAATTGATTCAATCACTCACTAATACGCCAGTTTTAGGCTGCTTGCCCTATTTAGATAACTTGACTGACTTAGATAAACTTGCTCAAATAGCATCAGATTTAGATTGGGAAACACTGACATTTTAAATTGGGCATTGGGCATTTTGTAGCGATCGCTCCAGCCCTGTTTACAACTTGTGCAGTCACAGTTCTGACATAACTCGGTAATAGCTTTGTCAATCAGACGTGCAATGGTAATAAGGAAAGATGAAATTAACCTAACTCTAATGACACACAAGGCAGGATTTACCTGCCTTATTTCATATTTGGGACTAAAACACCACTTCATTAGCAGCTTTAGTCTGTGCGAAACATGAGTATTATAAAACTTTAAACAAAACATAGTCATATCTAATCAGATATAGTCTTTATTTGGGGTTTAGGCAGTTGTGCAATCCATGCCCTAACCACATCAGAATTTGACACCCCTCTGTTATCTGCAACGTGATTGCAACTGCAACAATTCATATTCTGTTACCCGCACAACTAACCTTTTATCTCTCCCAAGAGTGTTACCATTTGGTTATACATTAAAGATAGCAGAATGCAGTTAGTAGAGCAGAGGATCATTAAGAAAAGCAATCCGGCATGGGAGCAGATAGATGCAATGTCATTTGCTGCTAAAAACCTGTGGAACGCTGCTAATTACTGCATTCGCCAATCATTCATTTACGGGCATGGTGTGCTGTCTTACAACTCAATGGACAAGTTAATGCAGCCAAGCTTGGAGTACAAAGCACTACCAGCTAAAGTTGCACAGCAAGTCCTAAAGTTATTAGACAAATCATGGAAAGGATACTTCACTGGGATTGCACAATATAAATTAGACAAAACTAATTTTACAGGTAGACCGAAAATACCGGGGTATAAACCCAAGCATGGACGTGGTGTTTTAATTTTCACTGAGCAAGCAACTTCTAAAAAAGTATTTAAACAATCAGGGCAGATTAAACTTAGCGCTATTGACTACACATTTGACACGCAGATAAAGCAGTCAGATTATTGTCAGTCTCGGATTGTGCCAAAAATTGACCACTATGTTTTAGAAATAGTTTATGAGGTTAGCGACCATGAATTGAGTCAGAGTACAGAACGCATTGCAGCAATTGACTTGGGGATTGATAATTTGATGGCGGTAACATCAAACGTGCCAGGGTTTAAACCTGTTCTCGTTAACGGTCGTCCACTCAAAAGCATGAATCAATTCTTCAATAAAAAACGCGCTACACTGCAACGGCGCAGTGGGATTAAGACATCCAGAAGGATTAAACACCTGACTACCAAGCGTAACTTCAAAATCAGAAATTATTTACACCGTGCATCTAATTATGTGATTGAGCTACTCATCAAGTTAGGAGTTACAAAATTAGTCGTTGGTCAAAATCATGACTGGAAGCGTAGCGTTAATATCGGCAAGAGAAATAATCAAGCTTTCGTGTCAATACCCGACGGTCAGTTAATTGATATGCTCACCTATAAAGGAAACAGAGTGGGCATTGATATAATTGTTCGAGAAGAATCCTACAGTAGCCAATCTAGCTTTCTCGATGGTGATTTTATCCCTGATTATGGGAGCAAACCAGAAACCTGGAAACCATCAGGTAAGCGGATATGCAGAGGGCTGTACCGAACTAAATCTGGACGACTCTGCAATGCTGATATTAACGGCAGCTACAACATACTTAAAAAAGAATTCCCCAATGCTTTCTCCCAAGGGGAGACGCTAAAAGCGAACGAGACAGGGGATAGCGAGGTCTTAGTTGACCCAATTCGGGTAAATTTGAGTGGTTTTATAGCCAAAAGCTTGACCCCATTTTAGATGCCTTAAAGGTTCTGTGAAAGAATGGTAATTTCTAAAAAGCCATGCCTGACTATATTTGACTATACAGAACTGAACTATTAAATGTCATCCAAGTGCCATATCTTAGTCATAGAAACGTCACTGGCATAAGTTAATTTGTCGGTATTTGAGTGAAAGTAAATTATTTACGCCTGATATCATGATGCTTTCTTTTGCGGTGGCGAGTGCAGTCTGTGGCAACGGTAGCGAAGTGAATCTAGACTTTGCTAACTTTAGCTGGATTGACGTGATTATTTTAGGCATCGTTCAGGGAATTACAGAACTACTGCCAATTAGCAGTACTGCTCATTTGCGGATAGTGCCAACTCTACTGGGACTGAAAGATCCGGGGTCTGCTTTTTCCGCAGCAATGCAGTTAGCTAGCTTGACTGCTGTTTTAGTCTATTTTTGGCAAGACTTAAAAAAATTAACCGGAGAGACAGTTAGAGCAATTAGCGGGCAAGACTATCAATCTAGTTCTTTGCAACTGATGTTAGGTTTATTGATAGGAACTTTGCCCATTGCTGTGGCTGGTGTGCTACTCAAACCAATTCTTAACGCCTGTAACTCACCAATCCGGGGGTTAGTAGTTATCGGTGCGGCTTCAATTATTATGTCAGGATTGCTGGCGATCGCCGAAAAACGCGGAGGACGCGATCGCACTTTCGACAACCTCAACCTCTGGGATGGCATTTGGGTAGGGGTTGCTCAAGCTTTTGCTCTCATCCCTGGCGTTTCTCGCTCTGGTTCCACCCTCACCGCCGGCTTATTTTTGGGCATGAAACGGGAGACATCTGCCCGATTTTCTTTTTTGTTGGGCTTACCAGCCGTGATTTTGGCAGGTGCTGTAGAACTCCACACTCTTACGAAAGCAGGACTGAGTGCGGCTGGTTGGTTGACTTTGTTGGTGGGCTTAATCTCCGCCAGCATTTCCGCTTTTCTAGCAATTTGGGGACTCCTACGCTACCTGGAAAAACACAGTACCTTGATTTTTATTTTCTACCGCTTGGGGATGGGTGTATTTTTGATCGTTGCTGTGATGGCTGGTTGGTTGCAAAATTGATTTTAACTGATAATAGGGTATGACGATATGGACATAAACCCGATTGACCTGATTGAGCCGGAAAACGATGAACCCGAAACGTCAGCTAACCGCGAAAAACGCAAAAGTCGTCTAAATAGTGCTGTTGCAATTGCAGTTGCATTGATCGCAACCTTTATGGGGATCTGCAAAGTCAAAGACGATAATCTGGTTCAGGCAATGCAGCAAGCTCAAGCAAATAAAATTGACGATTGGGCGTTATACCAGGCTCGTAATATTCGTGAAGAAATAGCCAAATCAAATGTGACGCAACTCAAATTGCAATCTCTTTCTCAACCTTCTGCCGTGAGGGCTGACTATGAAAAACAGATTGCGGCTTATCAAGTCATTGCTGATAAAGAAGACCAGAAAAAGCAGGAACAGAAAGTAACTGCCGATAAAGATCAAACAACCTATGACCAGCTTAATTACCATGACGACCAGTTTGACCTAGCTGATGCCTTCTTATCGCTCTCTGTCTCGCTATTTGCCATCACATCTCTATCTCAGAAAAAATGGTTGTTCTACCTCGCCTTGTTACCAACTATATTTGGCTTGGTCATGGGGTTATCTGGATTATTAAACTGGCAACTACACCCCGATGCTTTGACCAAATTACTATCCGAAAATTTCTTAGAAAAGGCAGCCGAAGAAAAAATCGTGCTTTCCACTCGCACTTCCCCTAATCCCAAAGTGTTGTGAATTGATTGATTGATTGAGAAGATTCTGATTCTTCCCCAGTCCCTACGATAAAGTGGGAAAATAAACTTGCGTTAGCTGTACTTAAATTAGTTTGTCTTTATAATGGTTTCTACCTTTCCCAATCCCTCTTCTGTTGATCTATCTCGCATCCGACTGGCAATCCGTTCATTGCAACCGCAGTTAGTAGAGTGGCGGCGGCGATTGCATCAACAACCAGAGTTGGGTTTTCAAGAAAAACTGACGGCTGAGTTTGTATCACAAAAGCTGCAAGAATGGGGAATTGAGCATCAAACTGGCATTGCCCACACTGGCATTGTTGCCACCATCAAAGGCAAAGGGGAAGATTCAGAAACAATCCAAAATCCAAAAGTTTTAGCGATTCGGGCAGATATGGATGCTTTGCCAATCCAAGAACTCAACGAAGTGCCCTACAAATCGCAGCATAATGGAGTGATGCACGCTTGTGGACATGATGGACATACAGCGATCGCTTTAGGTACAGCTTACCATCTTCAGCAGCATCGCCAAGACTTCTCAGGTATTGTGAAAATTATCTTTCAGCCAGCAGAAGAATCACCAGGAGGCGCAAAGCCGATGATTGAAGCTGGAGTTCTGAAAAATCCTGATGTTGACGCGATTATCGGTTTGCACTTGTGGAATAATTTACCCTTGGGAACAGTGGGTGTGCGGGCTGGGGCGTTGATGGCAGCTGTGGAGTGCTTTAACTGCACAATTTTGGGTAAAGGTGGACACGGCGCACTACCCCATCAAACTGTTGACTCGGTGGTAGTTGCTGCCCAAATTGTAAATGCTTTGCAAACCATTGTCGCTCGGAATGTTAATCCCATTGATTCAGCAGTGGTGACAGTGGGCGAACTTCATGCAGGAACCAAGCGGAATGTGATTGCTGATACAGCGAGAATGAGTGCCACTGTCAGGTATTTTAATCCTAGTTTGAAAGGCTTTTTCAACCAGCGCGTCGAGCAGATTATTGCCGGAATTTGTCAGAGTCAGGGTGCAAATTATGACTTAGAATACTGGTCACTTTATCCACCAGTCATTAATGATATTAAGATAGCGGAATTGGTGCGAACTGTAGCAGAAGAAGTGATAGAAACCCCGTTGGGTATTGTGCCAGAATGCCAAACTATGGCTGCTGAAGATATGTCATTTTTCTTGCAAGAGGTTCCTGGTTGCTATTTCTTTTTAGGTTCTGCAAATCCAGAGAAAGATTTGGCGTATCCCCATCATCATCCCCGGTTTGATTTTGATGAAACCGCCTTGGGAATGGGTGTGGAAATATTTGTGAGATGTGTGGAGAAGTTTTTGAATTAATTGAGTAGGTGTAAATTAGCTGTTTTTTTACCCTGTTGAATTTACACCCAACTTTCCCAAGAAATTTCTCTTATATCATGTCCGCTAAATCACTTACGATATGTCATTGCGAGCGCAACGTTCGCGCTTGCGTCTCGTAGAGAAGTGAAGCGAAGCAATCGCAAAGGTTTTGGGATTGCTTCACTACGCTAACGCTTCGTTCGCAATGACAAGTGTTTAACCGGACATGATATTACTTGTCGCATTCGCTCAAAGTCGCTATCAGATGAAACAAGAGTCAATGAATGACGTAAAACTGTAGCAGCTATCCAGAGGTCATTTTCACTAATGCCTATGGTATTTAGTTTGGTTGTTTTACGTTTATTTTTTTCTTTTGGGCCGAATTGTTTGATAATTTCTGATTTAAAATCACCGTAGATTTCTGTTGTTTCTTTGTCGATCCCGTATAGATTAATTCGTTTGAGAAATGCATTAATTTTTATTAAATTAGCAGCTTTTTGATGTGAGTTTTGTGCCATAAAGTGCAACTCACCAGCAACAATAACACTGGTTGCTAATTGTACCTGACCAAGCGATCGCAAGTGATTTACAACGCTAGGCACACCTTCCATCAAGAAGGAACAGTGATTAGTATCCAAGAGATACATAATTAAAATTCTAGAGTTATCCGACTGTCATGAACTAGTTGCAGGCATTCTCTAATATCTGAACCTTCCCAACTGCCCACAAATTCTAATAAATCTTCAGCAGTAGAACCTGTTAAGGTATGCTCTGTTGTAAGCATCTGAGCAGATTGGCTATCTGAAGATATGCTGTTTGTTTGATGTTTGGCTTGCAAAAATTGCACAAAATCTAAAATTTCCTGTAATAAGGGTTCAGGTAATTTTTGTAGTTCTTGATTAATTTGTTCCTTAATAGTCATTATTGACCCTGTGTTTACAAGGTTGAAAAACTGGGTATGATTTTGTTATTACATTTATATATTATCTAATGTTGAAATATTGATTTCGGCTTTTTGTGTTTGCCAAGCGTGCGCCTTAGTGCCTTGCCTATTTAAACAGTGCCAGGTAACGAAAAGCTAGAACCCGCAAGGCTTCGTGGAATATATCTTGTTCACAAAGTTTTACAAATCTCGAAAACCTTTATAGATTACAATTTACAAGTCTGGACGCGAGAGAAGAAGGAGCCTACTGGATATCTCCCTTTTATGTTGATGTTGCCTGGAATAGTCGGGAGATGCCCCTGGGTAGAGTCTAGCGAATAGTTGTGTTCATCCTTGTATAGCCAGCCATAATTATTGCGCCAGCCTAAGCGATCGCCCAAAAGACACTCAGTTTCATAATCTACTTTGCCACCGCATTCTAGCCAAATGCGTTTTTGTACGCTAAAGCCAAAATGACCATTGCTGTATTTTACCCATAATTGGTCAATTGTGCGTAAGTCTGTGCAGGGAAATTTTTCTATGGATTTTTCGTCAAGCCAGCCTTGCTGTTCTCTTTTGGCTGCTTTCAGCATGACTTTGGTGGTTTCTTCGTCTGCTGCTTTCCATTGACCCGCTTTGAGTAAATTCTCTAGGTTTTGGTAATCTACCCCCACATCTGAAGCTAATATCAATACTTTTACTTTTATACTCTCAATTTCTACAAAATAGCTCCCCGCTTGCGAGAAGGAGAGTAAATTCAACCACTCTTCCATTGTCTGGGGTCGGTCTTTTGCCTCTAATGCCATTCCTTGCAAAATCGCTTGATTTACCTCATCACTAAGACTAGAGACAAGTTGCTTTGGTGGTACTAATTCCTCTTGATCGTACTTACGGTCAAAGGAATTGGTGGGGCGTTGTCCAGTGATGGCATAGTATAACGATCCAGCTAAACAATGTTGATTCTGACACGTTTTTTGTTGGTTATGGTGGTTGGCGTTGGTGAATTAGGAAAGCTCACGCAAAGGCGCAGAGAGGAAGATTGAGGTTTTGTGGCAACTGCCGATCTAACTATTGCGATCGCAAAAGCAACAAATGCGACTGCTGATCTAACTATTGCGATCGCAAAAGCAACAAATGCAGCTGCTGATCTAACTATTGCACTCGCAAAAGCAACAAATGCAGCTGCTGATCTAACTATTGCACTCGCAAAAGCAACAAATGCAGCTGCTGATCTAACTATTGCGATCGCAAAAGTAACAAATGCGACTGCTGATCTAACTATTGCGATCGCAAAAGCAACAAATGCGACTACTGATCTAACTATTGCGTAGGCGTAGCTGCTCGTTATTACCTATTTTGTGGTTGAGTGTGGGATGATGGCGTTTGTTGTGTTGAGGGATTGGTCGGTGTTGATGGACTTGAGAAAAATCTATCAATCAATTGAACACCATTATTAAGTGCTGAAATCAAAGGTTCTATCTTAGTTATAAGTACGCCAGCTGCGAAGATTGCTGCTACCAGTACTTGTAAACGTTTATTTCCCAAACTAGGAAAAGTAAATCTCCTTCTCCAACCCAATTCTTTTAACCAGTCTTCTACTGTTTGGGGACGCTTGTCTGGTTCTAATTCCATTGCGTGGAGAATGGCTTGATTGACGCGATCGCTAATCTTATCATTCAATTCATTAGGTGGAATTAAACGCTTATTGTTATCTTGGCGCTCTATAGCACTTTCTGGCAATATTCGGATGTTTGCATATTGCTAGTTTCCGAGATTCATCAGCAAAACCTGATTTTAAGCGATCGCGGTCTTCGTTACTTAATTGATTAAGCAAATTGGAATCCAATGTTTTAATTACAACTTCCTTGGCATCCCGATCCTCAGCAAGATAAGTAATAGCAAAGTTCTCCTGTCTTAAATCTTGTTTAATTTCATACCGATCGCGGTGTAACTTTTGTCCAGATGCCCAAGTCATTGGTTGATTATCTCAGAGACTTTTATTAATTTTTGCATATAGCAATTCTCCTGTGGATTTAATACACTTTCTTGGGCAAATCTTCTGTAGCTTGTCTTCTGCCATCCAATAGTGAAGCTTTATGCTTGCTTCAAAAAATATAATATGACGCGATCGCAGAAGTTGTGTTATAAAAACGGGCAAAGTCTTAGAAAATACGAAAATCTTTACTATGAAGCTTTTTCGGTAAATGCGTAATTTCTACACGAATGGAATCAAATGCTACTGTAAGCAATCAAACTTTAGCGTTTAATCATCAGTAATCTTTAAAAAATTGAAAAAATTATGTTAAGTATCCCTATTAACTTAAATTTACCTCGTACACCCCGCCTAATAACTTCCTTACCTGGGCCTCGCGCTCAAGCAATTGTACAACGCGATCGCGCCGTAACTTCCCCTTCTTACACCCGCGATTACCCCTTAGTTGCATCTCGCGGCCAGGGCTGTATGGTGGAAGATGTGGATGGCAATGTATTTCTGGATATGACCGCAGGTATTGCCGTTACCGCCACCGGACACGCCCACCCGGAAGTCGTCAAAGCAATTCAAGAACAGTCGGCGCGTCTGCTGCACATGTCAGGGACGGATTTTTATTATGAGCCGATGGTGGAACTAGCGGAACAATTAGCGATTCGCGCCCCCTTTCCCCACCCACAGAGTAACACTGGGTTTCCCGCAAAAGTATTTTTCACCAATTCCGGGGCAGAATCCAACGAAGGAGCCATCAAACTAGCTCGATATTACACCAAGCGATCGCTAATCGTAGCCTTCTTAGGTGCATTTCACGGACGCACCTATGGGGCAATGTCTCTCACTGGTTCCAAAACAGTGCAGCGAGCTAATTTTGGGCCTTTAGTTCCTGGGGTGACTCATATCCCCTACGGCACTCACGCTAGCTTAGATTACCTGGAACAACAGCTATTTGGGACAATTTTACCACCGCAAGAAGTAGCGGCGATCGTAGTTGAACCGATTCAAGGAGAAGGTGGGTATATCGTACCGGAAGATGGTTTTTTAAAAAGGATTCGGGATATATGCGATCGCCACGGTATTCTGATGGTGGTGGATGAAGTGCAAGCGGGAATGGGGCGGACTGGTCGCCTATTTGCGATCGAGCATTGGGGTGTCATGCCTGATATCATTACTACTGCTAAAGGTATCGCCAGCGGTATGCCATTAGGAGCGATACTTGCCAGACCAGAGTTAATGACTTGGCCTCCTGGTTCTCATGCCACCACATTTGGCGGTAATCCTGTGGCTTGTGCTGCCGGTATTGCCACTTTGCGACTGCTGGAAAGTGGTTTGATGACCAATGCTACCCAGATGGGAAAATTATTACAAGCTAGTCTTACCGAGTTGCATCAAAGATTTCCTAGAGTATCGCCGCCACGAGGTAAGGGTTTGATGGTTGCGGTGGACTTATTGGATGAACAGGGTAATCTTGATCATAAATTGCGCGATCGCATTATCCAAGAAGCTTTTTTGCGCGGTTTATTGTTACTAGGTTGTGGTAAAGCAGCAATTCGTTTCTGTCCACCTCTAGTTATCGACAGCGACCAAATTCAGATAGCCCTTCAGATTATCAGCGAGATTTTAAGTTCTTAAAGAATGAGGGGGAGTATGGTATGGGGACAAGGGAGACAAGGAGGAAT
>NZ_JABXKM010000029.1 GCF_017115025.1 Nostoc sp. NOS(2021) | reverse complement strand
GGGTAAAACCTTGGTTAATCAGCTATTTCAGACTTGTGTGTACACCGTAGGCAAGCGAGGAGGGGGTTGGGGGTGGGGTTCTTGTACCTTACTCAATCGAGAACCGCTATCAGTCAAATATAGCGTTTATCGCTCAGATGAGTGTCAACTTGAAATTGATGGGTAAGTAAGTTCGTAGTAAGGACTTTAGTCCTTGTTTTCTCAGCACTGAAGTGCTTACTACAAACACTAACAATTACACCTTAGAACGGTCAGTCAAAATCTCATAACCAGTGTCCGTTACCAACACTGTATGCTCAAACTGAGCCGACAAAGAATTATCCACAGTGACTGCTGTCCAACGGTCAGATAATGTGCGGGTATGTCTAGAACCCGCATTTAAAATTGGCTCAATTGCCAGCGTCATCCCCGCACGGAGTTTAACATTTGGCATCTCGCGGGTACGGTAGTTGAATACTGAAGGTTCTTCGTGCAGGTTACGACCGACACCGTGTCCAGTGAACTCTTCGACTATACTAAAGCCGTTAGCTTTCACATGGTCTTCAATTGCTCCAGCTAAGTCAAGTAGGTATACACCAGCCTTTACTTGTTCAATGCCCTTATATAAAGCTTCTTCGGCGACGCGAATTAATTTAGCAGCTTCTTGCGTCACTTCACCGACAGCAATTGAAATGCAAGAATCACCATGAAAGCCTTGGTAATAAGCGCCCGTATCTACTTTTAATACATCCCCTACGCGAATCACTTTCTTGGGACTAGGAATGCCATGTACTGCTTCATTATTAATGCTGGAGCAGATAGAACCGGGAAAACCGTGATATCCTTTAAAACTCGGTGTTGCACCCATTTCGCGGATACGTTTTTCTGCATAAGTATCCAAATCAGCCGTTGTCATTCCTGGCTTTACTAGCTCGGAAATTTCTTTTAGGACAGTTGCCACAATTGTCGCTGATTGCCGCATGATTTCAATTTCACGCAGCGATTTAATTTCAATTCCTCGGCGTTGCTTTTTGGCAGTTGCAGGCTGAGTTGTTTGAGAAAGTAAGTTACTGAAAATGTTCATAGTAAATGAATAATTACTGGTGGCTCTGCCGCTGAAGTATCAATGCTCTCTCTAGATTACTTGAGAAATAATATCTATAATTTAAGTTATTTTAATCCCTGATCGGGATTCTTCCAGTTTAGCCGCTAACGTATATACAATAACACATTCGGATACTCCTGATGTGTTGGACTTAAATCAAAATCGCCCTAACTTATTTTTGGCTGCACACTATAGGACTCAGTACAGCTTTGCGTAAAATCGTAGCGAATTGAGGGTTGAAATTTAAACGTAGAGGTACGCAGAGAATTTGCTACAAATTATTACGAATTATTTTAATTCTTGATGGCAATCTCTCCCGTCATACCTGCTTCCGTATGTCCCGGTATTGGACAACGTAAGCCATAAGTACCGGATTTCAGGGGCACAAATACCCATTCTGCCTCAGCACCTGGCTTGAGTTCAAGTTCGTGAATGGCTCCTTTGATTTCTACTTTGCCTGCTTGAACTTTTTGTGTCCAGATGCCATCAGCAAAATCTTTAGCAGTAAAATAGTGCTTCAGTTGGCTGGGATTGGTAAGCTGTAGTTCATAGCGTTTGCCAACGAGTAATTCCAGATGATTTGGCTCAAACTTGAGTTCGTTAGCCGAATTACCCAAGCTAACTGTAATTTCTGTGGCTGGTTGCTTGAGGAAATCGCCAGACAAATTTGCCGCCATTGCTGGAGTAGCTGCGATGAAATTTAGACTCAGGAGCAACGTTAATATCACGTAGTTCCGCCGTAATATTTGCAGCCAAGCAGTAGTTGGGAAATTAACAGATGTAATTACAATTTGATCTAAATATTTGTGAATTTTCATCAGTAGTTCTCAAAAAACTATGCTGGTGAGCATGAATAATTAATCGGTAGCGGCAAAAACCACTTTACCCATTCTTTATATTATCCATGCCCAGTGCCCATCTCTACCTAATGTTTTTTTCTGGTGACACAGATGGCCCAGCAGTGACGACCACGATTTGATCTGGGTGGAGTAACTCACGAGCCGCTTGATTAACTTGGTCAAGAGTGACTTTCTGGATTTTATCAGTGAGGGAGTGCAATTCTACTTTATCTAGTTCGTACACCTCATTCATCAGAATTCTATCTGTTAATTCCTCTGGGTTTGCCAGGGAAACGTTGTAGTTGCTGATGAGAGTGCGTTTAGCTGTTTCTACTTCCAGTGCGGTGACGCCTTGTTGATGGATTTGCTGTAAGATTTGGCGGGTGCTAGCGATCGCTTTGGTGCTATCTTCGGGACTAGTCTGCATCTCAATCAAAAATGTCCCGGCATTCTTCCCGGCTTGGAAGTAGCTATAAATTCCATAACTCAAACCTTGGCGATCGCGCACTTCTGCACCCAGTCTACTTGATAAGGTATCGCCTCCCAAAATCTGGTTTAATACTAAGGCTGCGTGAAACCGAGGATCATAACGGTTAATACCTGTGCAACCCATATATGTCACAGCTTGGGTTTTACCTGGTAAAACTGGGTTGACACTCACTATTTTCTCCGGCATTGATACCGTGGGATATTTTAATGTGGGTGCTTGACCGCTAACTTTCCAATCACCAAACTTATTTTTAATCAGCGATCGCACTTTGTCCAGATCAAAATCTCCTACCAGCGCTAGCACTGTCGTGTCTGGACGATAATGTTTAGCTTTGAAATCAATCACATCCTGGCGCTGAATTTGCTGTAAACTCTCCTCTGTGGGAAAGGTGTGTAAGGGATGTTTTTTCGGGTAAATTGACTGAACAAATATTCTTCTGGCTACTTCCGATGGCTCATCTAATTCATGTTGCAGATCAGTTAAAGTTTGTTCACGATACAGTTCCAACTCTTTGACTGGAAAGTTACAATTTTTCACAACATCTGCCAATATCTCCAGGAGTATCGGCAAATCCTCTGCTAAACTATCACCCTCAATATGCACACCTTCGCGGTAGGTTTGAAAGTCTAAACTCGCTCCTCGTTCTGCTAAGACTTTGGCAATAGTTAAAACATCCTTGCTATTAGTGCCATTTAGCAAATTCTCTGCTACAAAAGCAGCCAGTCCAGCTTGATCATCTGGATCAAATTCCGTCCCGGCTTGAATATGGCCGCTCAGGGTAACAGTGGGAGTACTATGATCTCTTAGCAGTAATATCCGCAATCCGTTGGGAAATTTCAATTGCTGTGGTAAGATTTGGGCGATGTCTTCTCTACGAGAGGTTGACGCTGGAGGACTCGCTACCGCTTCTCTACGAGACGCTACCGCTTCGCTAATGCCAACGACGGCAAGCAACGCATCTGTAGCCAAATCCACAGGCGGTAAGTATTTCATCACCTCAGAAAAAAGCACAGGTGCTAGAGGAGAAAAATTTTCTGTAGTATGGGCTGAGTCTGGTTTGTCACCAACTTCTGTTATCTGCTTCTGGGTTGGTTCAAAAAAGCCTACTGTCCGGGCTTCTTTTGTCAAGTATTTGTTAATCACAGCGACAATATCCGTCGGCTTCACCAGACGGACAGCCGCCAAATAGTAGTCTGTGTAGCGATAATCACCAGCAGTTGTTTGATCATTGCCCAATCGCATTGCTTGAGAGGTGATATCACGGTTACTCAAAATTACATCTGCTGTTAATTGGGTTTTGGCTCGTTCAACTTCCTCAGATGTCACGCCTTTTTCTGCTACATTAGCGATCGCGCTACTCAATACTGAGTCAATTTTTTTCAAATCTTGTTTAGAACCAGCCGTTACCAACACCTCATACCAGCCAGATTCTCGCAAACTAGTAACGGACGCTGTTAATTCACTAGCTAAACCTGACTCCACCAATGCCTGATAAAGTCTAGAATTCCGTCCCTCTGTAAAGATGTAATCCATCACATCCAGCGCAGGCACATCCGGTTGATTTGCATCCGGTAGCGGATACACAACTTGTAACAGTCGCCCTGCTCCCGGTTCTCGCAACACTATCGGAGTACTGAGTGAGGTTGATGGGGTAAAAGTATTTTTACTCCTAACTCCTAACTCCTCATTTCTAACTCTCTTCGCTAGTTTGCCAAACACCTCTTTAATTGTTTCGAGGGTATTTGCAGTTTGAAAATCTCCAACAATCACTAAGACGGCATTATCGGGACTGTAAAAATTGCGGTAATATTTCTGTACCTGCTCAACTTCAAATTTCTCGACATCAGCTTTAGTGCCACCTACAGGCAACCCATAAGCATGATTGGGAAACACCGCCTGCATGACGGCACGGTTGAGGCGATATTCTGGGCTATTTTCGTAACCCTGCAACTCGGAAATTACTACCCGCTTTTCACTCGCTAGTTGTTCTGGCTCAATCTGAGAATTTTGCATTCTGTCTGCTTCCAGCACTAAGAGCGCTTTCAGCTTGTTTCGTTCCACAGTACCGTAATATGCAGTTTGGTCATAGCTGGTGAAAGCATTGGAATCACTACCTAAAGCACTAAACAAACGTCCAAATTGAATCGGACGATTTTTTGTCCCTTTAAACATCATGTGTTCCAACTGGTGGGCAATGCCATTCACGCCCGGTTCTTCGTTGCGTGAGCCAACCTTATACCACACCTGCACCGTCACCACTGGCGCAGTATGCACTTCCTTTGTCAAGACAGTTAGACCATTCTCCAGCACTGTCTTGCGGACGTTTTCTGTCAGTGTTGAGGACATTATTCTTTTTGCTAGCAAGGTTGACTGGTATTTTTCTTTGCTTTCTAGCTAGTTTATCCTCTCGTTCCTTAGCTCTGCCAAGAAATGGGTTTCTCGAGGCTCCGCCTCTTTAGACTTGAGGCAGCAGCCCAGATGAATGCATTCCCATACTCTGCATGGAAACGAGTTAATTATGAATTAGATTAATAACCACTTTACCGAAGTGAGCCGCACTTTTGAGGTAATGATAAGCTTCTCGTGCTTCAGTGAAGGGGAAAACTCGATCAATAATCGGTTTGATTTGATGCTGTTGCATCGCCTGATTCATCGCCTCAAACATTTCTCGACTGCCAACATAAATTCCCTGAACTGTTAAACTCTTAAAAAGTATTGGCATGGGGTCAATCTCATTTCCTCTGCCTGATAATACGCCAATCAAATTAATACGTCCCCCAATGCGGACTGCTTGTAGCGATTTTGGCAAAGTTCCTGCACCGCCTACCTCAACTACATGATCTACACCCGTGCGATTGGTTAATTGGTAAACTTGCTTTTCCCAATCTGGCGTTGTTTTGTAGTTGATTGTCTCGTCAGCACCAAGCTGTTTCGCTCGTGCCAATTTCTCATCACTACTGGAAGTAATAATCGCTCTAGCACCATGTATCTTGGCAAACTGGAGAGCAAAAATCGAAACTCCCCCAGTACCGAGTAATAAAATACTATCACCTGCGCGAATATTGCCTTTTGTCACCAGTCCGTGCCAAGCTGTGACTGCTGCACAGGGTAAGGTTGCGCCTTCAATGTCGGATAGGTGGTCAGGTAATATCACTAAACCATCTTGGTGTAATACGACATACTCAGCCAGCATTCCATCGATACCGCCTCCGAGATCAGATTTCATTTTCTCTTTGGTTAAAGAGCCATAAATCCAGTCTTGGAAGAAAGTAGCAGCCACGCGATCGCCTATTTTCACCCGTGTCACACCTTCCCCCACCGCCACAACTTCCCCCGCACCGTCAGACAGGGGAATTAACGGATATTTCTGTCCAGCACCGTAAGCGCCTTCAGCGACAAGTAGATCGCGGTAATTTAGGGATGTTGCTTTGACTTGAATCAGAACTTGTCCCGCAGTTGGTTTTGGTTCAGGGCGATCGACTAATGCCAGGGCATCAATCCCGCCGTTGCTTTGAATTTCGTAAGCTTTCATTGGCGGACTCCTTTTGCCAAAGATCATAGTGTAGAGAAATTGTCTGCTGCTTTTCTACACCAATACTTAAGTATTTTGGTTTTTTGAGTTGATATAAAAAGCAGTGGTTTTATATGACATTTAACCACTGCTTTTTATTGTTATAGATAAATAGTGCCTACCCTAATACCAATTCTATCTGAGGTTGTGCTTTATTTACGTAGGGGCAATACCCTGCGGGAAGCTAAAGCTACATGAATTGCCCCTACTATAGGCGCATATTCAAAAAGAATTGGTATAAATTGATAGTCATTTCACCTTATGAGCTTGGTTGCTGATCGGGAAACATACACTTATCAGAGTCACAACCACTAGGGCCAGCCTCTGCCATTTCGCCGGAATCGTAGCGGCTTAAGACTGCACAGAAATCATCTGTTTTGCGCCGTGCTTTCACCTCTTGAGTCAAGCGATCGTAGGTTGGTTTATCTATTGGTTCAAATGGCAAACGTGGGAATGATTGCAAATCGTCAAAACGGGCTAAAAGAGCTGCTGAAATATATCCCTCATCATTCTGGATAGTTTCATAGATACGCTGTCCCAATGGTTCAATTTCATCAGAGCGAAGTTCCAAAGTAGCTGATGTGTTGTGAGTCACATACCAACGTTGAACCTGGAGGACAAAATCAAATTGGGCTAAGACTGAAAACTTAGAAACATCAATTTCATCAGCTCCTGGTAAATCAGCCCAAGATACAGAAACAGGGATTTCTACTAGCCATTCACTCACCCGTGAATCAAAAGGATCATTGAGCAAATTCCCCTGTTCATCTTTGTCTGATTGAGAAGGAATGACATTGTAACCATAGTCAATACAAGCTAAGGCTACTGGGTCATTTTTGCCGAAGGTGATGCGGCGAATAAATCTTTGCGCTTTCGGGGGATGCCATCCTGAACTAGCATTAGTTAATAAAGCCTTAGTGCCACTAGGTTGGACTGTGGTACAGCGATTTGGACGTTTGAGATTGTGGCGATCGCAGTAATCCCAAACCACCCGATGTACAATATCTCTCCAGGAACTTAGATATTTTTCTTCCTGACGCTTGAAAGCTAATCCTTGTGCAGTAGCAGGTCTTCCTTCTGACCACCAGCGCAGCCAATCAACCCCAAAAGCATGGACAAAGAAATCAAATAAACCTGTAAAAGAAACTCCCACAATCGGGTCTAATTCACGGCTATATTGATAACGTGGTTCCAGGAATTTGTGATTTAAAAGTGCTGCTACAGATAACGCCCCAGCAGTGAAAGCCTCCTCTTGTTCTTTGTAGTTATGTGGGTCGATTTGATTAAGGTGAACCTCAGACAAATTGCAGTGGAAATTAGAGCCGATAATTTCACCGCAGTTGTGAGTAATACAACCGTTGGCAATGAATGAGTGAGTTAGTGGAACATGAAGATCGTAGACAGGTTCTTCACCAAACTCTTCAATACTGTGAACTTTTGAAGTAAACCATCGGTTGATAATAGTTTCACTATAAGTCCTTGCTAGTTTCTTTGTTGCAAGTTGCTCTAGACGTTGCTGTTTTTCAGGTACAAGAGGAAAACCAACTAATTTATAGAAGTTTCTGACTCCCTCTCCTGAGTAAACTATCAGTCGCCAACTTCCTCTATTTTGACTAATCTTTTCCGTTCCATCTTTCAAGATGTAAGATACACCTTTTTGTCCTGGGTTTTGTTTAAGTTTTAGACTGCTTTTGATTCCCAGGTTTAGCAACAATAACTGAACTTGTCGCAGGAAATCTTTAGAAAGGTTACGAAGTTCTACGTGTCTTGCCTTAAGACTAACGCAACCGTCAGCAGAAAATAAACCTTGTAGAAAGCCAATGATGACTTCTTTTGATTGATTTAGAAAGCTATCTGGTAAACAGTTCTTTGACTGAACACCTAGTTTTTCCAAGAATGAATTCATTAAAGATGAACCACTATGAAAGGTATATACCCCTTTCACCAAACTAGGCTTATGGTTATAGCCTGTTAGAGATTCGACAGCTTGGCTTAGGACAGGAAAAACTGTTGGGTATTCCTTTTGATTGATATAGAATACTGCATCTAAACTTCTATATCCTTTGTAGATTGAACCATCACCATATAACCAGCCCAGCATTTGAGCTTGTTCAATAGTGATTGTACCTTCACCGAAACTTCCTTCTCCTTTTTGAATATAGATACTATGCTCTGAGGTTAAGTCCTTGGTTGCTACCCATTCGTGATTAGTAAAGTGTTTATGGTCAGCAGTACATCTCATCTGTAACCCATTTTCTAAGGTTATTGTATAAGTTGTTTGTACACCAGTAGCAAACGCGATCGCATCAGTCAACTTGACTCCATCTAATCCTACTGAGCGCAAATCCACCAAGGTTCTGAATGGCTTACCAATTAAATCTTTTATTGGTACTAACCCTTGCTCAGTTGATACTAATGTATCGCCCGAATGACAAGGATTTAGCCCATAGCGATGCAAACGATGTTCTAGCTCATTAGCATCAAGGTTGGGATAGTGTTCCTGTAACCACTGTTTTGCTGTTCCTTGGTTATAAGCTTTCAAAAAATCAACTTTTAATGCTTGTGTTGGTAACAAATCACAATTAGCTCTAGCTACAGCTTCACCAGCCCATTGAATTGCTCCCTCGCCACTATAATACTGTTTGCGGACAGCATCAATAGATTCTTCTAATGAGGGTTTGTGGTGAAAGACCCTGCTATGATTTGCCATCCTGAGTGCATCGCGCTCTGGATCAATTCGCCAGTTGCCATTTTCATCTTGCTGCCATAAATTATCTTTGGCGGTGGCTGCTAGACCATCGCCAGAATCAAACTGACGCATCCCCGCACTTCTTCGGATATTTCCTGCAACAATTGTTACAGCACCTTGATCGATTAACAAACAGCATTCAACTGAATTTAATTGTCGTCCTACAGCTTTATTCAGGATGGAGGCGCAACGCTGATAAAGTCCGGGTAATTTCACAGGATTAGCAACTCCCCCAAAACCGTTGAGCGTTTCTCCGGCTTTGCGGACATCACTGATATCCACTAATACTTCAACTTCGGTTGAAAATTGTTCATCAGTGGAGAGTTCTAACAGGGTTTGATATGATTCAACCCAACCTTCACGGCTATCTCCAACGTGAATAGTGACGCTATTGACTTCTATATGTGTTTCAGTATATTCACGTCGTAATTGCACAGGAGTGCTGCCAATTTCACCTTGTACAGTGACATTCAAATGATTACGGATGGGGGGCAACTGGTTAATAAATTGTGGTTCTAGGACGGCTCCAGTGCCACAGCCCATCATTGCCAAATCCATCATTAATCCGAAGGCATTCCAGTCTTCTAGATTGGTAGAGGTGCAATTATAAGCCCCGGAAAAGTTCTTTGGCTTGGTTATCCAGTCTGTACCTCCAACCCATAGCCAGCGCCCACTGGGCATAGCTTTCAAGTTGCGCTGCATCTGATCGAGTATGGCAGCTTCTTCTTGAGTTAGTTTTCCCAGCTTAATTAAGCCGAGTAGAGTGCGATCGCATACCTCATCCCATGTTTCCCTTAGTCCCGCCTTTGTACGGCGGCTATAGGTTCTAAAAAATACGGGATTAGCAGCCGGTGCAGTTTCGGGAAACTTTACACTCTGGCGTTTTCTTTCAAGCTCTCGAACCATATATTAGGTGTCTTGCGTTCTTATTGCGTGCGGACAGATTATGACTATACGCCAAGTAGTTTTAGTATTAAAGATTGTCAAATTGTCCACTTTACGCTAGCTATAGGCCGTAATATTTGCAACAAAAATTTATGATGTATAATGTCCCTCACCCTTGGGTAGGATCTCGATATTGAGTTTTAATTAGCACGGATTAACTTATAAGTAAATTCTCTTTATACCGTTATTATTAAGACTGATTATCACTTCTACAAGCAAAGTGCGACGGCGAATAGCCAATCGTAGATATCGCTCACATCGCTGCACTGTTTTAGGAGAATCAAGGATAAGCGATCGCTCGTATGCTATCAGCAAATTACTTGATTGAGCATAATCGGCTCAATCGCAAATTCACTAAACGTGATGGAATCTATGGGCTAGTGGAGAGACAGGACTTGATCACTACATCTATTAACGTCATTGGATTTTACTGTTAGGCAATCATTCACTTCGATTGAGTTTCTCTTTTAAAAGAGCTTCTACCTCGCTCTCAGGATTTTCAAGATCAAAAGGATAAGGATGTTGTGTAGAGAAGTCAGAACGACTCATCAAAACTTGTAATGCAGCCCGAAACGCTTCTTCGTCATTTCTATGTTCTGAAATATATCGTTTTATTTCAGTATTGGTCATCTGGTTGAGGTTTTGCATCATAGAACAAATTTCCAATTCCCATCTTGATCAATTATGACTGCAATCTCATCATTCAAACCAGCTTGAATATAAAGCGTTTTCAGCTTTTGGTCGTAGCGGAAAACCTGGATAGGCTAATACAGATTAGAAAGTAACTGACAAAGGAATATCGCTGTATCCGATTGCTTCTGTGTTGGCATGATGTGGCTACTGCAATTTTAACGTAGGTGTGTTACAATCATACTGTAAGCAGGGCAGAATATATAAAATACCAGTTATCAGAATACCTGATCCTATTTACAAGAGGCTCCAAGCGATCGCCGTACCTTTCGAGGATAGACCTATCAATGTTATTGAGAAGTTACTGAATGAATATGAGGCAGATCACCAGTCTCAGCAAATTTCTGAAATTGAACCGGATTTTAATGTAAGCGTGTTACAATAATACTGTAAGCAGGGCAGAATATATAAAATGCCAGTTATCAGAATACCTGATCATATTTACAAGAGGCTCCAAGCGATCGCCGCACCTTTTGAGGATACACCTATCACTGTTATTGAGAAGTTACTGAATGAATATGAGGCACATCACCAGTCTCAGCAAATTTCTGAAACTAAAAACGATAGAGTTATTGAAGCTGGGGTAAGCAATTTGCAGCATACCAGAGTGCTTCGAGCCATTATGGGTGCTGAGGAAATTCATCAACCGAACTGGAACAAAATCGTCGATGCAGCACACGAACTTGCTATTCGACAGGGAGTTTCTGTAGACGAACTCATGAAGCTAACCCTTGCTCGTGTTGTTAAGGGCGAAAAAATTAACTCTGGTTTTCATTACCTGCCAGAGGTAAACATTTCAATACAAGGTGTAGATTCAAATCTTGCTTGGCGTAACACTTTGCACTTAATGAAGAATTTGAAAATGCCAATTGAAATACACTTCGAGTGGCGCGACAAAGAGGGAGCAGCATATCCCGGTGAGAAGGGGAAGTTCATTTGGAATGCTAAATAGGATGTGAGAATCACAACTATGAGAGCATCGCTGGACGGGTTTATATTATTATATTTGTTACATATACATTTATAAAGAGAAAAATTCATAATAAAAGAACCAATGGCTGACGAGCTACAACCAACAGCAGAACAGCTACAATGCTTATATAGAAGTTGCCATCAACTTACAAATGTGATGTTCCAGCCGATTCACATCGTGCGATTAGATGAACGATCGCTCAATATATTTATATTAGCTGGGCAAAATGAAGGAATACAGCTAGAAATTACGCCAGATGGTAGTATAGAACCATGAATGTAGTATAGAACTATGAATAAGGTAAACTATGCAGCAATGAGTGACCAAGAGCTAAAGAGTTACTTTCTCACCCACAAGGATGATAAGGAAGCCTTTTATGCTTATATGGATAGACGAAAATCTCGTCATCGTGATGCTGCAATAAAATTAAATGATCCCGCTTGGGAAGAAAAGATCATAGCTGTGATTCAGAAACAATTAGGTTCTGATTGATAACTTAATCATTTCATATTCTTAATCGAGGTGGACAAAATTTTTGTAGTCCCCTCGATTTCTCACATAAATTTACCTTTGGCTAATACTTCCGCTCTTTTGGCTCAAACATAGTTATCGCCACCGGTCGATATTGTATATCAATTCCCGCCGGTGAATAGTAAGCCATTGTGTGTTTGAGGAAGTTAGCATCATCTCGCAGCGAATAATCTTCGCGGAAATGAGCGCCACGACTTTCTTGACGATTTAGGGCTGATGCCAAAATAGTTTGTCCCACCACCATCAAACTTCGCAATTCCAAAGCCTCCACAAGTTCTGTATTCCAGCAATTGCCTTTATCATCTAAATAAATTTGCGGATATTGCTGTTGTATTTCTTCTAGTTTCTGCAAACCTTCACTCATTAATGCCTCAGTGCGGAAAACACCGCAGTACTCAGTCATACAATCCTGGAAAGCTTGACGGACTTGGTTAATGCGATACTGACCTGGTTGTTCTAGCAAAGCTTGAATTTGTTGCTGGGCTTCTGTTACATACCGTTGCTCATCTACAGAGGGCAACTTCCGTTTTTGTACAAATTTTGCGATCGCCGCCCCAGTCCGCTTACCATAAACTACGCACTCTAGTAGAGAATTACTCCCCAAGCGATTTGCACCATGTACGGAAACACAAGATGTTTCACCCGCAGCAAAGAAAGCATCAACCAAACCATCGCCACTACTACGCACTTGCCCATCAGTATTAACTGGGATACCACCCATACAATAGTGAATGGTCGGGCGGACTGGCATAGGTTGAGTCACAGCGTCAACACCTACCAAACGATGTGCTTCTTCCCAACAGAAGGGAACGCGACTCATAATTTTTTCTTTGCCCATGTGGCGTAGATCCAGATAGACAAAGGGGCCACCAGCACTACCATCGAGATGAATACCACGACCAGCGCGAATTTCGTAAGCGATCGCTCGTGAGGTAATATCACGAGGAGCTAGTTCCATGCGACTAGGTGCATAATTCGCCATAAAGCGATCGCCTTCACTATTAATCAGATACGCCCCTTCTCCCCGTACCGCTTCCGAAATCAGCACCCCTACCGGATATAAGCCAGTGGGGTGAAATTGGACAAATTCCATATCTTCAAGGGGCAAACCTGCGATCGCAGTCATTGCCAAACCATCACCCGAAGAAGCGTAATCATTAGAGGTAGTGTTATAAACGCGACCATAGCCCCCTGTGGCAAACATCACCGCCTTGGCACGCACCACCTCTATATGTCCATCCAAAAGATGGAACATTACCACACCTTTCGCCTCATTTTCTTCTAAAATCAGACGCATCACGTACCATTCTTCATAAACTTGCACCCCATAACGCCGCAAATTGTTGACCAATTCGTGCAAAATCGCGTGACCGGTCTTATCAGCGGCGTAGCAAGTGCGATTGTGGGAATGTCCACCAAAAGCCCGTTGGGCAATGCGCCCATCGGTTAAGCGAGAGAACAAAACGCCCATGTGTTCCAAGTCAATTACTACATCTGGCGCTTCTTGGGTGAGAATTGCCACAGCGTCTTGGTCTGCCAAGTAATCAGAACCCTTGACAGTATCAAAAGCATGTGCTTCCCAACTATCTTCGGAATCAACATTTTTCAGCGATGCAGCCATACCACCTTGAGCCGCGACCGAGTGGGAACGAATTGGGTGAGTTTTGGCAACCACAGCAATATTTAAACTGGGGTCAATCCGGGCAATTTCCACAGCAGCGCGACATCCTGCCAATCCACCCCCGACAATAATCACATCGTGTTCCAGCATAATTAGCCCCCGACTGCAAACCACTGCTGTTCTATTGTAGAGACGTGATTGTGATTAATCAGGCGGTGCGTTGCGATCGTTGCCGTGGCGTCTCTACAAAAAAATTCCCTGCCTATAGACAGGGATGTTATTACAAATTTTGAAATTAGGAGTTAAAAATCAAGAGTTATGGGACAGATTGAGTGACTCATAACTCTTAACTTATAACTCATAACTCCTAACTCTTTAGCTAGTTACTTGTACAGGTTGTTGCTGAGACACATTACCTGGTATGGGTTCCATTTTGGTTCCAGGCCCTACAGGAGTGACTTCAATATGATTTAACAAGGTAGTGACAAACGCAAACAACAAGAAAGGTAGCGATAGCAGAACGACGAGACCCGCTGTTGCTAGAGCGTACACAGGTCGCTTGGCACCCATCAGCGCCAAGGCTGATGCCAAACTTAGGGTAATTGTAATCAACCAAACAATTATTTGACCGTAGATATCACCGAAAGTCAGGGTACAGACAAACCGATACTTTTGAATATTATTTCCGCTCATCACATTTGCCTCAAGTCTCTCCTAATAGGTTCTACGTTAGAACCATGTTTGCCTTCTAGACAATTTCTAAATATTTTTGCAAGCTTCGTAATATCACTTCACAATCAACTTTTATTCTGATAAAGCGCAATTCTTAGTACAGCATGGCGTAAATAGACCAACCATACCCTACGAGAAGCCACTCTAATGTAGTCGTTGCTGCCTGTAGCAAGCTTTCCAGAGCAGGGGTACTACGCTCTACCACTACTTCTAAAATACAAGGGTGTGTTATTGCTGAGGGTACGACACCATCCCAGATTTTCGGTACGTTAGGACTACCAGATTCAAGCCAATATAGATGAGGTTTTCCGACTTGTGTGTACACAGTAGCTTCCCTTGTAGGGAAGGGGCTGGGGGTTTAGGTTTGAGTAAAAGTTGCACACGGCGCTAACTAGATAAATTCAGCAAAATCAGGATGTAAAAACCGATTTTTGGTGTTAAATTTTGAGTATTGCCCGAATTTGTTGAATTAACTCAACAAAACCCTTTATTTTTCGTGGCAATATTGTTTTAGGAGTGAATGTGAATACTATCTTTGTTCGTAAAGGTGTTTTTTGGTTGCCAAGCATAGCTGCTCTTGCAGTCCTGAGTAGCAGCTTATCTGCAAGTGCCCAGACAGTGGACAAGGTGAGCAGTCAGCCATTAACCGACCCTTCCGCAACCGTAGCGTCTCCCAACGAGTTTAGTACAGAACTAGATACTGCAAGCCAAAATCTCTCTACAGAAACAACTCAAACATTTACAGTCACAAATTTAACTAAAGTACAGCAGTTGCCCAATGCTGCGATACAGGAAAACGCCAGTGTAACGCCCACACCTGTTCCAGGCACAGTGGCAACCTCATCTGCGACGCTCACCTCTGAGTTGGTACAACCGACTTCTCAAACTACTGCTCAAACTACTTCTCAACCATCTGCTCCCAGAGTGGCGCAATCGGATATTGATTTAGGTAGAACTACCCGTGGTGGCCGCAGCTATATTGGCGTGGCTGCTAACATTGGTTTGAGTGGTGGTGGTGACTCGTCTTTGGGCGACGGTAACTTCGCGGTAGTTAGCAAAATCGGACTGACAAATTCTATATCGGTGCGACCCTCAGCCGTATTTGGGGACAACACCACAATTCTAGTTCCGATCACCTACGATTTTTCCTTCAAGTCAGCAGATGCTTTTAGCGAACCGTTAGCGATCGCACCTTACGTCGGAGTGGGTGGTGCTTACAAAACTGGTGATGATTCCAAATTTGCCTTTTTGGCATCTGCTGGCATTGATGTGCCTCTAACTCCTCAATTCACAGCAACGGCAGCTGTAAATGCCGGATTTTTTGATAAAACTGATGTGGGCTTGTTGTTAGGAGTTGGTTACAACTTCACTGGGTTTTAAGAGTTAGGAGTTAGGAGTTAGGAGTTAACGCCGTATTGTGCAACTTTCTCTCAAACCTAAGCCCAACCCCTTCCCTCGTAGGGAAGGGGAGTAAGAATCAAAGCCTCTCGAACTGTGGGGGAGAGGAATGGAAGCGGGGTTTCAAGAATAAGTCGCACATTGGGTGAGTTAGTAATGGTTTCACTCATAACTCATAACTCATAATTCATAACTCTTAACTCCTAACTTTCTACTTAGGGGTAACTTTGTCAATTACCTTGATTTTGCCATCGTCTCCTACTGTCCAAACATCGTAAACACCGACGACATCGCCGTTAGCATCAACATCTACGTTGCCACTGGCTCCTTGGTAGTTAATCTTCTTACCATCTTTAAGTAACTTCAGTCCCTCGCAGACATCGGTAACTTCTGTGCCAGGCCCATCAGCAACTTCACGGATTTTGCTGGCTATGCCAACGCCTGTATTTTCCTTAGCAGCTTGCGCTGCCAACGTCAATAAGGCAGCCGCATCCCAAGCTTGAGGAGCGTATTCCCCTGGTACACCACCCTTTTTATCCTTCCACAGCTTGTTGAAAGCTTCTAGTGCTTTGCCATTGGAACCTGGTACTGTACCGATCGCTCCAGTTAAAATATATTTACCATCACTATCTTTGCCAACTTGTTCTGGGAAACTAGGTGATTTCACCCCATCAGTAAGCAGAATCTGCACACCCTTCGCTACGCCTTGCTGATAGGCGGCTTTCAGGAACAAACTGCCAGTTTCCGCGTACAGTACAGCCAGGACTGCATCTGGCTTACCAGCAAAAGCAGCAGCCGCTTCTGTATCAAATGTCTGGGCTTTCGCGTCGTAGCGGACAGGCTTATCTTTATTAACGATGGTTCCACCCAATTTCTCAAAAGTTTGCACAAATGCTTTTTCAAAGCCCACGCCATAGTCGTTATTAATCACAACTGTAGAAACTCGCTTGAAACCTTTTTTCTTAGCAAGTTGGGCTAAAGCTAGTGCTTGGTAGGTGTCAGGGGGAGCTGTACGCGCCCAAAAGCCTTTAAATTCGCCTTTTTGAGCCTTTTCAGTAAAGATAGGACTAGTACTACCAGGGGAAACTAGCATCACTTTATTCGGCGTGGCAATGGAGACTGCTGCACTAGAAACGCTACTGGCAAAGGAACCAACTACACCCGCTACCTTATCCAAAGTTGCTAGTTTGGTCATACCGGCAGCACCAGATCTGGGGTCGGTTTGGTCGTCTACTTGCACCAAGCTAACAGGTTCGCCATTCACTCCACCGCAAGCGTTGACCGTATCGACCAGTAAAGGAACAGAACCTACCATCTGCTGCCCGATAGAAGCCAAGTCGCCTGTTGTCGGTAGCAGGGAACCAATTTTTAGCCCTTTAGCACTGCTTGTGGTAGTTGAATTTGCCGCTGGGGTAGCGGTACTTCCGTTGTTAGCTGCGCCATTGGGGGTACTGGTATCACCACAAGCCCCAACTAGGAACCCAGTTGTTAGGGTCGCTATACTCAAGGTTAAGGCGGCGCTAATTTTTCTCATAAGTCACTTTCACTCCTCAGATATTTAGGAGCCTAAAAGTAAGATTCAAACTAGATTTTAGCTGCATCTTAGAATCAAGACTCCAAAGGATAAATCATATCATCCATCTTTGGAGTAGAAGTTTTTACCCCTACATTAGTATTTATTTTTGCATACGGATATACTCCGTATGTCAAAAGCTGGAAAACGGAGAGGGAGGGATTCGAACCCTCGGTACGGAGTTGCCTGCCGTACAACAGATTAGCAATCTGCCGCTTTCGACCACTCAGCCACCTCTCCTGACTCACGAATAATAATGTTAGCAGATTTGTTGGGGAGAGTCAATAGTCATTTGTAATTAGTCATAGGTCATTAGTCATTGATCATTAGTCGTTGGTTATTTACAAAACACTAAGGACTAGGGACTAGGGACAAATGACTAATTTTTTAAAGGACTTGCGATCGCATCCAAGCTACGGGCAAAGAACGTAACTTTTGCCACTGGGGCACGTAGGCGCGTCGAGTGAAGGCATTATAATCGTTACGTTCAATTACGTTTAAAATTCCACTGTAATGCATCAGAGCCGCCCACACCGGCCAACGACCATCAAAAGATAAGTAGGAAATTCCCTTTTCTGCTTTCCGATAAAACTGTCGTGCTCGATCGATTTGAAAGCGCATCAGGGAACGCCAGCGTTCATCCACTACACCCTCGAACAAATCTTGTTCGGTGTAGTTGAATCTTGCCAAATCTTCTAGGGGAATGTAAATCCGTCCCCTTCGGGCATCCTCGCCCACATCGCGCAAGATGTTGGTGAGTTGCTTGGCAATTCCTAAGGCAATTTCTTCTTCGGTGGGAATATATAGCTGTTGTTCACGGTTCCACGGAGCTATATTTCTGGTAGTATCCAACCCCATGACTGCTGTTGACATCAAGCCGACAGTGCCAGCAACACGGTAACAGTAGAGGTATAACTCCTCGAAGGTTTCATAACGACTGCGATATAAGTCCATACGCTGACCAGCAATCATATCCCGAAAGGGCTGAATGTCCATCGGGAAACGTTGAATGGTATCTACCAAAGCGACATCGAAGTTGTCTAATGGGTGTCCAGCAAACATCGATTCGAGCTGCTGCTCCCATAGGTCTAGGGTTTCTGGCGTGGTGATAGCAGATGCCGGCCCATCCACCAGTTCATCTAAACGGCGACACCAAGCATAAATTGCCCAAATAGCAGGACGTTTTTCTTTGCTCAGGAGCAAAGTACTCAGGTAAAAAGTCGTGGAATACTTGGCTATGAGGTGACGACAAAGTTCGTAGGACTCGTCCAGAGAGACCAGCGTTTTCATGCGCGGTGGGGATTCAGGCAGTTGCAGCATTCGTTGCGGGCGGTCGGGTGAGCATTTGCAGGTTTGAGGAATTTGCTACCGGGAGAGCCTCAGAAATCGCCTGCGCTGTCAGCTTACCAGAAAGTACAGCACCTTCCATACTGCCTAAGTAGCGTTGCATAGTATAACTTCCGGCTAGATAGAAGTTGACAATGGGCGTAACTTGTGCAGGACGGTACTGTTGACGACCAGGGGTCGCTTTGTAAACTGAACGCGGCGTTTTCACCACATGAGATTTCAGCAATGTTGCTGGATTGTCTCCCCCAAAGTGGTCGGGGAAGAGTTTTTCTAACTCGGCAATCGTTGCAGCCACAATTTCCTGATCGGATTTGGCAATCCAATCTTTTGCCGGAGCTAGAACTAATTCCAGCATTGAGCGATTGGGGTTGGCGTATTCACGGCAGGTATTGCTCATATCAGCATAAACGCTCAGGAGGGGCGATCGCGAAAATAGCAAGTGATCAATTTCTGTAAGTTTCCGGTCAAACCACAGATGCAGGTTAATCACTGGTACTCCTTCCAAGCCTTCTAGCTTCTTGAAAAACTCCATTTGCTTCCAAGAATTAGGCAACATGACTTTCATGGGGTCAACCGACATAGCAGATACATACACATCAGCCGTGAAAACTTCATCTTCTGCCCCATTCAACCCTCGAATCAAGTATCCCTTCACCGTACCATCAGCGTTCAGCAAAATCTCTTTCAAGGGCGCAGTCAACCGCACTTCCCCGCCGCGTTCTGTGATGTAATCTACGATAGGGCTGCATAGCCGTTCTGTGGGAGAACCATCCAAAAATGCAATCTTGGAACCATATCGTTCTTGCAGAAAGCGATTCAGTGCAGTTAATAGGATCGTTGCCGAAACTTCATCGGGATTGATAAAGGTGAGCGCTTTACATGCGGCGATAAAAACGTCACTAGTTACCCGCTCGTCAACACCTTGCCTTTTCAACCACTCTAAGAAGCTGTACTTGTCCATGTCTTCAACATACTTCTGACCCCGAACCACTGCCGGAAGTAGGCCAATTGCAAACCGAATCTTCTGCTCCCAAGTCAACATGTCTTTGTTGCGAAGAATCGACGCAATCACGTTGAAAGGAGATGGAATATCTGGAACATCAAAACGTGATAGTGTCCCTGGCTTGTCCGGTTGATTAAAAATCAGCGTATGCTCTTTCCACTGGAGTCTGTCTTCAATGCCCAACTCCTTGAGCAATTGAAGCATATTGGGGTATGCCCCAAAGAAGGCGTGTAACCCGGTTTCGTACCAGTCGCCGTCAGAGTCTTTCCACGCCGCAACCAGACCACCCAGTACGTCCCGGCTTTCCAAGACAATGGGGGTATGACCTGCATCCGTGAGATATTTCGCGCAGGAAAGTCCTGCTAGACCAGCACCCGCGATCGCTACTCGCATTTAACCCTAATGCCCTTCAATATTTCTTAATGGTTTTGTCGTTCTCATTATACGTTGCAATCCGTTACATTTGGGAGTTATTGTGCGATCGCTTCCACAAACAACTTCTGTAAAAGGGAATTTTACCTGACACGCACCTGCCCAGGCAAATTGCCAATACCATTGTTGCCAATAGCTTTGCGGCGTGGATTTCATCTAGATTTACATGCAGGAGATTTAGAGAAACAAAAGTAATTCCTTTGACTGAAAATAGCTAATCCCAAATGTTGTCTCAAAGTAGTTGATTTCTTTGCTAATCCGTGTATTTGCTCTCTGGGAAATATCTGGGGTATTGGTTAAAGACTGCTAGTTGATTTTCGGGATATTTTTCTTCAGTGAATACATCAATACAGTAAAAATCAAGACCAATTATATTTTTGTTTAAGTATTTTGACTGTTAAGTATTTAGCAGCTATTGCCAATAATTTTGACCTATTAAAATAGCAGGATGCGATCGCAAAAATACTTTTGCAGGAAAACTAATCTCTGGCAGCATCAGTAATTATGCTGAATATTTTGGCTTAATTCTCTTAGGCAGCAGCCCCGATATATTTCCATGCTCAGTATGGGAAGGAGAATAAAAAACCTACCTTTGAAAGCTCCCCCGTTCCCCATAAGGATGTAGGATAAAGGTTTATGTCCTCTAGATTGAACAACTCAGCTGTTTACCGCACAACTTATAGGTAAAAGATTATGGGTGTATCGCAGGAGCTAAGGCGCTTTGGACATCACCTGATTCTAGGTATTTCCGGCACTACATTAAGCGATGATGATAAACGGGCACTCACTGAATTGAAACCAATTGGGGTGATCTTTTTCGCGAAGAACTTTCTGGATGGCACCCCCTATGAGGTTTGGCTGGAAAGCTTCAAAGGTTTGAACAACCAGATACGAGAATATACTGAACGTGATTCAATGTTCATCACTCTCGATCATGAAGGAGGTCGTGTAATTCGGACACCACTGCCAATTACCCGCTTTCCTCATGCCTTGTTGCTGCGATCGCACGCCCGTGAGGTAGCAAAAGCCACAGCAGTAGAACTAAAATCACTGGGAATAAATTTATCTTGGGCACCTGTAGCAGATATATTTTCCCATCCCCACAATCCCGTCATTGGGTCTCGTGCCTTTGGTAGCACTCCCGAAACTGCTACTCAAGGTGCCCGTGACTACTACCTTGGACTTCAAGAGTCAGGAATTTTGGGATGCGCCAAGCACTTCCCCGGACATGGAGACACCAGCAAAGACTCTCATATTGAGCTACCAATACTTAATTTAACTCTAGAAGACCTGCGACTTCGAGAACTTATACCCTTCAGAGCTTTAATCGAAGTACAGATTCCTTTAATCATGACTGCCCATATCTTATTTCCCAGGATAGATGCTGATGTGCCAGCAACCCTTTCCCAGGCTATCCTCAAAACCATACTTAGAAAGGAACTTGGCTTTGAGGGAGTAGTTGTATCTGACGACTTGGATATGAAAGCGATCTCAGATATGTTTATGAAAGCTGGTACTGTGGCGCGGTCAATTCATGCAGGCTGCGACTTGTTTATTGTCTCGCGCAATATCAACTCATCGTCTATAGAAAGAACTTATCAGATTGCTGAAGATTTTGTCGATTCCCTCAATAAGGGTAGCTTAGACGAATCAGTAGTGGAGGCAGCCAGAGAAAGAATTGAGAAACTACTGGCACTAACACCGCAATATCCCGTACATGCTCTGGATAAAGATATATTATTGCAACATGCTCAACTAGCGATCGCTAGTTCGTATTAATAAGCTAACGTGCATTCAAGTTGCATATTAGCAATTGCCAAAAGGCTAGCTAAGATTGTATTTCTTAATTTTGAATTTTGAATTTTGAATTGCTTAATGGGTGGTATAGGGATCGAACCTATTTCTGCGGGTTAAGAGCTATCTGCACAGCCGTTATGCCAACCACCCTGGTTAATTTAAATAAAGAAATGAGCGGCTGCGATCGTATACTTACATCGCCAGCCTTGTAACACCAATGCTAGATATAAATCCACCAGGGAGGTACTGCCCCTCCTATTTCTGTGTTATCAGCACAGCGCCTCACTTTTCGGCTTCAGGTGGAAAAGAGGAAGATGGAGGAATCGAACCCCTACAGTTGCCTGTACTCCAAGGTTCAAGCTTGGTTGCCGTCCATTCAGCAGCATCTTCCATTCAGGGGTATC
This sequence comes from Nostoc sp. NOS(2021), assembly GCF_017115025.1. Lineage (GTDB taxonomy): Bacteria > Cyanobacteriota > Cyanobacteriia > Cyanobacteriales > Nostocaceae > Nostoc. The sequence goes on along the minus strand of NZ_JABXKM010000029.1, from coordinate 16,340 downwards.
TGACGGGACTTGAACCCGCTATGACTGGTTCCACAAACCAGCGCCTCGACCACTTTGGCTTCAGATACCATCAGTGGAATCAATGGGACTTGAACCCATAACCTCCTGCTTGCAAAACAGGCGCTCTAGCCATTTGAGCTATGACCCCATAACAATTCAAAATTCAAAATTCAAAATTCAAAATTAAAGACATTTTCAGGCGGGAGTGGTAGGACTCGAACCCACAACTTTCGAGGTAGAAGCTCGAAGCTCTATTCCATTGAGCTACACTCCCAATATTTGGTAGTCCTGGCAGGAATCGAACCCGCAACATTCTTCTTGTAAGAAAGACACTCTACCAATTGAGTTACAGGACTACGCAAGCGAGTGGAGGGACTTGAACCCACGCACTGAGTATGGCGTACTCAGATGCTACCGATTACATCACACCCGCAAGTTTCAGAGCGGACGGCGAGATTTGAACTCGCACGAAGACGTTGGAAGCGTCTCATGCTGCCGTTACATCACACCCGCATTAGTCAAGCTGGTAACAGGAATTGAACCTGCAACCTACTGATTACAAGTCAGTTGCTCTGCCAATTGAGCTACACCAGCACTGCTTTTGGTGACGGGGGCAGGAATTGAACCTGCCGATGTTCAGGTTATGCAGCCCGACGAGCCACTGTTGCTCTATCCCCGCATATTCACCAATACCCCTGACTGGATTTGAACCAGCAACCTCTTCGTTCTAAGCGAAGCGCCTCTTCCGTTGGGCTACAAGGGCAAAGTCTGAGTGGTAGGGATTGAACCTACGACCTGGAGTTCCCAAAACTCCCGCGCTCCCAACTGCGCCACACCCAGATATTTTGGTACTCCCGACAGGATTTGAACCTGCAAAAAACTAGATCCTCGGTAAGCGTGCGTCTTCCATTCCGCCACGAGAGCTTAGTACTCCTGGTGGGAGTCGAACCCACAACCAAACAGATTTTAAGTCTGCCACCTCTTCCAGTTGGGCTACAGGAGCAAGTTTTGGTACTCTTGGTGGGAATCGAACCCACAACATACCGTTTTTGAGACGGCAGCCTCTTCCAATTGGGCTACAAGAGCAGAGTTTGGCAGCCCCACCAGGACTCGAACCTGGAATCTTCGCCTTCAAAGGGCGCTATGTTGCCAATTACACCACAGGGCTTTATTGCCAGGGCAGGGTTTGAACCTGCAACCTCATCGTTCAGAGCGATGCGACTTACCAATTCGTCCACCCGGCAATGAATGGCTGCCTCAGTAGGACTCGAACCTACAACCGCGCGGTTAACAGCCGCTTGCTCTACCATTGAGCTATGAGGCAACGAAGCCCCCCAGGTCGGAATCGAACCGACGACCTCCTGTTTTTCAAACAGGCGCTAACTACCAACTGAGCTACCAGGGGATAAAGAGAAGAGATCATGTAAGCTAAAACACATCTAATTTGCATATTAAAATTTTCTCAATATCTTGTGGGGTGGGCATCTTGCCCGCCCTGATTATGCAACTTGAATGCCGATTAGCTTAACGAGAGCGGAGGGATTTGAACCCTCAAGTCTTCAGTTTCGTAGACTGAGATGTTATCCAGTTACACCACACTCTCAAAACGGAGAGAACAGGATTTGAACCTGCGACGGGTATTAACTACCCGTTTCCTCTTAGCAGGAGGACGCTTTGGGCCACTCAGCCACCTCTCCATAGTGGGTCGAGCAGGATTTGAACCTGCGTGCAAAAAAGAACAGTTTTACAGACTGTCGCCTTCAGCCAGACTCGGCCACCGACCCATAATCATTCCCTCGACGAGAATTGAACTCGCATCTGTGCTTTGAAAGAACACTGACTTAACCATTCGTCCACGAGGGCATAATTTACCGAATTTTAGATTTTAAATTAAATTTTTTACAGCTATTTTCAGGTAAATAGACCATGCGGTAAGGGCACAGCACTGCTGTGCCCCTACGACAGATGTGTTCAAATACATGATTTCTGCTGTAATCTAAAATTGGCAATCTAAAATCCAAAATTGTCTGACGCAGGGACTAGGATTTGAACCCAGAACATCGGATTTGGAGTCACGAGGTGTTACCGTTACACCATCCCTGCATTTGGTGGCAGCGGCGGGATTTGCACCCGCATATACCAGGGTATGAACCTGGGGCTTTGCTAATTAAGCTACACTGCGATCGCACCAAAGGCTGAGGTGAGATTTGAACTCACGATATCGGTTTTGCAGACCGACGCCTTCGACCACTTGGCTACTCAGCCATTTGGGAGTCCCGACGAGATTCGCACTCGCAATTTTCAGCTTGAGAGACTGACGGCTTAAACTATTCGCCTACGGGACTACAACCAGGGTGACGGGACTTGAACCCGCAACATTTCCGCAGACAACGGAACGCTCTAGCCAGTTGAGCTACACCCCGATTTTTTAGAATCTATGCCTAAACTTTTAGGTTTTTAGGCACAGATTTTTTTGGTGAACTTGCCCATTTCTTATTTAGTTTTCAAGGTTCAGAAAAATTAGCTTTTACTGTTAGAAACTGTTAGGAAAACAACCGAAACACTAGGTAGCAAGCCTGTTGTGTATTACGGATGTATTCAGTGGTTTTGATGAATGCAAACTTAGAACTTTTTTCGTTTATTGCCTCTACTGCCGATGGTTTGCAAGTAAAAGCAGCTTTGTTGACTGGGGACTTTGGTTTATTCCAACGCCTGTCCTTTAGTTGGATGTAGAACATGATTTTGACCCTTGCGAAGCTTTGTCTTTCGCCTCACTACATCATGCTACAAAATACTACAAGAAGTGTCAAGGGGTTTCAGAAAGTTTTTTTGAAATTGTCTAGAAAAGCTTTTGTGCTTAGGTTTGAACTTGCTAACCCCTCTGAAAAGTCAAACTACAGTTATGATTGGGTGAGTATTTAAAAGCCTGACGTGACAGACAACTACCTCAAGCGACAAAAGATAATTAGTGTTGTTGCGATCGCCTCTACGATTACAGCTTGTAGTATTGCTCCAGGCATCTCCCCACAATCGGGGTTGAACAAGCCTTTAAGCAAAATCCATACTGCACAAGTTCAAGATCATCCAGCAAAGGGCGAAATTAATGCCCAGCTACCGCCATCAGCCAAAGTAGAAAATCTTACCTTTACAGTCCCAGCTAAATTTCAGGGAAAAACAGTTTATCAGGTGCATCCCAGGAACAACGAGAAGGTTATTGCTCTAGGTATTGATGATGGGCCTTGGCCAAAGACAACCCTAGAAATGCTGGATATTCTGAAGCAAAATGATGTTAAGGTGACATTCTTTTGGGTAGGACAAGCCTTGCAAGCAAATCCAGACCTAGCCAAGCGTGAAGTAGCCGAGGGACACGCCATTGGCAACCATACTTGGCATCATTGGTATCGGCGAATGGATGAAGCCACAGCCAAGAATGAAATTGATCGCACATCTGACCTGATATACAAAACTACAGGAGTCAAAACTGCTCTGTTTCGTCCTCCTGGAGGTTTTTTAAATAACGGACTAGCCGCTTACGCCAAAAGCCAGAAGGACGCTGTAATTATGTGGTCAGTAACTTCAGCTGATACCGATCCTCACGCCAAACCGCAAGCATTTGTAAATAATGTCTTGAAAGGCGCGAAACCAGGTTCTATTGTTTTAATGCATGATGGTGGTGGCGATCGCCACAGAACTGTAGAAGCTTTGCCACTAATCATCAGCGGACTCAAACAGCAAGGCTACCGATTTGTGACAATTCCCGAACTTCTAGAAATGGGACAATAGGGACTGACAAGAAATAAATTATCCATCTTGTGGGGTGGGCCGGAAAGCCCGCCCTGAATATAGGACGGGTGTTCGCGTAGCGGCACGTAGTGCGGACACCCATCCCACTAGAAAATTTGAGATGTTTTTTTATTTCAGGACTTACGCAAACAATAGCCGAAACCCTAATTTTCTGGTAGGGGCAATTCATGAATTGCCCCTACAGCGTGTAGTTTTGCGTAAGTCCTATATTTGTCAGTCCCATAAAGGGTGAGAAATTCTACTTACCCAACCATTTCGTTTATTCGCTGACGACAGAAGCACTGCTTTCTTGAGCTTCCTGCCAAAGTTTGTGCAAAAAGAACTCAGCGCGATCGCTCATAGTGGTGACAAACACACCGACAGCATCCTTAGAACTATCTGATAGCCAAGAACCCCGCAGGGTGACTTCCATATATTCGGTATCGCAGGCACAGAGGGCAATAATTCCTCTGTCATCTCTTTTTACCTCAGCCCTGAGTACTTCTACTCCTAGCAAATCAACAGGAAGCAAAAAGGAAGCGGTACTGGGTTCAATGCATAAACTTTGCCCAACTCGCAGGGCTAAAATCACTCGTTGCGCTACCCATTCTTCTAGCGACAGAGTGAGACATTCCAAATCAAAACTACTTTCAGTGTAAGTTAATTTCAGCATTCCTTATGCTCTCCTGTTATTCCAGGCTTCCTTGCATATCTATCCAAAACTGTTCAGCAAAAGAAATCGCGGGGTGCATTGGTGCTTTTGGTTTGGTACGCAGTTGCATACCAGCCTCAAACAGGGTGCGATCGCCTTTACGGGAGTTACATCTCTCACAAGCTGCGACTACGTTATCCCAAGTGTGAGAACCGCCTTTAGATCGCGGCATCACATGATCTAGCGTTAGATGTTTACCGCTGCCGCAATATTGGCAACTGTGATGGTCTCGTCGCAACACTTCCCGCCGATTCACTGGCGGAACTTTCCACATCCGCTCATTGGAAGTGATTGTCAAGCGAATGTGTTTTGGCACATCAATTACCAAGCTGGGTGAGTGAACTCGCCATCCGCCTTCTGTGGTAAAACCCAGCGGTTGCGCCTTGTTGGTTACTAACAGCACAATTGCCCGCTTGATATTGACCTGACACAGTGGCAAATAATTTTGAGAAAACACCACCACAGATTGCTCTAACACTTGCATTGCGATCGCGCCGCGCCTGGAAGATATCGTCACAGCTTAACTCCTTATAAAAAAACCCCCGCTTCAAGTTTTCGGTGAAGCGGGGGTTAGAATTGACCGGAAAATTTTCTGGTCTCATATCGGTACAGTATTCCTTTGCCTGTACCCCCCGCTTTGTTCATCTAGTTCTGGTTTTGCAATCAGCGCACTAATGCTGAGATGTCTAAAATCATAATTACCCTGTGTGATTTGCCCATAATTTCGGCTACCATCGCCCATAAATAAATACTCCACTCCCATAGCAGCCGATTCCCAACCGGCTCGGCAATTGGTAGCGCACAAAGAAGTAGAGATGGGGTAAATGGATTTCACAGAAAATTTCACCTATTGAACATTCCTTTAAACATACTACACTTGTATTACTATCCTGTCTATACCTCTAAGGAGAAAAAGTGATGCATACGATCGCTCGCACCCCAACCACCGATATGGAAGTTACCAGCATCCGCCTAGAGCGGGAACTCAAAGATAAGCTCAAAGAAATAGCTGGGAATCAGGGATATCAAGCTCTGATCCGAGATATCCTTTGGAATTATGTCCAGCAAAAATCAGGTGAGTGGAAGCCTCGATTTTCCCGATCCGACATTCGAGCTAGCATAGCTGCCACAGCCCAGCAAGAAGAACGCTGTGTACTCACAGGCCAACTAATTCAACCCCAACAACCGATGTTGTTAGGACTGACGAGGAATGGCGATATGGTTCCTCTGAGTGTCGAGAGCTTGGCTGGATAGTCTTAATATTTAGGCAATGCAGCTCAGTTATTATTACTAATAATTGGGCTGCATTTAAAATTTAGTTTTATTGATATTTTACTGAGAGTTACGGAGATCAAAGAGTAGCTTGTCAAACCTACTAGTTTTGACAAAAATGTCACAAAAATTTATAAAGCAACATAAGTAATTTTACGTGATATTAAGGGCAATTTTGCTGGAATTCCAGAGAAATTACGGTTTATGTATACTTACAGACAAGATAGAGTTAGTAAATTATTTCAACATAGAGCAGTCAAAAATAAGCTAGCTGAAGCAGTTATAGGATATCTTAAGTATTTTATTACTTATGTGGCAGTGTAGCAATTTGCTTGATACAGTGGTAATTTGGCCATCTGAGATAGAAAAGGGCTATAACAGGTGAGAGAAAGTATTCATACAAGATTTGTCAATTATCAAGGTGTACCAACATAACTAACGGTGAAGAATATGCCAAGAGGTTGGGTGCAAAAACAATGGTGTTATTATCCGAGGGCGTGCCAAGAATGAAAAAGCCTTTATCGTCGCCGCCACATTACGTCGATGACATAGATCGACTACAACCTTACCAAGTCAAGCTGATGCAGCATCAGGAAGAACCTGCCCGCCAGTTGGTACAAAAGATTAACCAAATCATTGTCAATAGCTCGGCGACGGCATTGATGATGCAAGATATCGCCCAATTGCTAGGAGTTGTCTTTCAAGTAGATTGTTGCTGCTTGGTTTCAGTAACGGGTGAGACATCTGACGAAGCGACTACTACTAATTGGTGTGCTGATGAGTATTTAGGGTTGCCACACCCAGAAGAGATGTTTTCAATGGAACAGCTGCTTATGCACTCGCCAGTGCTGCAATGTGCTGCCCAACCATTGACTATTGAAGACATTTCTCTGATTCACAACAGTCTGGTAATTGGTTGTCAATATTTGCCACTACCGATAAAAGCAGTTTTGGCAATTCCCACCCGATTTGGTGGCAATAATAATGGGGTGATTAATCTGATTAAATTCCAACCTTATGATTGGAGTGAATCAGATAAACAATTGCTCAAAGAAGTAGAGTCGGCTTGCGCGATCGCTTTTTCGGGAGTGGCACAAGCTCAACTAATTGCTCATCAAGAGCAGTACCTGCAAAAGAGCAAGCAGCATCAAAGTTTGATCAAGCAACTAACTATATTGAGTCGCAGCAACTTGGAGCTTAATCAAATGCTCCAGTTAGTTATCGCCTCGACTGCCGAATCTCTACAGGCAGATCGGGGCTTGCTTATATTACTAAAATATACAGATCCACTATTTAGGACTCAAGCTAAAAAACAAATTCCTAAAGCTAAAGCTACCGTGATCGGTGAATGGGCTAGGGAAACACAAAGTTCTCGCACTAGTAAACTAGACACTTTAGCTCAGTCTTTCTTGATTTCAGACTGTGGTTTATGCCAGCGTGCCTTCATGGATTCTGGAAAACCAGTAATTTTCGATGATTATACAGACCAAAACTATACCTCGACAGCTGCTCCATTATTTGCAGTAGAGGAATTGCCTGCGGTACTGTTAATGCCATTAGAGAGTCAAGGTAAAATCTTAGGATTCTTGGTGCTACAGCAATCTGTGATTCGCAGTTGGCAACCAGCAGAATTAAATCTTGTGGAAATGGTTTGTGCTCAAGTGAGTAACGCCATAATTCAGTCACAGACATTGCGTCAAGTCCAAACTTTGGTAGATGAACGGACAGCGAAACTCAAGAGCAGTCTGGAACTACAGGCAAAATTGCATGAAAGAACACGGCAGTATGTTGAGCAGCTGCGGAAACTTAACGAACTCAAAGATGAATTTTTGAGCAACATGAGCGATCGCTTGCGCTATCCCTTGACAAACATGCTGATGTCAATTCGGAATTTACGTTTGCCAGGAATAGCACCAGAGCGTCAAGTTAGATATCTGGATATCCTAGAGCAGGAATGTACAAAGGAAATCAACTTGATTAATGACTTGTTGACACTGCAAAAACTAGAGTCGCCTCACGAAGCTCCACAATTAGAAACTATAGATTTAAATACCAGAATCCAGGATATAGCAGTATCTTTTGAGAAAAAACTCGCAGAAAAGGGATTAAAGATTTCTGTAGATTTACCACAGGAGTCGCTAAAACTGCAAACTGAACTAGAGAGTTTTGACCGCATTCTCCAAGAGTTGTTAACAAATGCCTGTAAATACTCACAGCATGATACCATCGTCCACTTGAAAGCTGCTCACCGAGTTGATCAACAAATAGATCAAGTTATCATGAAGGTGACGAATACAGGACGTGCCATCTCCGAAGAAGAAGCCACCTACATCTTTGACAAGTTCCGTCGTGGAAAAGGGCGCTGGACTCCAGGAACTGGCTTAGGACTTGCTCTAGTCAAGTCTTTAGTGCAGCATCTGAATGGAGCGATCGCTGTTGAAAGTCTCCAAATCTCGGATTCTGAGCAGAGCGAAATTTGCTTCACCCTGACTCTGCCTCAGTTTTCTGACGAAAGCAAACCATAATTCTGAAAGTGACTAAAAAACAAAACACCACAGAGAACCCTGATTTCCTGTCTCCCACTGATGACACCAAGTTAGAGGAGGATTTACTTACTCATCCAGTTGCTTTGTCGGCTAAGGTAGAAGTTGAAATTGAGAAAATAGCAGAGCGGCAACGGCGAATTACTGCTAAAGTCCAAATTCCCCACCCAGTGGAACAAATCTGGAAGGTTCTGACAGATTATGAAGCCTTGCCTGACTTTCTCCCCAACCTCGCCAAGAGTCGTCTAATCGAGCATCCCAATGGTGGAATTCGACTGGAGCAAGTAGGCTCCCAGCGCTTACTAAATTTCAACTTTTGGGCGCGGGTAGTTCTGGATCTGGAAGAATGCTTCCCCAAGGAAATTAATTTTCGCATGGTAGAAGGAGATTTCAAAGGCTTTTCTGGTCGCTGGTGCTTAGAGCCTTATTCCCTCGGTGAGTATATAGGAACAAATCTGTGCTATACAATTCAAGTTTGGCCTAAACTCACGATGCCAGTAGGAATCATTGAAAATCGCCTGAGCAAAGATTTGCAGTTAAATCTTCTGGCTATTCACCAACGTGTAGGAGAGTTAGCCAGCAAAGAACGTTGTGTCTAGTTAGACTATCATTCAGGATTCCTCCTGAATGATAGTTTTGCTTCCTAGATTTGGAATAAAAAAGCTTTTGCTTTTTATTGTTTTTTAGTACCCCCAGGGGAATTCGAATCCCCGTTACCTCCGTGAAAGGGAGGTGTCCTAGGCCTCTAGACGATGGGGGCATCGGACTCAGACCTTTTATAAGGTAACGAATTTCCTTGCTCTTGTCAACAGCTTTTGCCAAAAAAAGTTTGTGGCAGCTAAACTGGGTGGAGGCAAAAGCTTGAAAAGGATACAAAGACATGGAGACACAAAAAGAATTCCGTAGATGCTTCTGCGGAAAGCCGCAGGGTGCGTCAGCGTCCGGCACTGGGAATTTTGGGGGATACACAGATCGAAAAAACGCTAAATTCAGCAAGGGAGAAAGGGTATGATGTTGTACCCTGTAAAGTTAATATCTACGGTTTTTTACAAAAGATTTTGAAATAAATCACTCAAAATCTACAACATGGAAGCATCTTTTGAAATTACCCTACAGATGGCGATCGCTGTCTTTGCAGGCATTAGCGCTCAGGTGTTGGCTGCATACCTTCGTGTACCCAGCATCGTCTTGTTATTGCTATTGGGCATCCTCTTTGGCTCTGATGGTCTAGGACTGTTGCATCCCCATTTGCTAGGCAGTGGACTGGAAGTTATTGTCGCCTTAGCAACGGCAATAATTTTGTTTGAAGGCGGACTTAACTTGGATCTGCGAGAGTTAGGCAGAGTTTCAGTCAGCCTGCAATTGCTTGTCAGTCTCGGAACGCTGATCACATTGCTTGGTGGGAGTATGGCAGCCCACTGGCTGGGTGAATTTCCCTGGAACATAGCTTTTCTCTATGCTTCGATAGTTGTGGTGACAGGCCCAACCGTTGTTGGCCCTTTGCTCAAACAAATCAATGTAGATCGGCAAGTGGCAACACTTTTGGAAGGAGAAGGGGTTTTAATTGACCCTGTAGGGGCTATCCTCGCCTTCGTTGTCCTCGATACCATTTTGAACGACGATGCTGACCCGATTAATGCGATCGTCGGTTTACTGATGCGCCTGGGTGTTGGTGGAGCAATTGGTGGTGCTGGCGGTTATCTGATGAGTTTGATTTTCAAACGCGCCAGTTTTCTGTCATTCGAGCTAAAAAACTTAGTGGTGTTGGCGATACTTTGGAGCCTGTTTAGCTTATCGCAAATGATCCGCAGTGAATCGGGAGTCATGACAACAGTAGTTGCAGGAGCGGTCTTTGCTAACTCCTCAGTCCCAGAAGAACGTCTATTACGGAGCTTTAAGGGTCAGCTGACAATTCTCAGCGTCTCGGTGCTATTTATCTTATTAGCTGCTGACCTATCCATTGCTAGTGTTTTTGCTTTGGGTTGGGGTAGTTTATTCACCGTTTTGGTATTAATGTTTGTCGTTCGCCCGATTAATATCCTCTTGTGTACCTGGAACAGCGACCTAAACTGGCGACAGAAACTATTTTTAAGCTGGGTTGCCCCTAGAGGAATTGTTGCCGCCTCCGTAGCTTCTTTTTTTGCGATTTCGCTGACACAGCGCGGCATTAACGGCGGTGATTCCATCAAAGCTCTAGTATTCCTGACAATTATCATGACTGTTGTCTGTCAAGGGTTAACAGCTGGCTGGGTTGCTAAATGGCTGCAAATCACCTCCAAAGATGTAACTGGGGCAGTGATTGTGGGTTGTAATCCCTTGAGTCTTTTGATTGCCCGGTTCTTTCAAGAACGGGGGGAAAACGTAGTCATGATTGATACTGACCCCCAATGTCTTGTGCAAGCCGAGGCGCAAAATCTCCGGGTGATTGCCAGCAGTGCGCTGGATGCTGCTGTTTTGGAAGAGGCAGGACTTGCCTCTATGGGTACTTTTTTGGCGATGACAAGTAATGGCGAGGTGAATTTTGTTTTGGCTCAACGAGCAGCTGAGGAGTTTAATCCGCCGCGTGTCTTAGCTGTTTTCCCCCGCGATCCGCAAGCCAGTACTTCGGTTAGTAATAAAGTTAATCAAGCTTTTATCCCAGACTTAGCGATTAAAACTTGGAATGAATATCTGAATGATGGGCGAGTCAAACTAGGGACAACCACGCTGAATGAGTTGGAATTTTCCACTCAATATGATCACATCCAAGAAATGATTCGGACTGGGGTGTTGATACCGCTATTGGTAGAACGAGAACAACGCTTACAGGTAATCCCAGCTAATCAAGATTGGGAAGTTGGCGATCGCATTATTTACCTGTTACATGACCCCAGACCTAGCCTTTTAAAACGCTTATCTGGTGCTACCCAATCCACTCCCCTCTCTCTAGAAAAGTTACCAGAGGTTGAAGACCTATCCCTTGCCCAATTTTAGATTTTGGGTCGCACCTTTGGTGCGCTTACAGCGCAACTTGGATTTTAGATTGAAGGAAAAATCTAAAATCTCAAATCCAAAATTGAATAACTTCTAACTCCTAACTTCGCACTCAGCTTGATACATTTGCCATTCCTGCCACACTAAAGCTGATAAATTTACTATGGCAAGAATAAGCGTCACCACCGAAATCAGATAACTGTGTATTGTGTAAAGGTGTTCGACGGTAACTGTATTAATGGCTCCACCGCCAGTCAGGATCTCGCGCAGTTGCCCACCAATAAAAGGAATGGCTTCGATGGTTCCCAACTCAATGCTAAAACGCCAGTATCCTTCCTGAGTCCAATCTAAAATCATCGCTGTCCAATCCAGCCCGATCGCACTTAGGGTCAACAAAATCCCGCTAATCCAAGCAGCTAGCCAACTCTTGCGAAATTGCCGACCTAAAAACATCACCACAATTTGAACTAAGGCGATCGCAATTACCGCATTACCAGCAATATCATGCGCTCTCCGAAACAGCCAGCCGTATGGCAGTTGTGTATTAATCATCTTTAAGGAGTTATAAGCTCCGCCTGCTGTCGGTTCATAGTAAAAAGCAAGCAAAACTCCGGTAGATACATAAATTAAGCACAAAGTCAAAATCACGACTGATAATATCGTCGCTATTCGTCGCCAAATCTGATCGAACTGGGTGCTTTGCATGGCTCACCCCTCCTGTTCTTAACTAAGTATTTATTCTTATTACGATTTTAGCTAAGAAATATTAATAAATGTTGCAATTTTCCAAAAAAGATAAAGTTTTTTAACGAGTCGCGGAAGTCCCCACCTTCAATGTACTCATAAGGTGGGGATGTATCACGAATCCCCAATTATTTTATTTTACTGTTTTACCAGAATATATATTTGTGTTATAACAAATAGGCAAAGGAGGTGATGTTAAGTGTTACACAAAGTTGTACAAGTCCGATTATATCCGTCACAAGATCAGCAAATTCAACTAGCACAGGCTTTTGGTTGCGCTAGATGGTGGTGGAATTATGCTCTAAATAAATCTATTGAGACTTATAAGGAGACGGGTAAGGGACTTAGCCGTGTAGCACTCAACGCATTTTTACCCGGACTCAAGAAAGCTCTTGATACGGCGTGGTTAGCCAATTGTTATAGTCAAATTTTGCAAGCTACTACACTCAACCTAACTACAGCTTATAAAAACTTTTTTGCAAAACGTGCTGGATTTCCTAAGTTCAAATCTAAGTTTGGAAAACAGTCTGTTCAATATCCTCAAAACGTCAAGATTGTAGATGGTGATGTCAAGCTTCCCGGTAATATTGGGATAGTCAAAGCCAAAATACATAGATCGATTGAGGGGATAATAAAGACTGTTACTGTAAGTAGAACACCTTCTGGCAAATATCTTGCATCTATCCTGACTGAAGAGACGCGATTAATCGCGTCTGTACAGGGAGCAAACTCTGCTACCTTAGAAGCTAAAATTTACGGCATTGACTTAGGGTTGAAACACTTTGCAGTCATTACTGACGGCGAAAAAGTGTCTAAATACGATAACCCTAAACACCTTGCCAAATATGAGAAAAACCTTAAACGTAAACAGAAAAAATTAGCACGTAAACACAAAGGGAGTAATTCACGCTACAAATATAGAAAAGTTCTTGCCAAGGTGTACGAGCGAGTTAGTAATTCGCGGCAAGATTTTCTACATAAACTTACTTATAAGTTAGCCAGCGATAGCCAAGCTGTCATAGTAGAGAATCTTCATGTCAAAGGCATGGTACGTAATCATAAATTGGCAAAATCAATATCTGATGCAGGATGGGGAACATTTACTAATTTCTTAGCCTATAAGCTAGAACGCAATGGTGGTAAGTTAGTTGAGATTGACAGATGGTTCCCCAGTTCCAAACTCTGTTCTAATTGTTTTTACCAAGTGAGTGAGATGCCATTGGATGTCCGTGAGTGGACTTGTCCTCATTGTGGCACTCATCATGATCGTGATGGAAACGCAGCGATAAATATTAGAGCAGAGGGTATCAGAATGATAAAGGCGGAAGGTTCAGCCGTCTCTGCTGTAGGAGGGGAGGTAAGTCCTAAACTTGGACGAAAGTCTAAGTTTGGGCACTCCCCCGTGATTACAGAAGCTCCTAGTTCAGCCGTAGGCAACTAGGAGTAGTTCACATCAAATATTGCACCCAAGCTTTTAAGGGTTCTGCTGAACCATACCAAATTCCAGGACTTCTGGGAGAATGCCTCACACCTTCTATCACCAGATTTTCTGCCCCCTCCAAATGAGCAGCTTCGATGGGTGTGATTCCATCTCCCCAAGTGTTACCCTTACCACAGGTTAATTGGTAACTACTGTAAGCTAACCAACTACCAGGCCGCCTTTCTCCAAAGATAGTTTTGCCAGCGACACAAACATAACGAACGTTTTTGTAAAAAGCTCCTGGGTAGTTATTGGTGACAAAATCCAGATTGAAGCGTGTCCAGCGTTCTTGACTAATATGGGGTGTACCCAAGGTGATCAGAGTCGCAACCAGGGGATGCGCTTCCCAGATCAATGGTTTGACATCACCACGTACCAAATAGGGCTTTTCTCCCATGTAGATGCGGGATATCCAACCTCCGGCTGAGTGACCAATCAAATTAACTTGAGTAGCATTATGTTGCTGCAATGTCTGCTTGATTGTAAGATCGAGTTGTTGCAGAATCGGTGTTACTGGTCTTCCTCCAATGGTGGGTAGCCAGTCACGTCGTCGCAGTGGTACTGTAATCGTGGGAAAATGTAACTGTTGTAGGGATTGTTCTAGTTGACGGTAAGCGATCGCGCTTTCTAGATATCCAGGCAAAATAACTGTCGGTAACGGCATTTTAAATTTTGGATGCAATGACTGAGGGTTTGAACTTTTTTGACGAAGAAGTAGTCAGGATTCAGAGCTAAAATTGCGATCGCCCGACTGACTCCTTTTATAAAAACCTAAATAGCTTTCGTGGGGTTTAGGGCTAGAATGTCAATAAAATTGTACAATTTGCAACAGTTTGAAGGGCCGCTAATGTGGTAGTATTTTCACATAGGGCCTACTCTGGGACAAGCAAGTGTGCCATCTGCCATAGAAGCCTAGTTGACTGGAAAACAGTAGAAAAAACAAGGCAACTTCAGCAGGTTTTGTGATGTACTCAAACTTGTGCGTTCACTTAAAATTTATAAATATCCCAGATATTAATCTTAATTGTGTGCGTCATAAAAATAAAAAATCAAAAGTAGTAATTTTTCAAATATCTCTTTAGCAAGCTCAAATTGGAAGATATGATACAGCGTCATTGAGCAATTAAAAACTTGAAGAAATGGCAATTTTGGCGTTTTGATTGCCAGGATCGGAAGTTATTATTCCCTTAGAGGGACGCATATATTGCAATATCTTGCAATATAGTCAAAAAGAGAAAATCGCTAGTCAACTGCAACTGAGCCGAGTGAACGATAACAGCTATGTCTTACGTCTCCGTGTTTAAAAATATACCAGAAATCTTAAGCCAGCCAATTGGGATAGCAGCTATAGCTTCTCTTGGCATCCACGGTGCGATCGCCATGATTGTGCCATTGATGCCTATGGATTCTAGCAAACCCAAAGAAACAGCATCATCCAAAACCGTCGGACTTTTGGAACTTAGCCAAGCCGACCAAAACCGGTTGCCGCAAAGCACACCCCAAGTTGGTTTACAACAATTGCCTCCAGTAGCGCAACTTTCTCCTCCAAACTTTAGCGCCCAAACTCTATTACCCCCATTGGCACCAGCGCCATCCAGTCAGCTAGTACTGCCTCCGCTACCCCCATCATCGAATAGCTATCGGGTTTCTTCCTTGCCTACAAGGCAGTCTTTGCGGATGATTCCTAGTGATAATTTGCGATTTGATGCCTCTAAATTTGACAGTTCTAAATACAATACCAGCGCCAAATTCTCTCCATCAGTTCCTCGTGTGAATGAGAGTACCACCAAATACGAGCCACCTAAGCCACTGGCTCTAAATAGGTTGCCAGAATTGCAGTCGCAGCAAATACCTGATGATATTCTGCGGAATGCCCAATCTCCAAACTTATCTGACATTAGCCCCATTGCAACAGCACAGGGAAATAGGACTCCACAGATGATGCAACCGGCTAATGATGCGTCTAGAATTGCTCAAAACCCGCTGATAAGTTCTCTCAAACAAGCTCAAAGGGCTGGGGATAGCTTAACCCTAACTAGGGCAACCACGCTCAAGACACCCGGTTTATCTGGAAAAGGAACTGAACTGGCGATTGCACAGCTAGACTCCTACACAAACCTGAGAAAAGAAGTCCAGCAAGAATACCCCAACGCTGAACAAAAACCAGTCATCCGCCAAACATTACCCACAAATAAGCCGAATCTTGAAGGTGCTGTTTTGGGTGTATTAGTGGTAGATCGTGATGGCAAGGTCTTAGATATCAAGTTTCAAGACAAGTTAGTTTCCCCGGAATTGCAATTAAAAGCAAGACAATACTTCAACAAGCAATCCCCCAAGGGAGATAAACAGATTAGTTCCTATCCATTTAACCTACGTTTCCAAAACAACATTAGCAACACTACTGGAACTACTGAAGAGCAAAAGCCCTCATCATTATCTACACCGGGAATCAATAACAATCAGCTTACGCCCTCACCAGCAGCTACTTTTAAACCATTACCTGATCTGCGAATCAGAAATAACCAGCCTTTGTCCTCACCGACAGGTACTCTCAAACCATTATCTGAATTGGGAATCATAAATAATCAGCCCACGCCTTCATCGGCAGCTACTACTTCCGAACCGTTATTGCTGCCGAAAGTCAATAGTAGTCAGCCTACATCCTCTACTGAATCTGAGCAAAAATTAGTAGAACAGTTGCGCCAAGTGAAGGAAAACAGACAACAGTCTAATCCATAAAAATAATCACCCTCTGGTGATTTGGGATTAAGAAACAAGCTATAGCGGTTCTCGGCCCTTGTAAGGTACAAGAACCCCACCCCCAACCCCCCTC